>NZ_CP054022.1:900000-1125166 GCF_005862305.2 Rhizobium indicum | reverse complement strand
GGTTTTTCCGGCATGGGCGATTGCCATGTGGAATTCCTTGTTGGCTTCCGACATGGCCAGGTGATTGCCTGTTTTGACCGCCGCCTCGAACGACTTCAGCCGCTTGGCGATGATCTTCAGGTCAGCCTCGGTTCTGAGCGCGGCGGCAAGCCGCGTATTCATCCGCTGCGCGATGTCGAGCGCCTCCACATATTTGGGAAACGTTGCCACTTCGATCGGCGCTACGATCGTGCTCCGGTTCGAGAGCGTGACGACCAGCTCGTCGGCGCCGAGCCGGATCAGGGCTTCGCGCACTGGCGAGCGCGACATGTCGAAGCGTTCGGCAAGCGTCATCTCGTCGAGGAGCTGACCGGGCGGTAGAGCGAGCGACAGGATCTCGTTGCGGAGCGTCTCGTAGACGCTTTTCCAGCCGGTCCCGCGGATTCGTTTCACTTCCGATTCATCAGACACTTAGGTCCCTTTCTCTCGACGCGGGTCACATTGGGCCAGAAAAGCCGCGTGTCGGCAATGTAATTTTTCCGCTTGACTTTGTCGACACGCTGTTGACATATCTCGCTCAGTCGACACGCAGCCGACAAGAAAAACAGAAACGGCTACAGCCGACGAGTGGAACTGCGCACTTCGCGCACAGCAAAAGAGGAATGCCGATGCTTTCGAAGTTGATAACGTCCGCCTTGCGGGCGCTGCCCGCGCTCGCTCTCATGGGAGGTCTTTCCGCCGGTGCCGTGCGGGCTGAGACCGCTGAGGGATATTGGCAGGGTGTGCAGAAGGCGGGCGTGTTGCGTTGCGGCGCAGCGGTTGCCCCGCCCTATGTCATGCGCGATCCGGCAACTGGAGAATATTCCGGCTTCTTCGCTGATCTCTGCAAGGAATTTGCCGATGTCCTGAAGGTGAAGCCCGAATTCGTCGATACGACCTGGGACAACATCGTCGCCGGCCTGCAGGCCGGCAAATGGGATCTGTCGCTGGCGCTGAACCGGACGCCGGCCCGCGCCATGGCCGTGCAGTTCTCGATCCCGGCAATGGAGTACCAGATCTCGCTCGCCTATAACAAAAACAATCCGAAAATTGCAGCCGGCGCTGCTTCGGTTGCCGATATCGACAAGGCGGGCGTGACGCTCGCAGTCATGTCCGGCACGGCGCAGGACAAGGCAATTTCCGCGGCGGTGAAGAACGCCACGGTCATGCGCCTTCCCGGCAACGACGAGACCCGCCTGGCGGTCACCTCGAAGCGCGCCGACATCCTGGTCGACGCCTCCGACACCAACCAGCTCTTCACTCAGTCGAACCCGGAATGGGCGGTGGCGCTCAACCCGACGCCGGCCCTCGCCAAGCAGGGCGTCGCTTTCGGTCTGCCGCACAATCTTTCGGCTGCTGACGTCGAGGTGGTCGATATCTTCCTCGAAGAGAAGGTCGCGACCGGCCACGTCGACGAGCTGATCAAGAAGGCGGTCGACGACGTGCTCAAGGGCGCAAAGTAATCTCACCGGCCGGTGCGAGGTTCGCGCCGGCCCTTCCAGCTTCGATCATCGGAGATTGGCATGACCACGTCCTTCAGCCTTCCCCTCGTGAAAATGCAGGCGCTTCACAAAAGCTACGGCAACGGCGCCATTCAGGTGCTGAAAGGCATCGACATCGAAATGAAGCCCGGCGAACGTGTCGTCGTCATTGGTCCGAGCGGCGGCGGCAAGAGCACGCTGCTGAGGGTGATGATGGGGCTGGAGCAGATCGACAGCGGGTCGGTCAGTTTCGATGGGAAACCCTATATTTCTTCCGAAAGCGCGGGCAGGAAGACCCAGATCGACACCAATGTCCGCCGTTCGATCGGCATGGTCTTTCAGCACTACACGCTGTTTCCGCATCTGAACGTCATACAGAATCTGGTTCTCGCTCCCTGCAAGGTGCGTGGAGAAGCCAAGGCAAAGGCCACGGCCCGAGCCCAGGCGCTGCTCGAGCGGTTCGGCCTCGGCGCCAAATCCAATGCCTATCCGGCCCAGCTTTCCGGCGGCCAGAAGCAGCGTGTCGCCATCGCCCGCGCGCTGATGCTCGACCCGAAGCTGATGCTGTTCGATGAGGTCACTTCGGCGCTGGACCCGGAACTCGTCAGCGAGGTGGAGCATGTCATCCTGCAGCTCGCCGCCCAGGACATGCCGATGATGATCGTGACGCATGACATGTGGTTCGCCAAGAACATCGCCTCTCGCGTCATCTTCTGCGCTGGCGGCGTGGTCGTCGAGGACGGCCCTCCCGAGCAGGTGCTCGGCGCCCCGCGCGAGGAGCGGACGAAGGAATTCATCGACCGCGTCTTTCATATCAAGCAGTAGGCCATATCAAGCGGCAAGGAGGGCATCGTGAACTACACGTTCGACTTCAATGCAGTATCTATCGCTCCGCTTCTGCAGGGGCTGTGGGTTTCGCTGGAACTGACGGCTGCGGCAAACGTCATCGGCATCGTCTTCGGCTTCGCGCTCGCCCTTCTGATCATGAGCCCCTACCGGGTCGTGCGGCTGCCGTTCATGCTGTTCGTCGAATTCTTCCGCTGCACGCCGGCGATCGTTCAGATCGTCTGGATATTCTATTGCGTGCCGATGCTGTTCGACGTCTTCCTCGACCCGGTGACAATGGGCATCCTGGCGCTTGGGCTCAATCTGATGGCGTTCAACGCTGAGGCCTACCGGGCGTCCATCCAGGCGGTTCCGCGCGAACAGCTCGACGCCGGTATCGCGCTCGGTCTCAATCCGCTGCAGCGGGTGCTCTACATCGTCTTCCCGACGGCGTTCCGCGCGTCGATCCCGGTACTTCTGACCAACGGTATCGTCATCTTCCAGCAGAGCGCGCTGGTCGCGATCGTCGCTATCCAGGACCTGATGTACCAGGGCAAGACGCTGGCCACCGAGACCTACCGCCCGATCGAAACCTTTACGGTCGTCGCTCTCATCTATTTCGCCGTGTCCTTCCCGATAACCCAGATCGTCGGCCTGCTCGAACGCCGCCGTCAAATCCTTGTCAGCTAGGAGGCCAGAATGACACTCGACTTCTCGATCCTGCTGCGTTTCGAACACGCACTCCTGCTCGGTCTGTGGATGACGCTCAAACTGACGGTCATCTGCATCGTGCTCGGATGCTCTCTCGGCTTCCTCGTCGGTCTCCTCAGGACATCGCGCATCCTCGCCCTTCGCGCGATCTCCAGCCTGTATGTCGAGTTCTTCCGCGGCACACCGGTACTTATCCAGCTCTTCTGGATCTTCTTCTGCCTGCCGCTCATCCTTGGCGTCGAACTCTCGAACCTGGCGTCGGGGGTCATCGCGCTGACGCTCTATATGGGGGCGATCACCAGCGAGACCTTCCGGGCGAGCCTCAAATCCATCGGCCAGGAGCAGTTGGACGCCTGCGTCGCCCTCGGCCTGCCGCGCAGGAGCCAGGTGATGAACGTCGTGCTGCCGCAGGCCGTGTTGCGCGCCATCCCGACACTGCTGTCCAACTGCGTCAGCCTCTTCAAGGAGAGCGCCTTGGTTTCCGCCGTCGGCATGGCGGACCTGATGTTCGTCGGCCAGAATATCTCCAACAACACGGCCCGTCCCGTCGAAGTGCTGACCGTCGTCGCCCTCATTTACTTCGTGATCGCCTTTCCTCTGACGCGAGCCGTCTCGCTAGTAGAAGGCCGGATCCTGAAGAAACTCGCAATCTGAAGATAGTCGTTCCCAGACAGGAGAATTCCCCATGAAACTTTCCGGCGTCATGCCCGCGCTCATCACTCCCTTCGACGCGAACAACAAGATCGACTTCAAGGCGTTCGAAAAGCACCTGACGGTGCTGCGTGCGGCCGGCGTCACGGGCTGGGTGCCGATGGGCTCGACCGGCGAATACTTCTCCCTCTCGAACGAGGAGCGCGACCAGGTGCTCAAGTTCGTCAAGGACTTCGCCAATGACGGCGAGATACTGATCGCCGGCACCAACGCGCCTGCCACCCGCGAGGTGATCGAGAACACGGCGCGCGCCAGGGAGATCGGCTATGACACCGTTCTGCTCGCCACACCCTTCTACACGCGTCCGACGCAGGACGAACTGCTCGCGCATTACCGCGCCGTGCTCGACGCCACTGATGTCAATCTCATCCTCTACAACTATCCCCCGAAGGACGGCATCGAGATCTCCTTCGACTTGATGGATGCGCTCGCCGACGATCGCCGGGTGATCGGTATCAAGGAGAGCTCGGGCGTTCTGCAGCGCGCCGTCGATATCCATTCGCGCTACAAGGGCCGTATCGATCTCGTCTCGGGTTCCGACGATATCGCGCTGGACTTCATGTTCTGGGGCGCGGATTCCTGGATCTGCGGTCCGGCCAACTGCATGGGGAAAGCGTGCTGCGACCTCGACCGGACGTTCCGTTCCGGCGACCTCGAAAAGGCCCGCGAGATGATGACGGTTCTCTACAGAGCGCTGAACATTCTCGAGAGCGGCAAGTTCGTCCAGAAGATCAAATATGGCTGCGAGCTCCAGGGCACGCCGGTCGGTACCTGCCGCGCGCCGCTCGGCGAACTGACGGCGGAGGAGAAGGCCGAATTCAAGGCGGCAATGCAGCCGATCCTCAACTGGTAACAGTAACAGTTATGGGGCGGTCAAGTCGCCCCAAGATCTCTGAAATTGCGAGGTTGGCCGTGTCATCCATCGTGGTCGTCGGCGCCGGCATTATCGGCACCACAATCGCCTATGAACTGCAGCGCCGGGGAAAAGCCGTCACCTTGCTCGACAAGGCGGCGCCGGGCCGCGGCGCTTCCTATGGCAATATGGCGAGCATCGCCGTCACCGAATTCATGCCGGCATCGCGTCCCGGCATCTGGGCGCAGATGCCGAAATGGCTGCTCGATCCGGAGGGTCCGGTCCGCATCCGTCCCGGTTATCTGCCGAAACTGGTGCCCTGGTTCCTACGGTTCCTGGCTGCGAGCCGTCCCTCGAAGCTGCGGGAACTGGAGGCAGCCGGCGCCGTGCTGTGCCGACGCGTCTACGAAGACCTGGACGCGCTCCTGAAGGAGACCGGCTTGACACACATGCTGACCGCCGAGGGATGTCTCAGCCTCTATACCGATGACGCCGAATTCAAGGCTGATCGCGAACATATCGAAATCCTGGAGCGGTTCGGCTTCAGGCACGAAATCCTTGGCGGCAACGCCATTCGAGACCTCGAGCCTGCCTTGACGACGAAGATCGGCAAGGCGGTCCTCTTTCCCGACAACCGGTCAATCACCGACCCGTACAGACTTGTCTTCGCCCTTTCGGAACGGTTCGGGCGGCTCGGCGGCAGAATCGTTCAGGGTGACGTCGTCGATTTCGAGCAGGGCGACGCCGGCGTCTCCGCGCTTCGGTTGGCGGACGGGCGTACCGTTGCTGCCGACAAGGTGGTGCTTGCGGCCGGCGCCTTCGCCGCCCGGCTTTCTGCCCTGCTGCGGGAACATATCCCGCTTGAAACCGAACGCGGCTACCACACGCAGATCATGGAACCCGGCATCTCGATGCGCCATTCGATCATCTGGCCGGCGCGCGCCTTCATGGTCACGCCGACGGCAGGCGGCATCCGCGTCGGCGGCACGGTCGAGATGGCTGGTCTCGACGCGCCGCCGGACTATCGGCGCGCGAAGATCCTGGTGAAGAGGGCTCAGCAGGCATTGCCGGATCTGCAGGTCCAGCGGGCGACGGAGTGGATGGGGCATCGCCCGGCGCTGCCCGACACCGTCCCGGTCATGGGCCGATCCGCCAAGCGCCGCAACGTCTGGTACGCGACCGGCCACGGACATCTCGGCCTCACCTATGCGGCGACGACCGGCCGCCTGATGGCCGATCTCATCACGGGCGTCGAACCGCCCGTGGATATGAAACCCTATCGCGTCGACCGTTTCTGAGAGCGGCGTCGGCGCAAGGCGAAGGGAGTGACTATGCGAAGCGAACTCTACATCGATGGGCAATGGGTGAAACCGGCCAAGGGCGGAACCTGCGAGGTGATCAATCCGGCGACCGAGGAGGTGATCCACAGGATCGCCGCCGCAACGGCCGAAGACGTCGACCTCGCCGTGAAGGCCGCACGCCGCGCTTTCGATAGGGATGGCTGGCCGAAGCTGACGGGGGCCCGGCGAGCCGGATATCTCCGCGCCATCGCGGACGGCATCCGCGCCCGTCAGGCCGAGATTGCACGCCTCGAAGTCCTCGACAACGGCAAGCCGTTTCCGGAGGCCGACTGGGACGTCGCCGATGCGGCGGGCTGTTTCGATTTCTATGCGGGGCTGGCTGAACAGCTCGACAACAATCCCGAGGAGGCGATCGCGCTTCCCGATGCGCGGTTCACCTCCAAGGCGGTGCGTGAGCCGATCGGCGTGGCCGGCGCGATCATTCCCTGGAACTATCCACTGCTGATGGCAGCATGGAAGGTCGCCCCGGCGCTCGCCGCCGGCTGCACCGTGGTGCTCAAGCCCGCCGAATTGACATCGCTGACGGCGCTTGAGCTGGCGGCGGTTGCCGACGAAGCCGGGCTGCCTGCTGGCGTTCTCAATATCGTAACCGGCGCCGGCTCGATCGCCGGGCAGGCGATCATCGATCACAGGCAGGTCGACAAGCTCGCCTTTACCGGCTCCGGACCGGTCGGCTCGAAAATCATGGCCGCGGCCGCCCGCGACATCAAGCGCGTCAGCCTGGAGCTCGGCGGCAAGTCGCCCTTCGTCGTCTTCGAGGACGCCGATATCGACAAGGCCGTCGAGTGGATCATGTTCGGCATTTTCTGGAACCAGGGCCAGGTCTGCTCGGCCACCTCCCGCGTTCTCGTGCACGAAGCAATCTATGGCCGTCTGCTCGAACGGCTGGTCGAAGAGACGAACAGGATCAAGATCGGCAATGGTCTCGACGAGGGAACCCTTCTCGGCCCGCTCGTATCGAAACGCCAATATGACCAGGTCGTCGCGGCGATCGAAGGCGCCCGGAAGGCCGGCGCCACCGTCGCCTGCGGCGGCACGCGCCCGGAAGGAATCGACAGAGGGTTCTATCTCAGGCCGACAGTGCTGACCGACGTGCCCCTCGACAGCGACGCGTGGAAGGAAGAGATATTCGGGCCGGTCGTCTGCGTGCGCTCCTTCAAGACAGAAGAGGAGGCTGTGAACCTCGCAAACGACTCTCGCTTCGGCCTAGCCGCGGCTGTGATGTCGAAGGACGACGCCCGTGCCGAACGGGTGGCGGCCGCCTTCCGCGCCGGCATCGTCTGGATCAACTGCTCGCAACCGACGTTCACGGAAGCACCGTGGGGCGGTTACAAGGAATCCGGCATTGGCCGCGAACTCGGACGCTGGGGCCTCGACAATTATCTCGAGACCAAGCAGATCACCCGCTTCGCCAGCGAGGACCCCTGGGGCTGGTACATCAAGCCGGAGGTGGCCAAGTGAACTGGGACCGGACCCTGGAGCTCTTACAGGTCCACTGCCAGGGCGAGATCGGCAAGGTCCTCGTCTCAGGGGCGCCCGAGATACCCGGTGCAACGATGCTCGACAAAATGAACCACATCAACACGGTCGACGACAGTCTGCGCCGCTTCGTCACCTTCGAGCCGCGCGCCAGCGTCGCCATGTCGGTGAACCTGCTGGTCGCGCCGACGCGCAGCGATGCGGACGCCGGCTTCATCGTCCTTCAGGCCGATCGCGCCCACCCGATGTCCGGCAGCAACTGCATCTGCGTGGTCACCGCACTTCTCGAGAGCGGGCGGGTGCCGATGTCGGAACGGGAGACGGTCGTCCGCCTCGACACGCCCGCCGGACTCATCGTCGCACGCGCCGTCTGCCGCGACGGCCAGTGCCTGTCCGTCAGCCTCGACAACGTGCCGAGCTTTGCCGAAGTGCTGGACAAGGAGGTGGAGACGCCGAAATGGGGCCGCATCAAAATCGACGTCGCCTTCGGCGGGGTCTATTACGCACTCGTGGATGTCGACCAGATCGGCCTCGATATTGCGCCGGCCAATGCCCGGCTACTCGCAGAAGCCGGTATCGAGCTTAAGTCGCTTCTCTCAGGGCAGGTCTCGGTCGCCCATCCCGTCCTGACAGGCGTTGATGAGATTGCCTACGTGATGTTCCGTGGACAGGAGGCCGATGGCGCGGTGCGGACCTGCACGACGCTGCAGCCCGGCCGGGTCGACCGCTCGCCCTGTGGGACCGGTAGCTCGGCGAACCTTGCTGTGCTCTACGCCCACGGAGAAGTCTCCGTCGGAGACCGCAGGACGTCGCGGTCGATCATCGGCGGCGAATTCCTGGCGGAGGCGATCGGCGAGACCGAGGTGGGAGGCCGCCGCGCCGTGCTGCCGCGAATAACCGGCCGGGCCTATGTCTACGGTCGCGAACAGCTCCGCATGTCCGACGACGATCCCTTCACAGCGGGATTTGCGCTGTCCGACACCTGGGGTCCCCAGGTCGGTTTGCTGGATTAGGAGCCGCCATGTCTCACCTTCAACCGCTGGCTGGCCAGACGGTCCTCGTCACCGGGGCGTCGGGCGGTATCGGCGCAGCCATCGCCGAGCGCCTGTCTGCCGAAGGCGCGCGGCCCGTGATCCATTACGGGCGCGACAGAGAGAGGGCGCAAGCCCTTCTCGGCAAGCTGGGTGGAAACGGCCTGATCGTCCAGGCCGACCTCTCCAGTCCGGACGGCGCCTTCGCGTTGTGGCGCGACGCGCTCGCGGCGGCGGGGCGGATCCATGCCGTCGTCAACAATGCCGGCATCCGCAGCGAGATCTCGATCGAAGCCGATCCCGTCGATTGGCGGATCGCCTGGCAGACCGAGTTCCAGGTGAATTTCTTCGCAGCCGCCGATCTCTGCAAGGAAGCCCTCGCGCATTTCAAGCACCATGGCGGCGGGCGGATCGTCAACATGGCAAGCCGCGCGGGACAGCGCGGCTATGCGGCCGACGCCATGCCTTACGGAGCGACCAAGGCGGCGCTGATCAATCTCACAAAGTCGATCGCGCGCAGCTTCGGGCGCGATGGGATCGTCGCGGTCTCTGTCGCGCCCGGATGGGTGCGCACCGACATGGCCGAGGAGTTCGTGGCAAAGCACGGCAAGGATGCAGCGGTCGGCGATATCCCGATCGGCGAGATGGCCGAGACGGCGGAGATCGCCGAGCTGGTGGCCTTCCTACTTCGCCCTTCGCAGGCCTCGGTCAATGGGGCGACGTTCGACATCAACGGCGGCAGTTACATCAGGTAGGGAGGTTCGATATGAAAAGATTTGTGGGTAAGGTCGCGGTGGTCACGGGCGGCGGCGGCGGTATAGGGTCGGCCATATCGAAGAGGTTGGCCGACGAAGGCGCCCTGGTGGTGGTGGCTGATGCCAATGCCCAGGCGGCAGGCGAAGTCGCTTTGCTCATCGAGGCGGCGGGCGGATCGGCGACCACCATCGCGGCCGACATCTCCCGCAAGCCGGAATGCGTCGAACTCATCGAGAAAGCCTTTGCGATCAAGGGGCGGCTGGACGTGCTGGTCAACAATGCCGGCATCAACCGGCGCGGAAACCTGCTTTCCCTTTCGGATGAAGACTGGCAGCTGAGTTTCGCGGTCAATCTGGATTCGATGTTCCATCTCTGCCGCGCGGCCCTGCCGCATATGATCGCTGCCGGCGGCGGGGCGATCGTCAACACCGCCTCGCAATGGGGACTCTACCCCGCGCCGAACCACATCGCCTACAACACGACGAAGGCGGCGGTCGCCGCCTTCACCCAGAACCTCGCCCGCGACTATGCGCCCGACAAGGTCAGGGTCAATGCCGTCTGCCCCGGTGAAATCCACACGCCGATGCTGGAAGCAGGCGTCATCCGCGCAGGGCGGACGATCGCCGATCTCGACAAACTCGTGCCTTACGGCCGTATCGGCAGGCCGGAGGAGGTGGCAGCGCTCGTTGCTTTCCTTGCATCGGACGAAGCGGCCTTCATGTGCGGCTCGCTCGTGGAAATTACCGGCGCGCAAGCCGTGGCTTGAACGAGCCGGGCGGGCTCGGTGATGGCATACCGGACTGTCGGGCGCTTAATCCTGCTTTTGTTTCGGATTTCGTCCGGTTACAAGGCGAGGAGGCTGCGAACATTCGACAGAACGGAAGGCATCGATCTTGAATCTCCTGCGTCGCGCTCTCTTGGCGTCCATCGCGGCGATGATCGGCTGGAAACCGTCATCGGCCAAGGAAATCAGCCCGGCCTCCGGCGAGGAAACGGTGACCCAAAACGAGGTGGAGAAATCGTCGGTGACGCCCCGGCATGTCTTATGTTTCCTCGGCAAGGGACGTGACCTCAGCCCCTTGTCCGATGCGGCATCGCAGGCGATCCGTGACTTCGCCACGGCCTTCAGCATCGACGAGGACTATTCCCAGGCCGAGCCTGATGACCGTATGAGCCAGTCATTCGCCGTGTGCTGGGATCGGGTCGAAGCCGATGCGTGGAGCCCGGCAGACGAAGATGCCGTCTCCGATCATCAGTCTGTCCTCTATGTCCTCGGGCCGAGCATGGCGCAGGCGGAGACGGTGAAGGTTTCGATGCTGGCGCTGCGCTTCGTCGAGCGGTTGATCGATGCGGGAGCGGTTGCGGTAAAGGGCGAAAGCGCCGGCATTGCCCATGGCCTCGACCGGTGGAGAGAGCTGATCCGGCAAGGCGCCGAGGCGGTAAAGGCCGCCGACCCGTTGGCTGAGCAGCGGATCGGCCGACTGGCCTTTGCGAAGCGGCCGCTATCGGTTCCGGGATACCTGGAGAGCGTCGGTTTCCATCTCGTCGGATTGCCGGAGGTCTATGTGCCTGAAACGGCCGGCAACGAAAGCCAGATCGTCGCCATCATGGATGCGGTGGCCGACGAGATCGCAGGGCGGGGCCTTGAACCGACGCTCAAGGGTCGCCACGCAAGCCTCTCCTTCGATTCGACTTACGAAGTGGATGAGTTCAAGTTCAACCCATACGGCATCGTCAGGCTGCCCAAGTGAGCCTGGGCTGTCGCCCCGCAGGGCTTCGATTTCCGCCTCAGTTGTAGGTGATCTTGTCGCCGACCCTCGGGCGATTGAAGTAATGGCGATCGAAGCTGTAGCCATTCTGCCCGGTGAAGTTTGAAAAGAACGCCGAGACCGGCGTCGTCAATGTGTACTGCACCCGGGTCAGCACCACCTGTACGCCGTCATCCTGGATCTCCGAAGGGACCTCGATTGTGCTCGCCGAGCCGGAGGTAAGAGCGGAGGTGTTGAGTGCTGCAGACCAGTTGACCGTTGCACTGCCGCTCTTGGCGATATCGTCCACCGCCAGCGTGATCGTCAGCCCTGTCGTGTCATAGGGCTGCAGGATGAAGCTGGCGCCGGAGAGAAGCTTGGCGACATCGGATTTCGTCCAGGAGCCCTGCTGTGAAATCATGTCGCCCGTGGAAGAGGCGATCTCATCTATCTTCCGGCTGACTGTGAGTGCATGGCCGAGATCGACTGTGCCGAACAGGAGCATCACCAGGATCGGCAACACCAGCGCGAATTCGACACCCGAAGCCGCCGACCGGTCGCGCATGAGATGACGGGCGCGGGATCGGGCGAAGCGGAAGAACGACAGGCTCCGTTTTATGATCATGTCAGAAAGGCTCGTTGCGGAACAGAACGGAAGATCCGAGCAGGTAGCGGCCGTCCGAAAGCTTGGCGCTCGACAGGCTGAAAAAATTGACGACGGCTGTCCATGGCAGAAATGTCTGAACCAGGATGTAGTCGCTGCCCTTGCCGATATCATAGGTCTCGGTCACAGTGAGATTGCCGCTGTCGTCGATGGGGTCGGTGCTGGCGGCGGACGAGAGGTCGGAAAGCACGATCACCTTGACCAGCAGACCGCTGGAGCAGCTGAACGAGAGAAGCATGTCGTTGCAAATCCTAGCCTTGAAATCGGCCAGCGTGATGTTGGAGGACGCAACCTCGCCGGTGCGGATCATCCGGGAGATCTTGTGCACCGAAGCGTCCAGCGCCGAGTTGACGAAGAACATCAGCGACACTTCGATAATGCCGAATATCATGATGAAGAGCGGCAGAGCCAGGATCGCAAATTCGATCGCAGCGACCCCTTTGCGATCGCCAAGCAGGCGGCGCAACGATGCGAAGTGTTTCCCTCGCCTCATTGGGTCAGCCGGACGGATGCGAGATATTGGGTGAAAAGAGCCGACAGACCAGCGGTGATCTCGGTCGACGACGACGCTGATAGGAACAGGCTCTTGGAGGATGCGCAGTCGGAAAGCGCATAGGGAATGTAATCCCGTCTCGTGATGCTGGTCGACACGCCGCTTTGCATGGTGCCGCCGTAGGTGCTCTTCCAGCTGGCGCTTGCCATGGTCGAGCCGACGGTTGCGTTATAACCCCAGTCCGAGGTGATCGGCAGGTACTCGGTGTAAAGCACCGCCATGGTGGCGGACTGGTTTTTGACGTAGGCGCACCAATCCGGATTAAGCGGCGCGACTTTGTTCCAGTATGCCCCATACGTCGCCTTCCCGTTCTTCCATGTCACCTTGTCGGTCACCCATTCGCGCTGCGATTGGACGCCGTCCGTCAGCAGGAGAACCAGCTTGAGCGGCGAGCCCGAGGATGTCCCGTCCCCGCCGGTGCCGACTTTCTGTTTGAGCGTCGCCAGGGAGACGTCAAAATAGGTGGCTGCCTTCGAGGTCGCGCTGGTGAGGCCGTAACTTGCGTCTGCAAGGCGATTGCGCGCCGTGTCAGTGCTGAGCGTCGGGGTCAGAACTTCGGTGAGGGTATCACCGAGGCTGTATAATCCAACCTTGATGCGCTGATGATTGCTGTCGGACGTGTCGATCATGTCGAGCACGTCTCTGACGGCGTCACCGGCAACATCGGCGCGAAGCTTTATGTTCTTGGCCGCGCTGTATTCGTAATTGTTGGCGTATTTCGTCTTGCCGATAGTGTGTGCATCGCCGGTGTGGCAGGCGAACTGGCAACCGATGCCGGCATACATGGTCGACTGGCCGGCCGTTGTTGCCGCGAGTAGCATCGACGGGGATGTGTCGATAACGATATAGACATTGAGATAGGAGGTGGCCGGGCCCTTGACGGCGCTTGCCACGCTGACGTCAACGGTGTCGATGTTGGCGATCTTCATCAGCGTCGTCGGAACCGTGCCGCTGGCCGTCGCCGTGATCTTATGGTTGGATGTATCAATGTCGATGTCGCCAAGCGTATAGCTGTTTTCCACCTGCGCGTGGAACCAGTCTGCAACCTTTTCCTTGAGGGCGTCGGTGTCGTCGGTATCGATCTCTTTGACTGCGGCGATCAGGGCCGTGTCGAGATCGCTCTGCATCCTCTGACGGACATTGTAAGTACGGATGTAGTCAAAGCTCGCGCCGACTGCGACGATCATCGGCACCAGGGTGAGGGCAACGACGATCGCGACATTGCCGCCGCTGTCCCTTCCGAGACCGCGAAGGGTTTTGAAGACCCCAGCAAGTGAATATGAAAGACCCGAGCGCAATAAAACCACCGTCAAATAAGTCATACTAATGTGCAAGAAGTATCCGAAGTGCTTAAGTCTTTGTTAATTCCTGCGTTTTCCGGTAGAGCATGGGCTTCCGACGTAGCATTTCCTGCGCATATCGTACATGTCTGCGAATTACGGATATTCGCAGAACGGCATATCATCGTCTTTCACCCTGCTGGACCGCATAAGTCGGGTCTGCCCCGTCACCGTAACGATCATACCCGGACGGATCGACAAGGCTTCGGATTTAGACAACTGACGTGGGCTGCCTTCCGTAGAATGTTCCCGATGTCGATCTAGTCGCGTTTTTCCTTTCCATGCTCCAGGTTCAAGGCCGGCCAGAACCGATACGGGTTCGTTTTTCTCCACAGACGTCCTCCGACAACGATGTAGCCTCCGTCCGGCGTTTCGAGAACGGCCGTCCAGGATTTCGTTGCCTCCTTGCGCGGGCGGGTCGACATTTCGAAGTTCCATGTTCTCGGGGCGCACGACCTAGGGGCTTTTCGCTCCCGTCAAACTTTTTCTGCCGTCCGACGTTGTTCTCGACGATCGAAGGGAGACGCAGAATGTCGTCCCAGCGCACCGCATCGAAACAACGCGAGGCTCACAAAGGTCGCGAAGGCCGACAAGAAGGAAAGCCGAACCTTCGGAAGCAATGCAGGCCGGCGCCGTCATTCGACCAAACCGCTGCGGCGTATGTAACGTCGCTCACCCAAATCTAAGGTGATAGAAATGGCCTTCGATTGCTTCGAACTGCAAACGGTTCACATCGACGCGGGTGACATTCGGCTCCGCGTGGGGGGAAGCGGTCCCGCTCTTCTTCTGTTGCACGGGCACCCGCGGACCCACATGACCTGGGGGAAAGTAGCCGATCTTCTCGCGCCATCGTTTACCGTCGCCTGCCCGGACGTCCCCGGCTTCGGCCAGTCCGACATACCGCCCGACGCACCTGACAGCCGCCACTCGTCCAAACAGGCGAAGGCTGCGGCTCTAGTGGAGCTGATGCGACGGCTGGGGCATGATGATTTCTTTCTGGTTGGACATGACCGTGGCAGCCTGACGGCCTTCCGAATGGCGATGAACCATCGGGAAGCGGTGCGGAAACTTATCGTCATCGACGGCCTACCGGTCCTCGAACATCTCGAGCGAGCCGACTGGAAGTTCGCGCGAGATTGGTACCATTGGTTCTTCTTCGCACACCCGGATAAGCCCGAGCGCGCGATCTTAGCCGATCCCGGCGCATGGTACGATAAGCTTTCGCCAGATCTCATGGGCCAAGAGGCATACGCTGATATTCACGAGGCCATCCATCGGGCCGAAACCGTCCATGGGATGATCGAGGACTACCGCGCCGGCATTCGCATCGACCATATTCATGACAAGGCTGATCGCGACGCGGGCAGGAAGATCGGCTGTCCAATGCTCTGCCTCTGGTCGCTCCGGGATGATCTCGAGCAGATCTACGGCGATCCGGTAGCGATCTGGAAGGACTGGGCGATCGACGTAAGAGGATTTGGCATCGATAGCGGTCACCACGTGGCGGAGGAAAACCCTGTCGCTCTGGCAAAAGCAATCGTCAATTTTCTAACGAAATAGCACCGATGTTCTTGTTGGCCAGCGTGAAAGGGTAGCTCGCGGGGGAACAAGTTCAAGCAGTTGACATATTGGACATCCGGCATCCGGCCTGCAGCCGACCTCGCCGAGAACGAGGTTGAGCTTGCCGAGGACGTCTTTTCGCGGGCGATTTCTCTGAACGTCACGTTGCCGGCATGTCAGACCCTCCACTGATCGGGCGACGTGCAGCCACGTTGCCCGTTGAAGGATTTCAGCACGCTCCTAGATCTCATCACTGAGAGGAGTTCGACATGGATGGACGGCAGGTCGAGCCGGTGGTCGCGGTGGTTTCCGAGGCTGTCCGGCGATGGTTCGAGTTCTACGAGGTCCCGCTTGACGAAAGAGCGTGCGACACGCTCTGCAGCGCGGCGATCAGTCTCTATGGTGACGGTTACCAGCTAGTCGATGATATCGCCACCATGCTAATTGGGACATATGTCGGTCTCTGGGCTACGCGGATCAACGCCCCTACTTCGGAGGCTGTCCATTAGACTAAGCAATGCGGACGGACATTACCACACCGCTTTCAGTGCCTGCCTAACGGCATCTTCAAACTGATCCGGCGTGCAAGGTTTCGGTAGCCACACGCCTCTTCCAAAGGATTCGTCTTCGCCGGTCGCACCCCGCGTGTCTCCGGAATAGACGATGAAGGGGATTTCCCGTTCGATGAGATCGGCGACGACGCCTGAGCAGAGGCCGTCCTTCAGTCGTGGATCGACGATCGCTAGATCAGGGGTTTTCTCCAACAACCATAACAACGTCTCCTCGTTGGTCTCGAGAGACGTAACGTTTCCAATTCCCATAGCGCGCAACATCTCTTCGGCGTCGATCGCGATGATTGCCTCGTCTTCCAGAAGAAGAACCCGCGTTGATCGATGAGATGGCATCTTCGTCGTCATTTTTGATGAGCTCGCTTCATAGGAATGACATCATCATTCGCTCGATGCAACCGATACAAAAGGCCACGGCGACCTTATGGTCGCCGTGGCGCCGGCAGTTGTCGTGAGGTGTGGTCAGGCTGCTTTGGAACCCTTGGCATTGGCCTGGGATTCAGCAAGCTGGGTCAGCTTCTTGTCAGTTGCTTCTTCCTCGGCGAGGTTCGCCTGCAGAAGCGGAACGGCGTCCTTGAGACCGAGCTGGCGGGCCCAGGCGATGAGCGTACCGTAGCGGGCGATCTCATAGTGTTCGACTGCCTGGGCCGAGGAGATCAGGCCGGCGTCTAGGGCAGCCGATCCTTTGAACTCTTCCATGATCTCCTCGCCCTCGGCGATGATGCCCTGGATGGCTTCGCAGGTCTTACCGCGCGCCGGTTTGCCGAGGATTTCGAAGACCTGCTCAAGCCGCGCGATCTGGCCCTGGGTCTCGTCGCGGTGCTTCAGGAAACCTGCCTTGCCTTGTTCGGACTGGGCGCTGCGGGCCATCTTCGGCAGTGCTTTCAGGATCTGCTTTTCGGCAAAGTAAATGTCCTTGAGAGTATCAAGGAAAAGGTCGTCGAGCGTTTTCGTAGTTGCCATCGTGTCCTCCTGTGGCAATGGGATTTGCGGGAACCTAACGCCGGGTATCGGGAGTTGTTCCGGCAAGCGGACATGGCGAACCCGGAAGGCGACTTCGCGCCCTCACGGGCGGAGGCACCGACGTCTGCGCTCTCGCCGCGGCGATGGGCGCGATTGATCTCGGCTATCGCGTGGTGGTGGTGCGCGACGCCTTTTGCGCCGGCGCCGACGGCTACTCGCAAGACGGCGATGTAGGCGATCGAAAGCGCGGCGGAGGCGGAGCGGGGGAAACGGAGCGCCTGCGAGGCTTAAGGCGCGGCCTTAACGACGCCGGCCGACCGACCCGCTCCGCGCTGAGCGGCGACAGGCGTCCGGAACAAGAGCCCGACAGCGGCATTTCCTTCCGTCCATCAAGGAGTGCACAGACATGCAGATCATCGGCACCAGTGTTACAAACATTTCAAACGGCAAGGTCACTGTCGAATTCACGGGCGAGGGAGGCGAGGGAATTTCCGTGACGGTAGTTTCATCGACCGGCGATCTCGACGGCGACGCCGCCGTTCGCAGAGCGAACGAGTTGATGGTTCAGGTTGCGACGTTTGGGATTCCGAACGAGGCGTTTGTGGAAGCGCAGCAAGCCGCCGATGAAAGCGTGGTCGAAACTGACGACGGGGCCGAAGAGACGTCGCCCGCGACCGGTTTCTTCTCTTCCCCGAAGGCCGTGTCTTAGTCCTGGGGCTCCCTACAGGCGCTCGATAACCCCCGCCCGAACGACGATCTCCTCTTGACGGAAGCGAACCTCAAGGTCGGCGCGGTAAGACGACCACCATGCACGGTCGAGATCGTCCACCATAACTTCGACGACAATGATGCGGTCCTCCTCGACGTCGCCGTCGTCCTCCCACAGACCTTCCGCGGGCGCGTTGACATGGAGGGTGATGCCGCCGAAGCGCTCGGTGAGTTCTTTGCGCACGCTGTCGAGATTCGTTCGGTTGCATCTGCCTCGGATGACAGGGAGAAGAATTTCGACAAGGAAAGGCATGGGACGCTCCAGCAGTGGACCTATGCCCTCAACATCTTTGAAGCAAACCTGTTCCTGCGCCATCGGAACTTCCAGGCGCCATTGCCTGTTATCGGGGGCGCCGCGACACACATGAAGGAGATCAGATTGAACACGGCGAACCTCGAGCTCGAGGCCTGATCATGGCCGTAACGGCGATCTCGGACATCTTGTCACCCAAAGGTGTCGTGACCCATCAGGAAATAGCCGCCGCACTTGGGCTGCAGAGCGCGCGGTCGATCAGGACGACGAACACGAGCTTTCCGATTCGAACCGCGCCGCCACGCTCTTCCCGGTCCGCGTGCTCCTCCTCGCCAATGAAGCCCCTCAGCGCGGCAAGACGTTCACTTTCTCAGACTACGCAGAGCTGGTCGAGAAGCTCACGTAATGCTGCTGGCCGGACGCCTTTGCCAGAGGCTTGCCCTCCGACGGCACAGCCCCATCTTTACCCGTGAACAAATGTCTGGAGGACACATATGCCACCTCGTAAGCCAGGTAAATCTGCTACGCTCGAAGCCACCGCTGCGAAGATCGCCAGTCCAGTGCCGAAGGGCGTCGTGGATACTGCGACTGGACAGGTCGGCGTCCCTGTCCAGCCCGATTATGATCCTCGCGAAGAACTCGGCGCCCTCCGCAGGCAGCTTGAAACGTTACAGAAGCAGGTGTCGGATGCCGCCCAGACTATCAAGGGCGGCGCGCGTGAGGCTGCGAGGCAGACGCAAGCGACGGTGAAGTTGTACCCTGTTTCGACGATGATCGCGATCGCAGCCGCCGTCGGGGCGATCGCCTTTGCTATAGGAGGCTCCCGCTCGGCGCCGCCTCGTTCGCGTTACGACCGCGCGCTCGACGAGATGCGCGATCTTTATGACAGGGTACGAGACCGGATCTAGGTCCTTTCGGGATTGCGCATAAGGCGATTCTCCGCCACGCTTGACTTGCAAGCGAGGGGAAAACGCATGCTCGAAACCATCATCAAGAATAGTCTCGACGTCGTCGATCGCACCGAACGCCTGATCGACGCAGCGAGGCGACTGCTGGCAGCAGGACTCGACGAGTTCGAGGCCTACAGTCTTCGCATTGAAATCGAAAAGTTGACGGACGTCGTCCTTGTGATGGACGAGGCTGCCCGGCTTCTCCGGCGGACTTTCGAGCTTCGGCCAGAAATTGCCCGCTACACCATAGTGAATTCGACGGTTCACTGACGTATCATCCTTTCGGATCGGATGACCTCGATCATTCCCTTACGCTGGGAATTGCGTCAGGATGGGCCATAGCCGATAGGGGCTGTGGGACATTCAAAACGGCGGGCGAGCCGCGCGTCATAACAGGGGTCGCAAGATGGAAGGCCAGCCGGGATGCGACAACGGATTGATCAAATTGCTTCCAGACGAAGAGCGCCGGTCTTTCGCCGAGCGCTTGGAAAGGGTGTTCCTACCTCAAGGTTATCAGATCGCGCAGGCGGGAGAGCCGCTGAAGTCAGTCTATTTTCTGTCGGCGGGCATCGGTTCCGTTTTGGCTGTCTCGGATAGCGGCCTAAAAGCGGAGGCCGGCATGTTTGGGCGAGAAGGATTTGCGCCCACTGCGTCATCGGTGGGGGCAAATACCAACCCGTACGATATCGTGATCCAGGTTGAAGGATTTGCACATCGCCTTCCAGTCGGGCTGTTTCAGGAAATCGTTGCCGACAATAGAGTTTTTGCAGACCTGTTGTCCCGCTACCTCTATGTGTTTGCAGCGCAGGTGGCCTATACCGCCCTTGCAAATGCAGCATTCAAAATCGATCAACGTTTAGCGAGATGGCTCTTGATGTGCCACGATCGACTTGTAACGGACAATATGCCTATCACGCACCAGTTTATCTCCTTGATGCTGGCCGTCCGACGGCCAAGCGTGACCACCGCCTTGCATATGTTGGAGGGAGAGGGGCTAATTCGGTCGGACCGTGGACGCGTTGTTCTCAGAGATCGACCGGGACTGGAGGAATATTCCGCGGGGTCCTATGGGCAGCCTGAACATGAGTACCGGGTGTTGCTGCAAGCGCGCTACGCGCAGCCCTAGAGTAACCCACTCCCACCATAGGGCCTGTCACCGCGCATGCATTGCAGCTTCAGCGACTGACGCTAAGGGCTGGTTTCCATTCGATCAAAGGGTGCCGAATCTCCGGGAGGATCAGGTCGTCCCCTGACGCCTTCTACGCATGGGCCTACGGCAAAGCAGAGGGGGCTCCCATCATCGCGGTTGTGTTGGCAGGGACTAACGGTCGCCGTGCCGCCGCTGCACGTGGCCACATCCGGCGCCGGTTTCGAAGCAGATCCGTTATTTTCCTTGCTGATATTGTCGGCGATATTTAACCCGACAGATTTTTGAGTGAGTCTGCTTCCTCAGGCGCGCGCCGATGCGGCGCGCGCGAGAGCTTTCATGCGGCAGCTGCATTGACCGCGGTTTCGGCGATTTCCGATAGTAGCTCGTCGGTCGACTCTTCTTCGTCGAGTGTCTGGCCGAGAAGCTCGGCAACCTCGTCCTGGCCGAGCGTCCTTGCCCAAGAAAGCATGGTGCCATAGCGGCTGATTTCGTAATGCTCAATCGCTTGGGCGGCGGCTAGAAGGCCGGGGTCAAGAGCGGGGGTTCCCTTAAACTCTTCCATCATCTCCTTCCCTTCCTCGATCATTCCGAGGATGGCACTACAGGTTTTCTGCTTCGCTGGCTGGCCAATCAGTTCAAAGATCTGTTCCAAACGTTTGACCTGCCCCTCGGTTTGCTCCCAATGGGTCTGGAAAGCCTGCTTGAGGTCAGGAGACCGGGCCGCTTCTGCCATTTTCGGCAAGGCGGTTAGGATCTGATTTTCGGCAAAGTAAATGTCCTTGAGGGTTTCGTAGAGAAGATCGCTGAGATTTTTCGGTTCGATAGACATCAGGTTTCCTTTCCGGTGGTGATTAAAGCCGTTGGGTGGAAGTGTGTTCTTCGACAAACAAAGCGGGCTTGGTGCCGGCCGTGCCGCCGAACCAGGCTGCGATTGCGCCGAGCATGAGCGCGAGGAAACCCAGAAGCGCACCCCGTGACACGACTTTCGTCGCCGTCTGGGCTGCGGCCAACGCTTGCTGCTTCGTCTGTTCGACCGAAGCTCTGTAGCTGGCCTCGTATTCATCCACCTTCGCCCGTGCCTGATCGACTGGGATGTTCTGGGCCTTGGCCAGGGCGTCGGCGGCACGTGTTTTGGCATCGTCTATCTTCGACTGATCTCCGGTGGCAACCGCCGTCATGGCGGAGACCGCTGCAGTCTGCAGAGCCGCAGGATCGTTGCCTCCGCTGGCATTTCTGATCTGCTGTTCGATGGTGCCCATCGGGTCGGTTGCTGTGGCCAACGCCGGAGCGGCCGCGGTCGCAGCCGTTGCGACCGTCTGGCCAACTCCGCCGACGATACTCGACAGGCCGCGGAACGCACCCCCGACGAGCGAACCCACCGACGTTGTCAGAAGAAAGAGAACGACAAGCGTGGTCACGGCCCAGGATGTGACCCCATGATAGCCGCCCGTGGATTTGCTTGGTCTGCCGGAAAGCCTCGCGGCAACATAGGCACCGATGAAGGATGCGATGATGCCGGCGACGACGAACCAGAGGCCGCCGACAATCGAGAACGTGCTGGCCGCCGGATTGTCCGAGGTCGCCGGATCGAGGACAGCCGCACCAATGCCAACGCCGAGCAGATTTAGAAGGAGCTGTGTGGCAAGAGCGAGAACGACACCGGCAAACACGGCTCCCCATGCAATGTTGGTGAATGATGTTAGGGAAGGATCGACAGTATGTGCGACGTCGCCGGGTATTCGGTTGGTGGCGAGTTTTGACATGGATTGAACTCCTTTGAGTTCTCGAGTGCGTGGTGACGTCGTACTCACGCGTCGAGGAATTGTTCCCGCATAACCAACTTATCTTATGATGCGCAGCCGCTTGACGAGGACCGCTGTATCCTGCCTAGCGGTCGGCGCATGACGAGACGCTGGTCCGCGCGTAAGGGTAAATTTGCCGTCCCATTGTCATCGGGCGGCTCGCGACGGGATGAATTTTTGGCCGCCTCGATCGGTTGCGAAAGGCATTCCAGCTCGCGCCGCTTGAATAGCGGTCGCAAGCGGTGCGTATGCAGTTCGTCCGGATGCCGTGACCTCCGTCGAAAGAACGCCATTTGCGCACTGGCGGCCATTGTCCCAGCCCGGATGATCTACGATCGGATAGAGGCATAGTCCCTCCAGCGGAACGCCAGACTGCATTGCCAGGGAAGCTTGGCCAACAACATATTCGAACCAAGTCGCGCGTCGCTCGTTCTCGATACCGGTCTCGGCGATGAGGATCGGCCTGCCGTATCGCGCGAAAGTCTGGCGCAAAATCTCATTGAGGGGCTTGTATAGCTCGTGCCCGATGTCGATCGGTGTGCCTCCATGAATCCACTGGTTGTTGAAGTAATAATTCACGCCGATGACGTCGAGATAGCGCTCGCTTCCCCCGATCTGCGGCCACAATCGACCGCCGATGAGATCCCACGCCTGGTATTGCGATTGGCGGTGACCTTCGGCAATACCCCTGTCTTCGGGCCGTGAGGGATGCGCGGTGACATTGATCACCGGCTCGCAGTGAACGAAGCGCGCCCGCTGGTCAACTGAACTGATTTCGTCCATCGCAGCGATTGCGGCGCGCGCCAGCTGCACTTTCAATTCGAAGCCCCGGCCATTGGCAAACGGATTCAGATAGCCCGCATCGCCGCCGCCCCAGGAGAAAAACGAAATCTCATTGACTGGGCAATAAAAGGGAACACTGTCGCACTCCTCGCGCACCAGCTTTGCGCAAGCGCGGGCGAAGGCGGCGAAGCGATCGACAAAACGCGGCGACCAGATGTCGAGATCGTCCGGCCAGCCATAATGCAGCAGATCCCAGATGACCTGCGTGCCGGTCATCGCGGCCGCCCGTATCATCGGTCGCACGCTCGACCAGTCATAGCCACCGGATTTCTCGATCAGGTGCCATCTAAAGCCGTCGCGCACTGTGCGGATCCCCAGGCCTAGAAGTTGACGGTAGTCCTCTTCGGCGTAGCGATCGTGGCTGACGGCGGCTATCATGTCGAGACGGCGGCCCTTGGTCTCACCTTCCCGCGGCCGAAGCCGATGGGTCGAGCATTCGAAACCGCCCTGCAGAAATGACCGGAACAGACCGGTCGGACCGGCCGCCTTGCCCTTGCCGCAGACATCCGCCAGCAGCTGCTCCCACTGCGGCAAAACCGCCTCGATTGAATAGGTGTTCTCCACCTTCCGCCGTAGTGCGGTGCCAAGTGCATGTCGACGCCGCGTGTCCCGCAAAAGAGCGATCATCTGTCCGGCCACGGCGGTGGCATCCCGATAGGGGACGAACAGACCAGATACGTGGTCGTCAATCTGCTGCTTCGCGCCGTTGTCGGGCGTTGCGATCACCGGGAGGGCTGCTGCACCGGCCTCTGCAATGACATGCGGCATGCCTTCTCCGCTTGAAAGCCAGGCAAAGATATCAAATGACGCCATGAGGGCAGGGATATCCTTCCGGTCGCCCAGAAACTGAAGCACACCGCCGAGCCCGCGTTGGGCCGCCAAGGCCTTGAGTTGGATCGCATAGTCCGGCACGAAGGCGTCCGGGCCACCGACGATCATGAACCTGGCATGCTTGGCCGCGACACTCACCAGAGCAGCGGCTTCGATAAAATCCTCGACGTTCTTCTTGGGGTCGAGCCGGCCGACCCAGCCAATCAGAACCTCGTCCTCGGCAATCCCCAGAGCGCTACGGGTCGGCCCCCGCAGAACTGGATCGAACGCCGAGAGGTCGACCATCGAGGGGATCTCAAGCGCATCATGCTCGCGTCCCGGCATCCGCGCTGCGGCGGCGTCGCGGATGGAACGGCATACGCCGACGTAGCGGGTCGTCAAATGTTTGGGGCCGGCCAGTGCTTCAGAAACGAGCCCGCCATGTTCGATCAGCGGCGGGCGAAGATGCAGGCGCTCCAACGCAGGATAGATATCCGCGACGTTCTGACAGGAGATGACGACGTCGTAGCTCGAGATTTTCCCGGCAAGGTAGCCGACCGTGTCGTTAAACGACAAGTCGTAGGGTGTGGTGTCGACGTCGATCCCGAGGGAGCGGAGCTGTACATGGGTCTGCTCGGGCATGCCGGGCTTTTTGAAGCAGGCCACGACGTCGATGCGGTAACGGCGGCGATCAAGGTGTTTGGCCAGCAGCCGCACTTCGGTCTCCTCCCCGCCGACGACCAGCCAGGCGAAGACGAAGAGGATCCGGATGGGCGTCGGTTCGATGGTCATTCGCCAACCTTGAAGACTATTTGCAGGAACTCCGGTCGGTTCTCGACCAGATCGGCGAGGAAGGATGGTGCCTCGTCAATAGGGACGACGTGGGTGACCATGTGCTCACGGATCGTTGTTCCGTCCGAGGCAAGGAGGTCGACCGTCGCACGCGCAAGCCGGCGCCGATCCCAGAGAGGAGCGAGCCCGCGGGGAACGCGGTTGATTTGAGCGCACCGAATGTTCAGGCCATTGTGGTGGAATTCTTCGCCAAGTCTCAAGGCATCCGCTCCGTGCTGGTAGAAGGCAAGATCGATCACAGTACCCTGCGGCCGCAAAGCCTTGAGCGCCGTATGCAGGCTGCCGGGATGCGCTCGTGTCTGAAACGCGAGATCGGCACCGCGTCCCATCGTCCCGTCATGCCAGCGCGCCTTGGCATGCTGCCAAGCCTGATCTTCCGTCATCGCGGTCAGCCCCATTGCCTCCGCCTTTTTCCGGCGAAAGTCGGAGGGGTCGGTGATCACCACGTCGGAGGCGCCAAGCACGCGGGCAAAGAGCGCCGTCATCAGACCGACGGTGCCGGCCCCGAGAACGATCACCGGACGACCGGCGACACCCGCACCGAGTGCGGGGACATTCGCCCCGAACGTTTCCGCGTCGGCATGGAGGATGCCGTTGGCGGCGATCGGCCCCATCTGGGCGACGAAGATGCCGAGCAGGGGATCGAGGTCCGGGGGCACCTGGACCAAGAGATCGTGAAACGGATCTGCCGTATGGCCGGTCTTATGACCATAGCTCGCCGCGAGCACCGCGCCCTCGGAGAAACCATGTGCACGCGACTGCGAAACGCGCGCGACCTCCATGTAGCCGAGGAATGGAACGGGATAATGCAGGTCGGGCTCGTTTTCGATAAAGACGCCGCGCCCGCCATCGAAGCGGGAACGGAAATAAGGATTGGTGTTCTTCAGGAAGGTCAGTTCGGTGCCCGCGGACAGACCAGTGAACAGCGTTTCAAGCCGCAAGTGGCCGTTGGCCGGCGGGCCTTCCTCATAGTCGAAGAAATAAGCACGGCCCGGTGCCTCGACGCCAAGCGAGCGAATCTTGCGATGGCCGGGTGGAAGCCCCTCCGGCGGCCGCGGCTGCGGCTGCAGCGGCGCTGGTTGAGTCCGTCTAATCCCGGAGGGGTCGAGATGCACGACCGACCCACTGCGGGCCGAGGACACCACGGCCAGGGCAAGACGGTGGGTTGCTACAGCGTCGCCGTAGGGGCACCGGATGCGGTTTTCGCCACCACGTACGGCATCGATAAAATCGCGGTCCTCGCGCCAGACCGGATCACCGTCGGCGGTGCGCACCGGGCGTCCTCGTCCGACATCGACCATGATCTCACGGTCGGTCAACTCGATCGCCAGCCTGTCGGCAAAAATGTGCAATCCGACCCGATGGCTCCAGCCGAGAAGGCAGGTGGAAGCTATATTGGCGACCACGCCCGTTTCAAAGGTAAGGCTCGCCGTCGTTACCGTCGGTACGTCCAGGCCTGGAAAATCCGGTCTGTCCTTGTAGCCAGCGCGTCCGTAGACTTCCGTGACGTCGCCGATGAGCCACCGGGCGAGATCGAGCAGATGGGTTGCCTGTTCGACCATCTGACCGCCTGATTTGTCCGCTTTCCACCACCATTCCGGCGGGGGTGTCGAGTCGAGCCAGTAGCCTGACAGAAGCTGCGCGGGATTGTCTGCTAACAGGCTTTTGGCCTCGTCGACGATATCAAGATAGCGCCAATGATAGCCGACAGCCGTTACGAGGTTGGCGTCGGCTACCCCCGCAGCGATGTCTTCGGCCTGCGCCAGGCTCAGCGACACCGGCTTTTCGACAAAAAACGGGATGTGGCGCTGGATGAGATCGCGTTCGGGCTCGCCATGGGCAAAAGGCGGGATGCAGATATAGACCGCATCAAGCTGTTGCGTATCGAGCATTTCGCGATGATGCCCGAACGATCTCGCACCGAAGCGCATCGCCGCCTCGTCGGCCCGGCCAAGATCGGGGTCGGCAAATGCCACGAGTTCGACATCGTCGAAGCTCGCCAGAATGTCCAGGTGCCGGCGCGCGATACCTCCGACACCGATGAAGCCCAGCCGTGTTTTTTCCATGGAAGTGTCCTTTTGTGTTTGGTTTCCCGGCTGGGTCAGGAACCGCTCGTAGACGGCCCCGGTCTCGGCAGCCATTCGAAAGACGGAAAAGTCCCGTTTGAAACGTTCAAGGCCGGCCCGGCCGCTTGCCGCCAGACGATGAGGATCGGCCAGCGCTTGATGGATGACGGCAGCAATCGCCGCTGGATTGCCCGGCTCGGTGAAATAGGGATGATCATCGCCGAGCGCCTCCACCGTCCCGCCAATGCGTGTTGCAATCACGGGCACGGCAAGCGACATGGCCTCCAGAACGGCCAGCGGAAGGCCCTCGAAATGCGATGTAAGAATGAAGAGATCAGCGATTGCCATGGCGTCGGCGACATCGGATCTGTGCCCCAGAAACTGGACGTGATCGCTCACGTCCAACTCCTTGACGAGGGCCCTGACGCGCTCTTCCTCTGGCCCCGTCCCAACAAAAAGCAAGACAACGGACGGGTGATCCTTCAAGACTGCCGGCAAGGCGCGCACCAGCGACGCCTGGTCTTTCTGCTCGGTGAAACGGGCGACCGTCAAAAGGACCGTTTTTCCGACAAGGTCGAGTTCCCGCGCGAAAGCGGTGGCAGATCGCGCGGGCAGCAGCGGAAAGATGCCGTTTCGAACCACCGTCAAACGCGAGGGCGCGACCTGTGCCTCACAGAAGCTCTGCCGCGAGGCTTCGGAAACGACGATGAGATGCGCCAATCTCTCGGTTTCGCGTCGATAATGGTCGATTTGCTCCGGGTCGCTGAGAAGATATGGAAGGTGCTCGGTGCGTATGATTGGGATGGCGCGGGCATCGGCCGCCGCCGCCAGATCGTGGCCCTCCCATCCGATCCCTGCGTGGACGTGCAGGATATCGACGCTGGATCTCGACAGCCACTCGTGAAACTCGCCTGTATCCTGGATCAGCTTCACCGCAAGCCCGACGCGCGCGGCGCGCGCCAACAAGCCCGTTGGATCCTCGGACATCACTGCGATGGTGACATTCCAGCGTTCGCTCAAACCGCGGCCGAGCGCGAGCATATGTTCGCCCATCCCGGAGGGATCGAAGCTATCGGTTGCCAGAAGGACGTGAGGCCTTTTAGTCATGCTGGGCGACGGCTAGGGTTCTGCTGGATCCATGGCGATCCCGCAAGCGCCGGTATGTGGCCAGCGCCTGGCCGACGACCTGGTCCATATTGTAATATTTGTAGGTGCCAAGCCGCCCGACGAAGGTGACGTCGTCGCGCGTACGCGCAAGGCTCTCGTATTGTTTGTAAAGCGCCTGGTTTTCTGGGCGCGGGATCGGATAGTAGGGCTCTCCTTCGGCACTCGCATATTCATAGCTGATACTGGTCATCGGATGGACCTGGCCGGTCAGGTGCTTGTATTCCGTGACGCGCGTATAGGGCACATCCTCCGACGGGTAGTTTATGACGGCGACCGGCAATAGGCGCCGCACATCATGCGTTTCGTGGGTGAACCTCAGACTGCGATAGGGCAGATGCCCGAAGCAGTGGCCGAAATATTCGTCGATGGGACCGGTGAAGATCGTATGGTCAGCCAGGCTCTCACGCCTGAGATCGGCGAAATCCGTGCCGACCATCACCGTGATATTGTCGTGGTTCAGCATCCGTTCAAACATGCGGGTAAAGCCGTCAAGCGGCATGGCCTGAAAGCGATCCAGGAAGTAGCGATCATCGGTGTTGGTCCGGGTCGGGATACGTGCCGTCACCGATCGGTCAAGTTCAGATGGGTCGAGCCCCCACTGCTTGCGGGTGTAGCCCTCGAAGAAGGTCCGATAAAGCTCCGCGCCAACCTGGGATATCACGACGTCGCGCGATGTCTTCACCGGATCGCAAGGCTCGGCTCGGTCCGCCAAAAAACGTTCCGCCTCGGCGTCGCTGGTCAGATCGATGTTGTAGAGCGCATTCAGTGTCGTGCGATTGATCGGGATCGGAAGGCGCAGATCGCCGGCCTGGGCAAGCACTCGATGCTCATAGGGCCGCCATGCCGTGAAGCGGGAAAGATAAGCAAAGATATCTTCGCTGTTGGTATGGAAGATATGCGGGCCATATTTGTGAACCAGGATCGCCGCCTCGTCGTAGTGATCGTACGTGTTACCGCCGATATGAGGCCTCCTGTCGCAGATAAGAACCCGCTTGCCGGCGTCGGCCGCGAGCCGCTCGGCAAGAACCGATCCGGCAAAGCCGGCGCCGACGATCAAATAGTCATAGGTTGCCGAAGGTGCTCGGCGCGAGGTTCCGACGCGAAATCGTTCAGGAAGGGCGGCCGAAACCATTTTTTGCGCCGCCGCCTGTTCGACGAGCACGGACATTCTGCGAAAGGTGATGTCCCAGGACGATTGCGTCAGAACCCGGTCTACCACCTCCAACCATGCCGCATCGGAACGGGACAATAAAAGCGCGGCGTCGCAGGCGCCGGCAAAGGCCTCGGCACCGTTTGCCAAGAACACCCCTGGCACGTCGCCGTAACCGCGCACGACATCGACGATCTGCGTTCCAACCACCGGCCGGCCGGCGGCGAGATATTCAGGGGTCTTGGTGGGGCTGATGAAGCGCGTGGCCTCGTTCAGCGCAAACGGCATCAGCGCAGCCTGCCAGCCCGAAAGATATGCCGGAAGATCGGCATAGGCCTTCTGCCCGAGATAATGGATATTCGCGCCCTGGGGTAGATCATCCGGCGAAATCTTTACAATCGGCCCCAAGAATACGAAGGAAAGGTCAGGCCGGGCCGTTGCGACGCTGCGGATCAAGTCGAGATCGAGCCTCTCGTCAATAACCCCATAATATCCAAGACGAGGCTGAGGAATACGCGCCTGGTCGGCTGGATCGGGCAAAGGGCAGCGGGCGGCGCGGAAGTGATGCGTATCAACCCCCGACGGGAACGGATGGATATTGTCGTGTTGACCCCGCCTCGCCTCATAGAGGCTGAGACCGCCGGTAAAGACGACATCGGCACAGGCCATCAAGGCCTGCTCGGAGGCCTTGAGATTGGCCGGCGCGAATTTGAAGTTCGCGAGTTCGTCCATGCAATCATAGACAATCGCGACAGCATCGACATGCCGGGCAAAGCCAAACATCAGCGGCGTATAGAACCAAAGGATCGGCCGCTTGCCGCCGTGGAGCAAAATGAGTTCGTCCAGCAGTCGGCGAAGCGCGGCCTCCCGTTCGACCTCGTTCCACCAATGTGGGATGCGCGGGCGGACTGCCTTGACGTTCGTGCCGTCAAAGGGATGAATCTCCAGATAAGCGAGATGGTGGTCTGTCGGGATAAACTCCTCGAAATAAAAGACCGGCCGCTCGCGTGAGAACCGTTCCATCAGATGCTGTGGCCTCTGGAGTACAAAGTCCCATCTTAGATGCGAAAAGCAGATGAGCGGCGCGTGATCCAACAAACTATTGTCGGACAATTGCGGGATAGAATTCAGCAGATTCATCGAGGACCTCGCAATCAGAATGGTCCCGAACCAAGAATGGCGACGAATGTTCCCGGAGGGCGTTATCTGGCTGACCCGCCAATGAAGGACCTCAGCTTTCGCAAACTGTGCGGCCACGTCCAGTTGGCCAGCACGACCTGGCGCGGCTTGAACGTATCGAGCCGGGTCAGCATGTCGCGAATGCCTTCGTGAAAATTCTCGGGCGAGGCCACTTGACCCGTCTCGGGCGTGATAAATTGCAATCCGCAGCGCAACTGGCTGTTGGCAAGGACGGGGATTCCCGCCAACATATATTCCGTCAGGATTGCTGGTGCGCCGTCATCGATGCCGCAGACCACGCCGATATGCGCTTGGTTCATCAGCCTGTTCACCTCCTCAAACGATACGCCGGGCGGGTCGATGAAGTCGACATGGATGCCGAGTTCGCCGACCTCGCGACGCAATGTGCCCACCATCTCGCCGTAGCCGCAGACGCAAAGGGCGCGTATCGAACGCGGAAGCTTCGCAAGCGCGTGAAACAGGATGTCGTGCCGCTTATAGGCTTGCGCGGCAGCAACATAGATCACGTCGTAGGTCTTCGGTATGTCGATCGGCCTGAAGGTAAGTTCTGAGGCGAACTCGGGTCCAATCGGCATGATGATCGTCGGTATCATCGGATGGCGTGAGCGCACCGCTTCGGACTGCCATTCGGAGCCGGTGAGAATGAGGTCGAAATGCCGGCTCACGTCAAAGGGAACGCGCAAGGCGGGTGCGTCGATCGAGTTGTAAATCTTGAAACTGCCGCGGCATGCCAACAACACGTCTTCACTCACGCCGAGGCCCCAGACACAAAGGATCGACGGCGGCCCGAAGGCCGCGATGTGCCCGAGCATATCGTTGGAAGAATACGGCGCTTCGGACCCGTTTGCCTGGAATGCGCGGCGCATCAGAAACGGGTTGGCGCCAGGCCGTTCAATCGGCGGTGTGGCGCCGTGCCAATGTGTCCAGACCTCGGCGCAGTCCACAAGGCCGGCTTTGAGAACGGCAAGCGGCAGCCGTTCGATATAGCCGCCGATCACCTGAAGGTCTGGGGCCCGATCGGCGGGTTGTGGACGAGGTCCCCGATTGCCTGCGAGCCACTGTTTGCGAAACCACGCCGGGGTCCGAGGCTCTGCGTTTTCGCCATCGCCGTCCTGGAAGTCGCTGATGATGACTATTCGTTGTAGCGCTCTCGGCGCTGCTGGCAATAATGGCATGGAGGTCCCGCGGCATGATGTCTGCAGCCCGAACCATGCGATCGCACGTAATGTTCCCACCTTGTCGCACCGCTTCCACCGCGCTCGAGCCAGAGCGGTCCACGCATCTCGTTGTTGTGGGCGATGGTTCCGGCTTTTGCTGCCGAGAGCAAATGCTCTCTTGTCGCTGCGGTTACGGCCGTCGTGTCCAACGGGTTAGACGGCCCACATACACATTGTCTTGGGAGCCCAGCGCGTCATGGGGACGCTTCTTTGGCGAGTTGCCTCCGCACCAGGCGGACGCGACAGGGATGGTGAACACAGCGATATTGCGGTTTCTTGTGTCGCCGGCGAATGACAATCGAGCGCCAACGTGCCCGGCGCTCACCTCACCCTATATGTCGTGACCCTGGCCTTGCGATGTCAACCAATTCTCGCAGCTGCAGGCGTTGCGGTAATTTCTGAGCAACTGACAACCAAACCAAAATCGTCACTTAAAACCGCAGTCATCCGGCTGCGAAAGAACTCAGTTTCTCCAGAAGCGCTTCTGAAATCTCGAACTGACGGGCCGTTCCACGTCCCATCGAGTTCTTCACGATCGTCTCGTCCAGCATCCCCCGTTTGACCAGGAGATCGACCGTCTCCTTGACGCCGCTGCGTGTCAGGGCTGTAATTTCCATGATACTGGAAAGGGTTAGCTTCTGATGCGCCTGGTTCATGCTGTAGAGGACCGTCATCATGCCGACCTGCTTCAGCCGTGCCTGAGGCGTCTCGTCTTCCAGGGGATGATCGAGAATTTCGTGCAGGATGAGACCTGAGAAGGCCAGATTCCGCCATTGGGTCGTGAGTGCTCTTGTCATGTTATTTTACTGTGTTATATAAATCAGTATAAGTTGTTCTACAGGCAAACCACCTTTTCCACAATGGGATGTCCTTTGGAGGGTCGTCTTCATGAAAAACCTTCTGCTCAACTCAGTCGTGGCGGTCTGCTGCATATTGCCACCCTACCCTACTTCACCTGGCAGGGCGCAAGCAAATGATTGGGGTTGCGAGGTTATCCTATGCCTCTCCAACCCCGGAGGCCCGACGCAATTTGCAGAATGCCGGCCGCCGATCGAGAAGCTCTGGCGCGAGCTTGCCGAGGGGCATTCGTTCCCAACCTGCACCAGCGCTTCCTTCCACACTTCGCGCCCGGGCTATGAGCCTTATTACTGCGAAACCGGATACCGGCTGGAAAGCGATTATGGTCCGCGCGGGCAAGAAACAACCTGCGTGTCGACAGCCCTCCAACCGGTGAGCGATGCAGTCTGCCCTCGTGTTGGGGACGGGTACAATTTCAGCAACGGTTCGGTTCTGTCCCCGCGTTGGCAGCTGCTGGATGGACGGCGCCAATGCATGGGCTATCCGACGGCCCGCCCGAACGTCAGATCGCAGCCCCATTATATCGACGTCACGATCGACGGGACGGCAACCCAGCGTGTCTGGTACTGATCGATGGCCGTCGCCTTTGTGGATCTCGCCCAGAACTGCGCGCCCATGGTGGAAATCAGGACGCTCGCCGCTGTCATCAGTCTCGAGAGTGGTTTCAAGCCATTCGCTATCCGTATCAACAGCGGTGCACCGCTTGAGCGCCAACCCGCATCAAAGGCCGAGGCAATTGAACTCGCGACCTCCCTCGTCGCCGATCGGCAGGACGTCCAGATCGGTCTTGGCGGCATCGGCCTGGACGAGTTGCGCAAACTCAAGCTTTCGATTTCGGATGCATTCGATCCCTGCCTGAACCTCAAGGCCACGGCTACTCTTCTCGACGGCTATTATCGCCTTGCCTTGCGCGCCGGTGCCGATGCGGTGCAAGCCGAAAACGTCATGCTTCAATCCTACTACGGGCGTGACGATCCGTCCGTCGGCGAGATGATCAAATATGACGAGCAGGTCCGCCAGGAAATGGTCCGCCTGCCTTCCGACCTGGCGTCGCTCGCTATCGCCGAGCCGCGCGAAGAAGCCGCTCACGCGGAGCCGTCAGCCACGAGGGAGATATCTCCGGCAGCGCAATTCCTTCCCCAATCCGGTGAAGCCGCATCATGGGACGTCTTCAACGCCCAGCGGTCATCCCAGGTTCTCGTGTTTCAGAAAGAACGATCGGAGCAAAGTGAATGATCTCAAAAGCAAACCTTCGCCCTGTGGGGGCCCCTCTCCTGATGGCCGCCGCCATCGTCGCCTGCCTGGTGGAGCCAGCATTCGCCCAAGCAGCCGGCGTTGAAACCGTGCTGCAGAACATCGTCGACATGCTGACCGGCAACATCGCCCGCCTGCTCGCTGTCATCGCCGTCATCATCATCTGCATTGCCTGGATGTTCGGCTACATGGATCTGCGCCGCGCCGGTTTCTGGATCATCGGCATCGGCGGGATTTTCGGGGCGACGGAACTCGTCAATACGATCGTTGGAAGCTGATCAACATGCCGACAGCTGCCGCTATCGAGGAAGATACCCTGTTCCTTGCCTGCACCCGCCCGGCGATGATCGCCGGCGTGACGTTGGAGGCGATGGGCGTGAATGTCATGCTGACGACGATCCTCTACATCACCGCGGGATCAATCGCCTATGCGCTTGTCGGTGTCGTCTTTCATTTCATATTCCGCACGCTCGTCAAGCACGACCACAACATGTTCCGGATCCTGATCTCCTGGATCGAGACCCGCGGTCGGTCGCGCAACGCCGCCTATTGGGGCGGCGCCACGCTCTCACCCCTGACGCTCATCCGGCGCTATGACGAAAGGGATTTGAGCCTTGTCTAGCATCGCAATGCTTCGCTCGCGCGAACTCGGGCCCGAAACCTTCATTCCGCACGTCCGTCATGTCGATGAGACAACGATTGCGCTCGAATCCAGGGTGCTGATGGTGATGCTCGCGCTCGAAGGCATATCTTTCGAAACCGCCGATGTCCTGGATCTCAACGGCCTGCACCGTGATCTCAATACACTCTACCGCAACATCGCCGATGAGCGCCTGGCGCTCTGGACACATGTCATTCGCCGTCGCAACAACGACTATCCGGATGGAGAGTTCGCCAATCCCTTCTCGCAAGGTCTGAATGCAAGTTACCGCCAACGCATGATCGATGAGGATCTGTTTCGAAACGATCTTTACCTCTCGCTTGTCTGGCATCCGGGCAGGGATCCCGCCGAAAAGGCCGCCAACCTTCTTTCGCGCCTGCGCAGGGCGCGCCGTGCCGGCGTCGAAGTCGACGAGGATGCCCTGAAGCACCTGCAAGACAAGGTATCCGACGTGACCGCGGGCCTGAGACGCTTCGAGCCCCGTGTGCTTTCCGTCTACGAGCAGGACGGCATCCTGTTCTCCGAACCGAGCGAGGTCCTGCATCAGATCGTCGGCGGCCGGCGGGAGCGCGTTCCCTTGACGGAGGGCAGGATATCCTCGGCGATCTATTCGGATCGGGTGATCTTCGGACGGGAGACCATCGAGATCCGTCATGAGGCCGACAGCCGTTACGCCGGCCTATTCGGGTTCAAGGAATATCCGGCGACCACCCGCAGCGGCATGCTCGATGGCATCCTGACGGCGCCGTTCGAACTCATCCTGACGCAGTCTTTCGCCTTCGTCTCGAAAGCCGATGCGCGCACGATCATGGGGCGCAAACAGAACCAGATGGTGAGCGCCGGCGACAAGGCGGCGTCGCAGATCGACGAGCTCGGCGATGCCATGGACGATCTGGAGTCGAACCGGTTTGTGCTTGGAGAGCACCATCTGGCGCTGTCGGTCTTTGCGCCTTCGGTGAAGGAACTCACCGACCATATGGCCAAAGCACGGGCGTATCTCACTAACGGTGGCGCGGTCGTCGCTCGCGAGGATCTTGGGCTGGAGGCGGCCTGGTGGGGGCAGTTGCCCGGCAATTTCCGCTATCGCGCGAGATCGGGTGCCATCACGTCGCGAAATTTCGCGGCGCTCGCCCCCTATCATTCCTATCCGACAGGCAGGAAGGACGGCAATGAATGGGGACCGGCCGTCGCCATGCTGAAGACTGCCTCCGGCTCGCCCTTCTATTTCAATTTCCATCACAGCGACCTTGGCAACACATTCGTCTGCGGTCCGTCGGGCGCCGGCAAGACGGTGCTCCTCAACTTCATGCTCTCCCAACTCGAAAAACATGATCCCCACATGGTCTTCTTTGATAAGGATCGCGGAGCCGACCTGTTCGTCCGGGCCGTGGGCGGCACTTACCTGCCGCTTCGAAACGGTATTGCCACCGGTTGCGCCCCGTTGAAGGCGCTTGAACTCACCCCCAAGAACAAGGTGTTCCTCGCCCGCTGGGTCGGCCAGTTGGTCGGGTCGGCCAAGCGCGAGTTGTCGGTCTTGGAGTTGCGCGACATCGCCTCGGCCATCGACGGCCTGGCGGACCTGCCGGTCGACAGGCGCTCGATCGGCGCCTTGCGCACTTTCCTCAACAACACCGATCCCGAGGGCATCGCTTCGCGGCTGAGGCGATGGGAGAGGGGAGGGCCGCTCGGTTGGGTGTTCGACAACGAGACCGACGACATCGGGATCGGCGCCAAATTCATCGGCTACGACATGACCGACTTCCTCGACAATGAGGAGGTCCGCACTCCGCTGATGGCCTATCTGTTCTTTCGCATCGAGCAGCTGATCGACGGCCGCCGCATCATCATCGTCGTCGACGAGTTCTGGAAGGCCCTGCAGGACGAAGGCTTTCGCGATCTCGCCCAGAACAAGCTGAAGACCATCCGCAAACAGAATGGGCTGATGTTATTCGCGACCCAAAGCCCGCGCGATGCCATCGTCTCGCCGATCGCCCACACGATCATCGAGCAGTGCCCGACGCAGATCTTCCTTCCCAATCCGCGCGGCGACCGTGCCGATTACGTCGACGGGTTCAAATTGACGGAGCGCGAGTTCGTGCTTCTCTCCCGCGAGCTTTCGGTCGAGAGCCGCCGCTTCATCGTCAAACAGGGTCACAACAGCGTCGTCGCAGAATTGAACCTCAGGGGTTTCGATGACGAGCTCGACATCCTGTCCGGCCGGACCGCCAACGTCGAACTCGCCGAGGCGATTCGCGCGGAGGTCGGCGACCGGCCCGAAGACTGGCTGCCGGTATTTCAGCAAAGAAGGAGGACGGATTGATGCAAAGGGTCGGAATGAAATTCACTATGGTGATGATGGCTGCACTGCTACCGGTTGGAACGGCATCGGCACAGGGCATTCCGGTGATCGATGAAACGGCGATCGCCAAGCAGATCGAGAGCATCACCCAGCTGAAATCCCAGCTCGACACGCTCAATCAACAGCTTCAGCAGGCGCAACAGCTTTACGCATCGCTGAACAAGGTCACCAACATGGCCGATGTCGCCGGTCTGCTGAACGACCCTTCGATCCGCAAGGCGTTGCCGCAGGACTTCAATGCCATCGAAGGGCTGTTCAAAGGATCTGGCACCGGTGTCTTCGGCAATTCCGCTTCCAAATTCCTTAATGAGAGTTCCACCTATCGCACCAACGCCAATGATTTCTATGCGCAGGAATTGGCCCGCGCCCAGAACCAGAATGCCGGCCAGATGAGCCTCGGCCAGCAGATCTACGATGCCGCCACCAGGCGCATCGACGGCATCGATCAGCTGCGCCAACAGATCTCCAGTGCCGCGGATGCCAAGGACATCGCCGATCTTCAGGCACGGCTGCAGGCCGAAACCGCCTTCCTGCAAACCGATGTGCTGCGCATGCAGGCTCTCCAAATGGTCCAACAGGCACAGGTTCAGGTCGACGACCAGCGCAAGGCCGAGGATTGGCGCAAGCGCCTCGATGCCATGGGAGAGGCGCTCAAATGAAACATCTCCTGCTTGGCATCGTCATGCTCACCCTTTCTGGCTGCTTCGGTCAGGAAGACAGGATCTACACCGTCGACGAGCTCATGGCCGATGAGGCTTTGCTGGCAAAGACCATTAGTGAATGCCGCAACAATCCCGGTGCCTTGCGTCAGACGCCCAATTGTCAAAACGCCGAGGCGGCGGACTGGAGGGTCCGGCTTCAGCTTCCGCGTAAATCGCCAGGAGGCTGAGCGATGTACCAGGTCTTCAGCTTCGTCGACGGCCAGTTCAAAGCGCCGCTGGAAAATTTCATCTCGTCGGGCACCACGAACATCGCCAGCTGGATCAGCGGCCCGCTCACCGCGGCGCTGACGCTCTACGTCGTGCTCTATGGCTACCTTGTCCTGCGGGGCTCGGTCCAGGAGCCGATTCTCGAATTCGCCTTCCGGGCGATGAAGCTTTCGATCATCGTCATGCTGGTGCGCAACGCCAGCGAATATCAGACCTACGTCACCAACATCTTCTTCGAGACGCTGCCGCGCGAGATCTCCCAGGCGCTGAACTCGGGGACGGCACCCAGCGCGTCCACCTTCGACAGCTTGCTCGACAAGGGCCAGAAATGCGCCCAGGAAATCTGGGCGCGGGCGACCTGGCCCGCCGACATTGTCACCGGCATCGGCGGGATGATGGCAATCGGCGCGAGCTTCACCGTGGCGGCGATCGGCTATATCGTCTCGCTCTATGCACGGTTGGCGCTCGCCATCGTGCTGGCGATCGGCCCGATCTTCGTCGCGCTTGCGATGTTCCAGTCCACCCGTCGTTTTACCGAATCCTGGATCGGCCAGCTCGCCAATTTCGTCATTCTCCAGGTCCTGGTTGTCGCGATCGGTTCACTGCTGATCAGCTGCATCGACACGACCTTCACGGCGATCGAAAGCTATTCCGATGTCATGATGCGCCCGGTCGCCCTTTGCGCCATCTGCCTCGCCGCCCTCTACGTCTTCTACCAGCTGCCCGGCATTGCCTCCGCGCTCGCGGCGGGCGGGGCGTCGCTGACCTACGGCTACGGTGCCGGCCGAGATGCCCACGAAAGTACGCTCGCCTGGGCCGCCTCGCATAGTACCAGAGCGGTCGGACGAGGCGCCCGTTTCGTCGGCCGCCGCCTCAGATCTTGAGGGACTTAATGACGACTTCTCCACGAAAACGTTTCAGAGGTTTGCATTCCAATGATCCGCATTATCGTCTCCCTCCTCCTTGCGCTGGAGCTCACTGGCTGCGCATCGAGGTCCCACCCTTTGCCCAAATGCGACGGCTATTCGCGCCGGCCGCTCAACCGCGCCATGTGGCAGGTTGAGGGCAACAAGGCCAAGCAAAGCGGCAATGACGCAGTCCCGGCGACGGCGGCCGGCCAGGTGTCTTCCTATGGCGAAGAGCCGCTGACGGAGAAGCCCGCCGCCTTCGCGCATTTCGATGCCGCGGGTTCCTATCGGCCGTGCGAGGAGGGGTGAGATGGTGAGTACGGACAGTCTGAAGAGCTATTTCGACAAGGCGCGCCGCTTCGATCAGGATCGGTTGATCCAGATGGAGCGGTCGGCGCGCATCGCCTGGTCGATCGCGACCGCCGCGAGCGTGCTTGCCGCCACCTCGATGGTCGCGGTCGCCGGCCTCACGCCTTTGAAGACGGTCGAGCCTTTCGTCGTTCGGGTCGACAATGCGACCGGCATCGTCGACGTCGTCTCAGCGCTGACCTCGACCGCCGGCAGCTATGACGAGGCGGTGACCAAGTATTTTGCGGCCAAGTATGTGCGTGCGCGGGAAGCCTATGTCTGGAGCGAGGCCGAGGAGAATTTTCGAACGGTCGCTCTGCTCTCGACCCAGCCGGAACAGACGCGCTTTGCGGCGATCTATCGAGGCGGAAATCCGGACTCGCCGCAGAATATCTATGGGCGCGGCGCGACGTCACGCATCAACGTCGTCTCGATCTCGCTGATCAACGCCAATGTGGCCTCGGTGCGCCTTATCAGAACCGTCACCCGCGGTGACGATGTCAGGACCACCCATTGGGTCGCGACGCTCACCTTCTCTTATGTCAACGCCCCGATGTCCTCGACCGACCGGCTGACCAATCCGCTGGGTTTTGCCGTCAGCGAATATCGCGCCGATCCGGAGGCCATCAATTGAAGCCAAGTTTCCTGATCGCCCTGACCATGGTCGCCAGTCTGTCCACGACGGCGCTGGCGCTCGAAGTCCCGCGCGGCGCATCGCAGGATAGCCGCGTCCGTTTCATCGACTACCAGCCCTATAACATCACGAAGATCGTCGGCACCTTGCGGTCCTCGGTGCAGATAGAGTTTGCCGCCGACGAGGAAATCGCCCATGTGGCGCTCGGCAATAGCGTCGCATGGGAAGTGGCGCCCGCCGGCAACATCCTGTTCCTGAAGCCCCGCGAAAACCAGCCGGTGACCAACATCTCGGTCGTCACGACCAGGCGGGACGGATCGACACGCAGCTACCAGATGGAGCTGACGGTTCGAGATGGCACCGTGGAGGCCGGGCAGAACACCTACTTCTATGTGAAGTATCGCTATCCCACGGACGAGGCCGAACGCCGGAGACTGGAGACCGCCGCTCGCGCGCAAGCAGCTCAAGCCGGCGAAGCGGACAAGGTTCTCGCTCTTCACGAAGCCTATGGCCCACGCAACTGGCGTTATTCGGCGCAAGGGTCCGCGGCACTTGAACCGCAGGCGGTCTACGACAACGGCAAGGTCACCACCTTTGCCTTTGCCGGCAACCAGGAAATGCCGGCGATCTACATGGAAAACTCCGACGGCAGCGAAAGCCTCGTGCCGAAGTCCGTCGACAACAACCTGGTGCTGGTGCACGCGATCAGCCGCAAGTTCATCCTGCGCAGGGGAGGCGACGTGCTGTGCATCTTCAACGAGGCCTATGATCGTATCGGCATCAATCCCGACACGAACACGACCTCACCCTCTGTCGAGCGCGTCGTCAAGACGCAGGATGGCGCAGAAGAATAGGAGGACGTCATGGCCGAGGAAGATAACAATACCCACATTCCCGGAGAGCGCGCGGAAATAACGACCGGCCGCGGGCTCGACGGCAATCCGACCCTAAAACGTGGTGCGGTGGCGCTGGCAATCGTCGCCTTCGTCGGTTTTGCGCTCTGGTCGATGCGCGGCCAGGAGAAGCCCGCCGACGGCACCCAGCCCGAGCGCGTCGTCATCCGTCAGACATCGGATTTCGAGCCGGCGAAGGAGCCGGTCCAACCGGTCGCCACGCCACCGGAAACGATCCTGCCGACGCCCGGAATGCCCGAGCAGGCGGGCGAGGATGAGAAGCTTCTCGACGCTGCCCGCCGCGCGCCGGTCATCGCCTATGGTGGAGAAAATTCTCCACAGCCTCATCCTCGAGACGAGGGTGCCAGCACGGATGCCCGTTCGACCTACGTTCCGCTCGGGAACAATCAGGGCGGTCTCGGTGGCCAGGCGGAAAACGAGGACCAGCGCTTCAATCGCATGCTGACGCCGACACAGTTGCAGGGCTCGCGGGCCGGCACGCTTGGCAATCGGGATTTCATTGTTGCCATGGGCACCTCCATTCCATGCGTCCTGGAGACAGCACTCTCCTCCGACCAACCAGGATTCACGAGCTGTGTCATCAACCGCGACGTCCTGTCGGACAACGGCCGGGTCGTGCTGATGGAGAAGGGCACGCAGGTCGTCGGCGAATATCGTGGCGGCCTTCGCCGCGGTCAGAAGCGCCTGTTTGTGCTCTGGAACCGGGCAAAGACGCCGAAAGGGGTGATCATCACCCTGGCGTCGCCGGCAACCGATGCGCTTGGGCGTGCCGGTGTCGACGGCTACGTCGATACCCATTGGTGGGAGCGTTTCGGGAGCGCGATCCTCTTGTCGATCGTCGGCGACGCGACCTCCTACGCCAACAGCCAGCTGCAGGATAGCGATATCGAGGCAGATAACACGACGAGCGCCGGCAAGCAGGCCGCCACCATCGCCGTCGAGCAGTCGATCAATATTACGCCGACACTGTTGAAGCATCAAGGAGAGCTGGTTTCGATCTTCGTGGCCCGTGATCTCGACTTCTCGAGCGTCTATCGGCTTCGCGTGACAGAACCCCGCAACCGCATCTACGATCGAGCGGTTCTTGGCGACTTCCGTCAAGCCTCGACCCTGGTCACGAAATAGCCCGGCTATGACAGAGGGAGCTGACTCTGGCGTCGTGCGCGAGTTGCTGGCACCGCTGTCGCCTTTTCTCCGCGACAAGTCGCTTTACGAGGTCATCATCAACTGGCCGACCCAGGTTGTCACCGAGGGTAAGGCTGGGTGGCAAATCCATGATCTGCCAGAGCTGTCATTCGACAAGCTGATGCGTCTGGCGCGGGCTGTCGCCAGCTATTCCAACCAGTCGATCGACGAAACCCGGCCCATCCTCTCGGCGACCCTGCCGGGCGACGAGCGGATTCAGATCGTGATCCCGCCGGCGACGACAAAGGGAACGGTCAGCATCACCATCAGAAAGCCGTCGTCGGTGTCGCTAAGCCTGAACGATCTTGATCAAGGCGGCTTGTTCGCCGAGGTGGCAAGGGAAGAAGCGGACATCTCTCCGATCGACCGTAGGCTCCTGGACCTCCATCGAACCGGGTCATACCAGGCATTCCTTCGAGAGGCCGTCTACGCGCGCAAAAACATCATCATTTCCGGGGCGACCGGCTCTGGCAAGACGACGCTTTCGAAAGCGTTGATCCGCCACATCCCCTCGAGCGAGCGTATCATCTCGATCGAAGACACGCCCGAACTCGTCATCCCGCAACCCAACCATGTCCGCCTCTTCTATTCCAAGGGCGGCCAAGGGTTGGCGAAGGTCGGGGCGAAGGATCTGCTCGAATCCTGTCTTCGCATGCGACCAGATCGGATTCTTCTGCAGGAGCTGCGCGACGGCACAGCGTTCTACTACGTTCGGAATGTGAACTCAGGTCATCCAGGCTCGATCACGACCGTGCACGCCGACTCGGCCAGGCTTGCATTCGAACAGCTGACACTGCTGGTTAAGGAATCCGAAGGCGGGAGAGACCTGGCACGAGACGACATACGCGAGATGCTGAAGATCGCCATCGACGTCATCGTCCAGTGCAAACGCATCGATGGTCGGTTTCGGGTGACTGAAATCTACTATCGTGCCGCCGCCTGAAGGCGTTTGCCAGCTCGGTGTGGCTCCAGCGACGGTGAGCGACGACAAATCCGGCGCACAGGCAATCCAATCCGGTAGATCTCCTCGCGATAGACGGGTGACTTTGACCTTCCTCGCCGATCCAGATCTAGGTCTGACTGCCGAGATGCGCAAAGATCGAGAGGTTGAAGTAGCGCTCTAAATGGGTGCGCGCGACGAAGCGGCCGAATAGCCCCGATAGAGCGACCTTCACCTCTTGGGCCTGGCCGAGCGGTTCGCGCGAGATGGAGGGCTTTCCCAACACCGGACGGAGAGCATAGGAGCGCGTCGAGGATAGACCATGGGCCATACGCGGCACCGGCGTCTGAACTTCGCGAATGCGACGGTCGCGCCGGTGATCGGGCTGGCGGGCGGATCGAAACTGTGGAGGAGGGTTCTCATCAGAGGGCTAGCGCTCGCTTAAAATCATCGTGCTCGAACGCACTGGCCATACGGTTGATCTCGGCCGACCGCGCACCGACCGCTTTTGCGGTCTCGCGCCACGTCGCGGTCGAGGTCGCGACTTCCTTGATGATCGCGCGAGCCTGGGTGACCGTGAGGGCGAAGAACCCGGCAGCTTCTTCCAGCAGATCAAGCGAGCAGGTGCCGTCATCAAGATCGATGTTGGTCGTCAGGACGCGCGCTTTGACGTCGGTAGGCACTGGATTGAGGTCATAGGCAGGTGACAACGACCAACCGGCTTTGCCGAGCCACAGAAAGCCGTGATTTCGCAAGTGGTCGTCGACGTTGGAAATCAGCACATTGAAGGCCACGCGGCGATAAAGCGCGTGGGCATCGGTTCTTCCCTGCGCGCCGTGTTCGGCCAGGGCGTCTACGATCTCCGGGTAGCTGCCGCGTTCGCCGTCCTTTGCGCCCACCATCGCCATGGCAGACAAGAAGGGGATCCGGACGGCACCATCGCGGTCGAAGCGACGCGAGAGCATGACCTTCTTGCCGGCGACGTCGATGAGTTCGTGGATGGGCGTGACAATGCCGGCTTGTTCAGCCAGTCGCAGAGCAATCTCCTCCCATGTCTCCATGCTGTAGTCGTCGGTTTCCTTGGGAAACTTGGCAATCGAGAGATGGCCATGCTGATCGATGACAGAGGCCTTCGGGCGCGCTCCACCAAGCGACGAACCAGGCGCGAGGATAAGTTGGAGGTCTTCGTCGGTTTCCTCATCGCGCAGAATACGTTCAGTGATCTGCAGCAGGCGGCCGAGCTCGATGAGGGCGGGAACACCGGCTCGGATCGGCGCTTGGAACTGCTCCTCGCCAACCCCGCGAAAGCGGAGCGCGCCGAGTCGTGTCTCGTCCGCGACGCCAAACAGATAATCGCTTTCGGCCAGTGTGCGAACGGCCCGGCCATCGCGCTCAGCCGTACGGCGCTCCGAGCGTTGCATGAGGCGTCGGCCCCAGGTATCTGGTGCAGAGTCGCCAATGGAGCCAAAGGTTGCCAGGCCGGCGGGTGGCGCGAAAGCGCCCCGGGTCAGGGCTAGCGCGGGCTCTAGCGAGAAGCGGTCGGGGTCCTCAAGCCAGGCCCGGTGATACTCGAACATGATCGTCTCGGCACCGCGCACGCGATTGCTCCGGGCCAGTCCGATCGGACGTGCGAGGCCGTGCAGGTCGAGATGAACTTCGAAATCAGCCATTACGCGACGATCCCGGCGATCGTTTCGGGTGCGCGTGCTTAGGTAGTTCCGCACTGGCGAGCGACTGACCGACGCGGTCGTTACTGATGTCGGCGACTTGGCTCAGTCCCTCTAGCAAACCGAGTGCCTGTAGAACACCTGCATAGATGCCGATGCTGACATTGGTGTCTCCGGCTTCGATCTTCTGAAGCGTTGAGCGTGAGGTAAAGGCGCGTTCGGCCACTACAGCCATAGGCAGGCGGCGACGTCGACGAGCGTCGCGAATGTCTGCGCCCAGTTTGCGCAGCGCGCGCCGCACAGCGGCCGGAGGATTATGAGGTGTTGGCATTTGCCACCTTCGCACTACAGATTTGAGGGATATGTATCACGAAGCTTACAATTATTCCAGAGGGAGGCGTTTATTGAACCTATGTCGGGCGTCGCTCACTGCTACCCAGCCTTGTGGTCCGTCCGCCGGGGGATCTGAGCTCTAGCCGATAGCCTTGATCTTGGAAGGCGGGAGGCCATCCGAATTTGGTGGACCCCAAGAGCCCCGGCAACTTTTGACCGCATCGCATGGATGTCAAGGACATGGTGAGTTGGGTTACCGGACAATGGAACCATTACCGTTTGCCGAGGTTGGCCATGTCGCCCACACTGGTGCAATCCCGGTTGGGGCCAACAGGATACGGAATGGCATGATGACGAACGCATTTGAAGAGAAAGTGTACGACTGCGTTGTCATCGGGGGTGGTCCGGCTGGCCTGACCGCGGCGATTTACCTGGCGCGCTACCATCTTTCCGTGGCGGTCTTCCACGATAACTCCAGCCGCGCTTCCACCATCCCTATGTCGCACAACCACGCCGGATTCCCGGACGGCATCAGCGGCACTGAGCTGCTGGCGAGAATGAACGCCCAGGCTCAGCTCTACGGGGCAGCCATTCGACGCCGCAGGATCACGACGCTTCATAAAGTCGACAACCTGTTCGTGGCAGAATTCGAGAGCGGCAGCATCCGCTCTCGGGCCGTACTCTTGGCTACCGGTGTCGTCAACCGACGGCCTGCGATGCCACAGGCAACCCATGATGAAGCCGTGGCTCGTGGCCTTCTGCGCTACTGTCCCGTCTGTGACGGTTTTGAGGTAACGGACAAGCCCCTCGGTGTAATCGGAACTGGAACGAAGGGGTTCAAGGAGGCCGTTTTCCTTCGAAGTTACACGAAGGATCTCGCGCTGATATCGCCTGAGGGCGTCCATGATCTGTCCGAAATCGAGACGTCGTCCTTGACCCACCTCGGAATAAGAGTGGAGGTCGGCCCCGTAACCTCGACCGATCTGGACAATGATATGATCCGCGTCACAACACCAACGGAAACCTATTCATTCGCGTCCATATATCCGGCTCTTGGATCCGACAGCTGTTCGCACCTGGCATCACGTCTTGGAGCAAGGCTCTCAGACGAAGGATGTGTTAGCGTCGATGGTCACCAGAGGACCACGGTTCCAGGATTTTACGCCGCAGGAGACGTGGTCGCCGGCCTTGACCAGATCAGCCATGCCATGGGGCAGGCAGGGGTTGCTGCTACGACCATCCGCAACGACCTTGGCGAGCAAGCAGCCCTGGTGCGCTGTTGACCTTAATTTCGCGGCTCGTGCGCATGTTGCGGGCACGTAAAAGAGTATAGCTGGCGTCGCCGATTAAGCTGCAACAAAGGCAGACTTTCGACCTCCTTGCTCAAACATCCTCGCCGACCACGAATGGATCAATGGGCACGACGATGGCAGACGGTTGCAGCGATCCGCAAGCTCCACCGCTTCAGGCTCCGTCCAGATCCAGGGTGGTTTTAACCGAGCGACAGCCAGCAAAGATCATCAGCTGCCGTTTCCTCCGAGCGTCTACCGCCACGGGCTCAAGAAGGTAGGCGACCATACTCCCCCGCATCGGAAACGACATTGTTGGCGCGAATGACCTTGCGTCTATCGCAGAGTTGTCGCCCGTATTTGTCCACTGAAAGACGTCGCTGCCAAGAAACGACGAGATTACGCAGCGTTCTCCTGGGGATATCCTGTGGAGAACCTGCGGGGAAATGGTGACCGGGAAGGGCATTTTCCGTTTGGAGCAGTTCCCCGCCGTGATGAAGCAAACTGGACTCTCGAACGTTGCCCAGCTAGCTTGCGCGGGCTTCGAAACCGGAGGCGGACGATGCTCAACGAAAACGCCCAGACGGATCTTGTGAAAACCCTGTCTGGTCGCGATGTGGCGCAGGCCGGTGCTCTTTGCTACCGGCGGACCGAAAACGGTGGATTTGAAATCCTCTTTGTAGGTAGCCGACGGAACGGTCGATGGGGCATTCCGAAGGGGCACGTCGAAGATGGTGAAGCCAGCAGCGCTGCGGCGCTGAGAGAGGCCTTCGAGGAGGCCGGAGTGGCGGGTATCGTCGACAAGACCGTGTTCGGTTCGTTTTCGTATCGGAAGGACACGAGTCCCAACCGCTACCAAGTGGCCGTCCATCTTCTCCACGTGTCGAGGATCGCGGACAAGTTTCCGGAGAAGGATGTCCGAAAGACGCGATGGTTCCCCTTGGAGACCGCGCTGCGGGAAGCGGCGCAGCCGGGCTTGCGGATGCTCCTGTCGCGGGTTGAGACCCTTAACCTATGAAGCTCAGTCTCGGCAGATCGCTATAGAGGTCCTCAGAGCCCAAAAGAAGATCAGCAAGCGGATCGAGAAAGCTCTCGAAACGACCCGAAGTAGAACGAAACGTTCAACATCCCGTCCGGCGAAACCGATTTTGGTCGAGACAACCGCGTTTGGAAGCAATCCGGGCCGCCTGGTGATGAAATCCTTCGTTCCGACGACGAGGCTGCCGAAAAACCCCGCGCTTGTCGTCCTGCTTCATGGCTGCGGTCAGACCCCGAAAGCCTGGATGTCGCGACCGGGTTCTCCAAGCTCGCGAAAGAGCGCGGTTTCGTTCTGCTTTATCCGCAGCAGAAGAGAGCAAACAATCCGCAAAATTGCTTCAACTGGTTTCGACCAAGTGCCGTTGCTCGAGACCGCGGAGAGGTGCGTTCAATCAAGCAGATGGTCGAGCACATATGCGAGCGACATCGCATCGACCGTTCGAGGATCTTCGTCGCGGGGCTGTCCGCCGGCGGGGCGATGACAGGCGCGCTTATTGCAAACTATCCCTCATTGTTTGCAGGCGCCGCGATCATAGCCGGGATGCCATTCGGATCTGCCCGCGATACGATCTCGGCGCTGCGCGCGATGAAGTCAGGTGCGACGCCGCCGCCGGGCGGATGGGGTAGACCCATCGCTGAGATTTCCCCACAAGCTAAGGCATGGCCTGCGATAACCATCTGGCAGGGCATGGACGACCGGGTGGTCAAACCTGTCAATGCGCTCGCGCGTGTTGCTCAGTGGCTCGAAGTCCAAGGCATTGCAGAAAACAGCGGCCGTTTGGAGGAGAAACCGTGGGGCAGGTTGCAGTCGTGGAAAGTCACAAACGAGCTGAAAGTGGCCCTCTATTCGGTCAGCAACATGGGCCACGGGCTTCCGATCAAGAAGCGCAAGAGCGTCACGGCGCTGCGATCTGGAGATCCCTACGTGATCCCGGCAGAAATCTCGGCTCCAGCAGAGATGATGCGATTGTGGGGTTTGTCGAGGCTTCGAACGTAATCAGCTCGCAGCAAGTTCGGCCGTAGCTGGCAAATTCCGGTCAGCGATGGGTTCTACGCCTGCACCATTCCGTGCGGGGCAGCGAAACACCAGACGAGCACCCCACCCGGCGCCCAGTGACCGACGGGTGCGACCTGTTCAAGGGCGTTGATGTAGCCTCCGTTTCTGCCCGTCGATTTCCGGCGCCCCTGCGGCTTTCGCCTGTCATTTGGCGACTCTAGACGGCATTCGTCTTCGCATTGACAATTTGGAACGTCCCGGGATCCAGGTCGGGAACATAATCGAGGGCGTACGGTTAATGGGCATGAGGGATGATCAAGAAAAATCTGCCCGCTCTGGCCTTATTGTCGGCATCGGCGCTTCGGCGGGTGGTCTCGAAGCTTTCAAAGCGTTTTTCGCCAACTTGCCGGCCAACAGCGGAATGGCTTTCGTGCTGGTGCAGCACCTTTCTCCCGATCATAAGAGCATGTTGACGGAGATCCTTGGTCGGGCGTCGCCCGTCCCGGTCGTCGAAGCCGAGCACGGCATGCGCGTCGAACCCAATCGAGTTCACGTGATCCCGCCCGATGCCACTTTGACGATAGACAACAGCCAACTCGTTGTCGTCCAGCCGGCGCCACCGCGGGCGGACCGTCGACCAATCGATTCTTTTTTCACCTCCCTGGCCAAGGACCAGAACGATAACGCGGTTTCGATCGTCCTATCGGGCGTGGGTAGCGATGGGTCGATCGGGCTTGCAGCCGTGAAGGAAGCCGGCGGGCTGACGATCGCCCAGGCAGAGTTCGACCACCATGCGATGCCCGGTATGCCGCAAAGCGCGGCGGCGACCGGCCTCGTCGATTATGTGATGCAGGTCGAAGAGATGCCCGCCAAGCTGATTGAATATCGCGATCATCTGGCGCTGGTTGCCGACCGCAAGGATGGCGACGGCACGCGGACTGATGCCGCTGAGCACCTTTCAACCGTCCTTGCCGTCCTCCGCTCGAAAACCGGGCATGATTTCGCCAAATACAAAATCAAGACTGTCACCCGCCGCATCCAGCGTCGCATGCAGGTTCTGCAAGCAGACGCCCCCGTCTATCTCAAGCATCTGCGCGAGGATCCACGCGAGCCGGAGCTGCTCTTTCGGGACCTTCTCATCGGCGTGACCGAGTTCTTCCGCGATCCGGTGGCATTTCAGGGGCTGTCGGCGGCCATTGACGCTATTCTCGAACGCGGTGGGGCCGAGCAGCCGTTAAGGGTCTGGGTGCCGGCCTGTTCGACGGGCGAGGAGGTCTACAGCCTCGCGATCACCATTCGAGAAGTGATCGAAGCGCGCGGCGCCACTCTGGACGTCCAGATTTTCGGTACGGACATCGATGACCGTGCGATTGAATTTGCCAGAGCCGGGCGCTACCAGCGTACGACGGGCATCTCGCCTGAGCGTCTTCAACGCTGGTTTTTCGAGGAGGACGGCGCATTCTGCCCGAACCGGCAGATACGGGGAATGTGTGTCTTCTCCGTGCATAATGTGACGAAAGACCCGCCATTCTCCAAGCTGGAACTGATCTCGTGTCGCAACCTCATGATCTACATGGATGGCGACCTGCAAGATCGCGTCCTTCGAACGTTCCACTACGCGTTGAAGCGCGATGGCCTCCTGTTCCTCGGGCTGTCCGAAGGCGCGGGCGCGCACGCCAAACTCTTTGCGGTTCGAGACAAGGCCGCACACATCTTCCAACGGAGAGATGGGGATGCGGCATTCCCAGACATGCCGATGCCCGCGCAGACGCCCGCTGCGGGGAATCGTCTCGCTCGCGAACTAAGTCAAGGAGTTGGTGACCGGGTCGATCGCGCCGTCCGCATGGCCTTGGCAAAACACTCGCCCGTATTCCTCGTCGTTGATCGGCAGAACAACATCGTGCGCTATTCCGGCGGAGAAGTTGCCCGATACCTCGAACCTTCGGCTGGCGTCGCAAGCCTAAGCCTCCACTCCAACCTTCGGAAAAACTTACGGATCACCGTTCGCACCGCGTTGCAGTCCGTGGTGAAGACCGGCGAGGCCGTGGTCGCCGACAACGTATCCGTCTTCCTCGAGGGTCGGCAACGCGTGCTGAGCGTCATCGTCGAGCCCGTCCATGACACAGGCAGCGAAGGGCTGTACGTCGTCGCCTTCCAGGAGATGCGCACGTTGGCGACAGAGCCTATGCAAGCCCCGGACGGGAGCGCGCGGAGCCCGGAAGCCGTGGCCGCGGAGCGGGAGCTCCGCTTAGCGCGCGCGCAGTTGCAGACGACGATCGCCGATCTTGAAACGGCAAACGAGGAAATGAAGTCCACGGCGGAGGAGTACCAATCGGTCAACGAGGAACTGCAGTCGACGAACGAGGAGCTGCAGACCTCGAAGGAAGAGATGCAGTCGATCAATGAGGAGCTTCAGACAGTCAACGCCGAGATGATGGCGAAGAACGATCTTCTCTCCAACCTAAACAGCGATCTGCAGAACCTGCTGGACAGCACACAGATCGCGACGATCTTCCTCGACGAAAATCTCCGCATCAAGAACTTCACCCCAGGTATGGCGGACATCTTCAGCCTGCGCGAGAACGACCGTGGCCGACCTCTGACAGAAATCGTCAGCCTGCTTGCCTATGGTGACCTGCGACGCGACGTCGCCACGGTGTTGCGGGAACTCACGGTCATCGAGCGCGAGCTCGAACTGCATGACCGCGGCGCGTCGTTCGTCATGCGCATCCGACCATATCGCAGCATCGAGCGGGTGATCGAAGGCGTTGTCATTACCTTTGTCGACGTAACGGCGCGCAAAGAGGCCGAGCGGGCGAAGGGCGTCAGCGAGCGACGCTTCACCGCGATCGTCAACCAGGCAGCCGTTGGCGTTGCCGAAACAGATCCTTCCGGCCGCTTCAAGCTGACCAACGCTGCGTTCCAGACGATGACCGGTCGGTCTGCGGGAGATTTGCATCGGCTACGTCGGCAGGAGCTTATCAATCCCGATGACGCCGAGGCGATCAACGAGCGCTTCGAGCAGGCGACCCGCGATGGCAAGCCGTTCGAGGCCGAGTACCGCCTTCAGCGGGCAGACGGGACGTCCGTGTGGGTGCACGACAGCGTCTCCGTGCTCGGCGAGAGCGATGGGCGCGCCAACAGCGTCATTTCAGTCACGTTGGAAATTGAAGAACGCAGGCGCGCCGAAGAGCAGGCGGCATTGCTTCTGGGTGAGCTCGATCATCGCGTGAAAAACATTTTGGCGATCGTTTCCTCGATCGTTGCCCAGACTCTCAGGACAAGTCCTTCGCCGGAAGCGTTCGCCGCGACGATTTCAGGGCGCATAACTGCGATCACGCGCGCTCATAGTCTGCTTACCAACCGAGGGAAAGGCGGCACCGGCACTCTGCAAAACCTCGTGGATACGGAACTGAAGCCATATGAGGATCGGCACCTTCGGGTCGAAGGCCCCGACATCATGCTCACGCCCAAGGCTGGCCTGTCGGTTGCGATGGCCATCCATGAACTGGCCAGCAACGCAGCAAAGTATGGCTCGTTGTCCGTCCCCGAAGGCCAGCTCGCCGTTTCCTGGGAGGTGACGAACAACCCCGATCGTCGGTTACGGCTAAGCTGGACGGAAACGGGCGGCCCGCCCGTTCCCGGACCGCCCTCGCAAAGGGGCTTCGGCACAACAGTGATCGACCGCTCCCTGAGCTATGAATTCGACGGGGAGGTGGAGCGCAGCTTCGAACCGAGTGGCGTGGTCTGCATAATCGACCTGCCCTTTACCTCAGAGGTAGGAGACCTTCGCCCGTCTGAGCGAGGGGGGCGTTGAATGGCTGCTCAAGATATCGCGGAAGGGCGCCAGGTGCTTGTCGTCGAAGATGAGATGACCATCGTGCTGGTGATCGAAGACACGCTGCTTGAACTCGGCGCGCACGTCGTCGGGCCTGCGTCGCGCCTGGACGTTGCCCTGCGGCTGGCCAGCGAGGCGTCAATCGATGCCGCGATCCTCGACGTCAATATCCGGGGAGGGAATTCCTACCCTGTTGCGGATATCCTCGCCGAACGTGGAATTCCGTTCGTCTTCTGCAGCGGCTACAGCGACTGGGCGCTCGAAGAACGGCACCGCGACCGCCCGCGGTTAACCAAGCCCTACAGCCCCAGCGACCTTGCGGAACGGCTGCTTCAATTGCTGGGAGCGGGATCGAACGAACGGAGCCAGTGACGACCGCCGCGTCGGCCCAGGCATTCACTGGAGGAAGTGACATGGCCATGCGCAAGATCATCGCAATCGGCGGCTCCGCAGGGTCGATCCAGGCGATCCGGAAAATCTGCAGCCTATTGCGGGCGGACCTGCATGCCTCCGTACTCATCGCCGTCCATGTCAGAGCCGGCAACCAGAATCTGCTTGCCAGTATTTTGGACAACGGCGGACCGCTCCCCGCAAGCACCGCGGTTGACGGCGAGCCGCTAAAGGACGCGCGTATCTACGTGGCTCCCGTAGACCATCATCTGGTGGTCGATGGGCGCTTTGTCCGACTAGGTCGCGGACCACGCGAGAATATGGCGAGGCCTGCGATCGATCCTTTGTTTCGGTCTGCAGGGATCAGCGCCGGACCGAGAGCGATCGGCGTCCTGCTCTCTGGCATGCTGAACGACGGGGCTTCCGGGTTGGCGGACCTCAAGCGTTGCGGCGGTATGACTGTAGTTCAAAGCCCGCTCGACGCCGCCGAAAGCGAGATGCCGCGAACGGCGCTGCTGGCGAGCGACATCGACTATCGTGCGCCTGCAATTGATCTGGCCGCCCTGCTGACCCGACTGGTGCAGGAGGAGCCAGGTCCGGCCCTAACTCCTCCTGCAAGCGTCGCGCTCGAAGTGGCGATCGCCATGGGGCGCAACTCCGACACGCCCACCATCGCCGAAATCACAGATCCAGTGCCATTGAATTGTCCCGGATGTGGGGGACGCTGTCGCAGATTAGGCGTTCACCGCTACGCTTCCGCTGTCAGGTGGGGCACGGCTACACCGCCGAGGCCTTGGTCCACGAGCAGGAGGGCTCCGTTGACGAGGCAGTGCGCATGGCGGTTCGGGTCATTGGCGAGCGGGCCACTCTCATGGAGAAGATGAGGCTCGACGCACTTCAGGCAGGTCGAACCGCCGCCGCCGAAACGTTCGAAGAACGCGCTCAAGAATACAGACGCTCCGCGGCCGTGCTGATGGAGGCGGCGCTCAAGGGCTAGTGGACGCTTAGCGTCGATGAACTCTCACGAATCCTTGACCCCGAGGAACAACGGGCTGCATCTGTTGTTCGGATGGCAGGAGGAACCACATCATGTCACAGGGCGATCTCACCGGCCGAAAAGTCCTCGTCGTCGAGGACAACTACCTGCAGGCGAAGACGATCGCGGAAGCCTTGGCCGACCACGGCGCGGAGGTCCTTGGACCGTTTCCCGAGCCTGAGGAATGTCTCCCATAAAGGTGCTGTGCAACGCGGTCGATGATTAATGATCGCGATTATCGTCAATGAACTACGCGATCATGGCGACTCTCTTCGAAATTGCTTAAAGCGACGTCGTCAAGGTGGGACCGGGACACCGCTTACATCGAATTGTCGGAGAAAGCACCTGCAAAGCGGCCGCTCATCAGGCCTGGTTGGTATGGAGCCACGAGAGCTGAAACAGAGTTGGGGTGAGAGCCTCAGGCCAGCGAACGGCGCGTCAATTCGACGGGCCTTCGCAGATCGGAACCGGGCGCGGCGGCGGCGCGGGATGATCCTGTTTGTACCGGACGATGATCGGCTCCAGCTTTTCCCTTGGCCAGAAGGTCGGAGAACCGATCTCCTTCAGACAGGAGGCATTCCAATACAGCCCGTCGCTCTCCGGAGATTGACCCGATACCACGGCGTTAGTGACAGCGCTGATGTCGCGTGACTCCGGGTAGATATAAAGGGTCGTCGGGTTGTCCTTGACCATCGACAAGACCTGCGGCGTCTCCTCCGGCGACCAACTGGTGCAGCCGTCACTGCGCCCGCCAGCGTAGTTCACGAGTTTTCCAAGCGGAATATAGCCGTCGTGATTGGCGTACGGACTCTCCGGCTTCTTCAGCATGCAGATTCCCGATACCAAGGCTGCCGCATGCCCGCCGATCGCGCGCTGCCTGGCGTTGGCCGTCTCTCCGATACCGTCAAACTGCACGAAGGATCTGGTCAGGAGAGACTCTTGCTTGGCAGAACTGCGGTAATAGCCCTTGAAGGAGGTCTTGATCTCGCTTGTCAGATAGGCGCCGCCGGCCGTCAGGTTGGAATCCAAAGCGTTGCCGAAGTTCTTCGCGCACTCTCGTCCGTTGGAGAAATTGACGACGCCCGGGAGGTTACGCCCGCCGCCGTGCCCAGCGGAGATCGAGCGGAAAGACCGCTCCGCGTCGCAGATCGTGTAGAAACGGCCGCCCGACACCCCGTCGGTGAGATCGTTCGGACGTGTGGCGTCCATCGCGAAGTAGCAGCCGTTCCTGACCTTCCCTTCCGCCACCTTCTCCAGGTAGAGCGCCCGCGCCCGTTCGAGCACCTTCGGAGCGATCTGGCCGGCTCCTTCGCCCACATGTTCCTTCAGCCAGCTTGGGAGGGCGGACGCACCTTCCGAAGCTAAGGCCAGCGAGGGCGCCGATACGCAAGCGACGGCGGAGAAGAGTCTGAAAAACGTGAGAAATCCGGGGTTGGAATTCATGCATATTCTCCTGGAGACAACGGTTGACTCAGCAGACCTTGCGGCGGCCGCACCACCGGTGGACTCCGCGGATATGAAGACTATAACGATCAGCCAATATGCTTGAGAACGCCCTAACAGCGGACCTCAAGTCTCGTCGCGACGATTTGCGAATAGTCCGTCCCCATCGGGTCATTGAAGAACATGGTCGTCAGCATCGCCTGGTTTTCCGCGAGGATCTCCTTCGAGTCCGGCCTAACGACCTTTCGCGAGCACCGGTTGAAACCATCTCCCGAGGTCTTCAGATCGGCGTCATCCGCGAAGTCGAGTGCCGTGTAGAGGGTCGGATCGTAGACGCCGAACACGATCAGCCCCTTCAGCGGTGTCTTCCCGGCCGGCTTTTGAGTGAAGGACAGGACGAGCGAGCCATTCTCATAGGCGCCATGGAGGACATCCGGCTTGGCAAGCGTCACGGCTTTGCCGTTGATCGTCACATTCGTATAATAATTGTATTGCCCGAGTGACTCCCGGACCGTCTTTGCAACGGCGGCCAGTTCCGCCGCATCGAGCGTGTTGTTCCCGTTCTTGTCGTAGTCGAGAAGCACCGAGGAGGAAAAGACTTCGTCGAACCGCCAGGTGTCGCGAAGTTCGGCCAGACTTCCGTCGGCCGCAGCGACAGCCTCGAACTTCGCGTCGACAAAGATGTGAGGATGCGCCGCGGCAACGGTCGGAGCACCGACAACGGATATTCCAGCAAGGGCCGAAAGAATGATTGAAGCGACGCGGCGTCGGGATGTCATGCAATGGGAATGTTGGGAAGATTGCGTCTGATTTAAGTCGATGATGCCACGAGACGTCGGAGCCATCCATCGTGCCCGCCAACGGGCAGCAAGCCAGCCCTGCGGGGTCAAAGCAGATCGAGCGACACCCACGGCAGGCGGCTCTGTTCGTAGACGCTCTGCGTGGGAACCAGCGATCGCGATTCGACGAAGCATCCCAGCGCGATCGCGACGAGATCCACGCGAAATTCCGGCATCCAGAAAACCGTCGACCCGCAAGCCGGACAAAACCGAAACTCAATCGATCTTCCGCTGTCGCCAGCCCGGACGTAACTGGTCGAGGCGCCAGACGTCTCCACCCGGTCCTTCTTATAGAAGACCGCCACCCCGAACGCGCTTCCGGTACGTCGCTGGCAGGCCTGGCAATGGCAGGCGGAAATTTTGGTCGGTTCACCGTGGATGGCCATTGAAAGCCGGCCGCATGAGCACGTGGCAACTCTTTTCATTCTGCTCCTAACTGCCCTGGATAGGTTGCTGCAGCGTACTGTTGGGTTGTCCCTCTGCCGAGCTTGAGTTTCGAAAATCACGTTGTTTCTCTTTCGACCGCCTGGCGGGCCCTGATCGCCGCCGCGATGAAGACGCGCGAAAGCTCAGTGCCCGGTGAACTGAAGCGACGCGTCGGGGGATCAAGTCCGCTTCGCTGGGCTGGACCTGGTCCGCGAAGAATTCAGACCACCCAAGCAGTTCCAGCGGTGAAGAAAGGTTGGGAGCTGGTCAAATCTTGTTCCGCATTCGGTAAGGCTGCCATAAAGGGTTCAATGATCTTCCGCGGCTTCTCGCCTAGCTGCGTGGATGATCCCGCTTTGGCAAGGAGGTCGCGTAAGCAGCAGCTTCGCCAGGATAGGGGAAATCGTCCCCGAGCTGACGGTCGCCATCGTAGACTTTGAAGATAGGCCCTTCAACTTCAACGATCTTATAGCCATTCACGTATTCGATCTTCGGTGTTTTCCAGCCCATTAAAAGCTCTCCAATGCCGGTCCGAGTTTCCCTACGCTGAAGATGATACTCGACAGCTCATATTCAGCAGTCTGTGATCTGTCACTTGCTTACGCAAAATACGATTAGCCAACGCCGGTTCGATTCCTATCAAGGCGCCGGAGCTAACACCCAATGCAGCAGGAGCAATACCGGCATGGCCCCCACGGCACAAAGCCCCAACCAACCGACATAGTTACATGAATTCGACCAAAACGTCTTTCGTCAGCAATTTGGCAAGTTCTTCCGCATCCCAATTAGTCAAACGAACACATCTATGCGAGCCTGTCTTGTCGATCCGGCTTGGTTCCGGCGTGCCGTGAATTCCGAAGGTTGGCTCGGACAGGTCGATCCACACCGTTCCAACCGGACCATTAGGCCCGGGAGGGAGTGTTAGAACGCTGTTGTTGTTTCCCTGTTGAAAATTGATCTTGGGATTGTAAGTATACTCAGGGTTTAGCGCAACGGTCTTGACCGTATGCGTCCCGGATGGTGACGGGTTTGTTTCGCTTCCGATCGTCGCAGGATAGGCAACGAGCAACGAGTCGTCAGCTGCATACGCTCTGACCTGGCCCTGCGTTTTATCAACTTCGAGCCTGACCGCCTTGCCCGTCTTGTTTACCCCAAGATCGGCAACGAATATCGTTTCGCCTTCGCCATATCGTGCATTCGGATTGAGCGCTTTCAGAAAATCCTCGCCCATGTGAAACCGTTCGGCCAGCCCTTCGGTCACAGTCGCATAGCCGAGATATTTCATCTGTGCCATCTGCGCGTAGTCTTTGGGGATCGCACCAACAACCACCGAAATATCTTCGCCGGTAATCACGTAACTGCCAATGACCTGCTTTGGGTCATCAATGGCGTCAATTACCTGCGACCCGATTTTGCCATCAACATTGAGACCATGCATGGATTCGAATGCTGCAAGCGCGCTCCGCAGATTTCCACCATCTAGCCCATCGATGACCCCTGGAGATGCTCCGGCACGGTCAAGCAGAACTTGAAGGCGTGCGACTGACGCGGATGGCGTGTTCGTGTCGAACGGTAGGGCAACTGCGGCCGGATCGACAGATATCAGCGTCGTGCTGGCCGTAAACGCCGGAAGGCGGCCAAGCCGAAGGGGTCCGACCCGGGTGACAATCTCGCGCCGGCTCCGGCGAGCCGACGCTCGATAAAACCCGATTCTAAGTTTTTCCGCGAGTGAGGACTACCACCAGCGTCCACGAAATTTCGCTATTCATTGTCTTTTCGAAGAAAATCTGCTGCGAGCGACGCTGGAACTAACGGCCAATGGTCAAGTTATCCATTGGTGCTCCATCGCGACACGGGCGCTCCATCAAGAACACTAGCTTGATGATGCCGCGAGCGATCACGCTCGGAGGAGAGTGCGATGGACGTTAATGAGAAAAAAGATGGCACTGCGGTCGCTATTTCTACCCGGCTAGGCGTCGTCCCGCCAGAGCGTGGGGGTCAGTCAACATTAACCGCCCACCAAGAAGAGATCGTAAACACCTATCGCGCCGGCCGAATGGACGAGGTGCAGTTTCAGAGGCATTTGACCGCCGACCCTGTTCTCGGAGAGTATGTTCGCCGCATCGCGCACCCGCGAGACGATCTGCGACCTGCGGATTGGGCACGTGACAAGCGTCGCGATAGATAGCGCAGGCAACAAAACCCATATTCGACCGGCGCACCGGCGAGATAGCTGAGCGGTCGGGCCTCATACTGGCTCGCCTGAACAGGAATGTAGTTTGGGGCTCGTACTGGAAGAGATTGAAGACGCACCAAAGCTGATCCATTGATCCTTCCCGGCCGACAAGACTAAACGGATAGGGGAGTAAACTCATGACCTCGCCCGAGACCACGACATTACTCGAAGATGCCGCCGATCGAATTGCAGATATCTCCCGGCCGGATCTCCAGATCATGCTTCGCCGGGCCGCGCTGCGGCTGCGCAATGCCGACGACGGTCTCGGCAGGGGCTGTCCGACGACGACCTTCTCCTTCACCATGACCCGCCTGGTCGGGGCCGGAGCCTGCTGAACATAGGTCACCACCTTTTGCGGCGGCGGATCAATGACTCTACCTGCCGCGCCGGCGACGAGCCACCGACGACTGCGCAAAGGCAACGTCGATGCCAACAACGGCAATTCCTACTGCGTTGATATTCATCTGTTTCCTCTTTTGATGCGGTCGGTTCCGCTGGGGGCCAAACCGTCAAACAGAGGAACTGGGCTACTGCATGGGGAAACGGCTCAACATCCGGTCTTGGACGTTCTCCTGGCCGACGATCATCGCCGCAAGCGAGATGGCTCTCTCGCGGTCTGCAGTGTTTGTTATGTAGCCTTCGAGCAGGACGACAGGGCCGAGCATCCTGATCTGGATGGCACGGTTGTCGATGTTCGAATCGGCGGAAAGGGCTGCTTCGATCGTCGCGATAGTCGACGCCGAACTATGGCCTTGTGAACCGTACTGTTCATGGCCGTAGCAGTCAGAGCTGAACTTCATATCTTCCTCCCGTTCCGCCCCCCTCGCGGACCCTACACGTGACCTCAAGCTAATATATGAGTAGTGACTTCTAAGGTTGTTAGCCCGACTTAAGTCCGACTTTCCCTAAGCATCATCTGCCTTAAGTATCATTCTCGCCGATTAGCTGAGTGAAATTAAGAACGTTCAGTAAACAACGAAAGGCGCGGGAGCGCCTTGGCCCTGGTCGCTGGAAACCGATTGTCGCCGGACGTCGCTCGCCCCGGTGTGCTAGAGCGTAAGAAAGCGACCCTCGAGAAACCGGACTGAATGGACCTTTATATCATCACCCTAACAATCCTTGGCGTTGTCGTGCTCTGACGGCCTGGTTGCCGATGGTGATGAAACGTATGCCCCTGTCTCTTCCAATCGCCTGTCTGGCCATTGGCGCGGTGCTTGCATGGTCGCCGTTCCCACTTCTGCCGCGTTTCAATCCTCTGGAGAATCGCGCATTCACCGAGCGGATGACCGAGATCGTCGTCATCGTCGCGCTGATGGGTGCAGGGCTTAAACTCGACCGTCCGATCGGATGGAAGCCGTGGATGACGACATGGCGACTTCTCGGGATAGCCATGCCGCTGACCATCGTCGCACTCGCATTCCTCGGGTCATGGATACTGGGTCTCGGAGGGGCTTCTGCTCTTTTGCTCGGCGCCTGCCTTGCCCCGACCGATCCGGTCCTCGCCAGCGATGTGCAGGTCGGGCCACCGCAGACAGGAGAGGAGGACGAGGTCCGTTTTGCGCTAACCTCCGAAGCAGGGCTTAACGACGGCTTGAGCTTCCCGTTCGTCCACCTTGCCATCGCCCTGGCGCTTGCCGCGAAGGAGGGCGTCTCCCTGTTGCAACATTGGGCATTTCTTGACGTGTTCTGGAGACTGGCCGCAGGCGCCTTTATGGGATGGGCGCTGGGGAAGGCTTTCGGTTTTTTGTCGTTCAGGATGATGGGAAGCAGCCTCGCAAAAACGCAGGACGGCTTCGTCGCTCTTGGAATGACCTTCACCACGTATGGGTTGACTCAACTAATCGGTGGCTACGGCTTCGTCGCCGTGTTCCTTGCGGCGATCGCGTTCAGAGCGAGTGAACGAGACCACGATTTTCACGAGCAGCTTCATGATTTCGCGGAGCAAATAGAACGTTTGCTGATGATGGTACTCCTTGTCTGCCTCGGGTCAATCGCGGCTAGCGGGCAGCTTCTGGCAGGTATCGATTGGCGGGTCTCAGCCTTCGTCGTTTTGGCGATCGCGTTCGTCCGTCCAATCATCGGCTGGCTGAGTTTACTCGGAGCCGGACATTCGCCCGGCGAAACTGTGATTATCGCCGTCTTCGGCATCAGAGGGCTTGGGTCGATCTATTATCTCGCATACGCCACGGGTCAAGCCGAGTTCGAGAACGTCCAGACCGTCTGGGCGACAGTGCTCCTGATCATCCTTGTTTCGATCGTGGTGCACGGTATCGCGGTTACTCCCACGATGAGATGGATCGATGGTCGAAGGTCCCGAGCCGCTCGGCGGCCACCGGCGCGTTCAGTTCACTAAAATGATGATCGAAACCTTTTCCGATCGGAGGCTCAGGGACTGTCACAGTTCAGAAACCTCGACCACGACACTCATCGACACAAAGGTTTTGGCCGCGCCGATGAAGCCGCCGGAAATCCGCACTGCTTGCGTGATATCACGAACCGCTGCAGTTGACGGCGGTTTCCCAGCCACTTCACCACAGGCCTCACTGCATGTCAGCGCGATGTCGAGCTGACTGTGGCACGAACTCAAGCGGATCGATCTTCCTGTCGTCTGCATCGATGCCTGGCATGCTAAAGCCGCATTGTCGGTGCGGATGAACAAGAGCGATGAAAGTGATGCTCTCGGTCTCCCCGTGTCCCGCGCTGGAGCGATTCCCCTCAAGCTGATCGCTTGGGGTATCAGGTGATGTCTCGCCTGCTGACTTCCCCTTTGCACGGCTTCGAATGAGCAATCGTTGTGGAGGGGCGTTAACGCTGGGAACGAATAGCGGTTCTATGACTTTCATTTCAGCAAAACGAAGGAGATGATTATGGGAAGCACTGCAGACAAGATTAAGGGAACCACGAACGAAGTCGCCGGCAAGGCGCGGCAGGCCGCGGGCAAAGCCGTTGATAATCACGAGGAACAGGCAAAGGGTGCCGTTCAGGAAGCCAAGGGCAAGGCCCAGGTTGCCAAGGGCGACGTCAAGGATGCCGTGAAAAAGGTCGTCGATAAGGCATAGCCACATTCGAGCACTCAAGTTCACTTTAAGCCCGCGCTGGTCGCGGGCTTTTTTTAACGAAAGAAACGACCATGAAAAGTGTAGCACTCGCCGTTGCGGCCGTCCTTGTCGGTCTCCTTACAGAAAACGCATCTGCCCAGGCAGCTGAGGATCCGGCAGTCAACGCCTGCAAGAACACAGGCCTTCTCGCCCTTCGGGAGCGTTCACCGGAGATCACGGATCTTGTCATGGACATGGAAAGCCTCGCCATCAGCAAGTCTGATACGAAAGTCGAGGATGTTGCCGTGAAGACCGTCATTCTTGGAGAGGCCTACATCGCCCGGAAGGAAAAGACCGGAAAGCCGGACAGGTTCGTATGCTTGCTCGGCGACAAGGGCAAGGTTCTGCTGACGTTCTTCACCGCCCAGTAGCGCGTCAGCGTGCCCACTAAATATGGCGGGAAGCTAACGATCGGGAAGGGCGCACCTCCGCGTTTGCGGCATATGGTGCGGGCGATGTGGCGATGTGCTTGGCCGGGAGAACCAATTCGCGTCGAAAAGCCACAATCGCCGTCTCTAGTACTTCTTCGCGGAAAACGCGACGTTCTCGTCGTTCGCGAAATTCCTCGTGAAGCGGCTCGAGCCAACTTCATGGGAAATCCAATGATACTTCCGCAAGGTACAGTCGTCGCCGTGACCGACGGTGAGAAACTAGACCTCTATCGCAACACCGGGACTGGCTCCGAACTCAGTCTAACCGCACTGCCTGACATTTCCATAGACGACGAAGCCAAAGGCTCGGGTGGTCGCCACGGAAGCACCTCGGCGAACCCGGATGAAAGCCAGATGTCGGAAGACGGATTTTCCGCTGGTGTCGCTCAATACCTCAACAAGCAGGTGTTGGAGGGCGGTATTGTCAATCTCGTGGTCATTTCGGCGCCGCGTTCACTGGGCGAACTGCGAAAGCATTATCACAAGTTCCTTTCCGCCAAACTGCTTCTGGAAATCTCCAAGGATCTGACGGGCCACTCTGCCCAGGATGTCGAGAAAGCCGTGCAGTCCGCTTGAAACTATCTGTCGTCGGCACATTCGCGACACGATGCCGGAACTCAGAAAGAATTGGGGGCGTCGATACAACCTCCCGGCGATAATTTGATTCCGGTTCCGATAAAGTAAGCATTTAGTAAGGGATCGTGTTTAACGCTCGCCTGCATAGCGAGCCGCCGGCCCGATGGTTCTCGCTCGGATCGACAGCAGGCAACTTCATCTGAAGGCCACCTTGTTGAGCTGTTTTCCTCCCATAGAAATGAACCGATGATCCTCGCGTTGCAGAATTTCATCCATGAGATGATCGCCACCGGCGAACCGCTGGCGGCCACTATCGATCGGCTTTACCTCGAGGTCGAGGCTCCCGTTCCCATGGTGATGGAAGACAGTCTCGTTAAGGTCGTGCTCCGTGCGAATGGCTAGACGACTAAATCCTCGTGGGGCTGCTGCGAAGCTCACGCGGACACCTCGACCTCCACGTCCATCAATATGAATGCATCGGACGCACCGACGAAGCTGCCGGCGACGGGCACGGATTGCGCGATATCGCGGGTGACGGCGACAGGGATGAGATTGGCCCCGCCCATGCTGCGGTTGGTCGGATCGAACGTGATCCATCCGCCGCCGGGAACGAATACCTCGACCCAGGCATGGGTCGAGCCCTGATCCTGCGAACCGAGCAATATTTGATCAGGATTGGACAGGTATCCCGACACGATACGCGCTCCAAAACCTAGGGCTCGAACGGCTTCGGCAAACAGCACTGCAAAGTCGCGGCACGATCCCCGACCACGATCCAACGTCTGGGTTGGCGTCTGTGTGCCTTCCGCCTCGCGGCTTTGATAGGAGATCGATGAAGACACCCCAGCGCTTATGTCCTTCAGAAGCGAGAGCGTGTCTGTCGAATTGCTTGCGACAAATCCTTGTGCCCACCGCTGAAGTTGCTGGGACGGGTCGGCATACTGCCGAGCCGTCAGCGCGCCGAGATCGGTCCATTCCTCGTCCGAATAGCGGAATGGAAAGGTGAGCGCGGAGCCTGCAATAGCAAAGACCGGCCATGCTGCGGCGGTGAGGTCGACCAAGGCGACGCTGTCGACGGTCAGGACATCGGTCATGTCGCTGAAAACCGCGGTGGCAACGGCGTTGCCGAATACATCGATCGCCCAACTGACCTGGGCCTGTGGTGTTATCGAGACCTCATGCGACAGCAGCCGGAGATCGGGGCTCTCGCGCGGCCTCAACATCAGCCGGTGAGGCCTGAGATTGACCGCATAGCGGTAGCGATAGATCGTGCGATGGTGGATACGGATTTTCGACATGAGTGCTCTCGAATCAGGGCATCGGCATTAGCCGAGCCACCACATCTATCACACAGGTTCGCGAGCTCTCCGACCACCTGCGCGTTGTCACTCCCGTCCTAAAGTGCCGGGAACCTGTGGAACTGTCATTCTATATCCGTGGACTTTGCTCTCTCAGCGCTCTGCTGTTCGGCGAAAAGCGACCATGCCGCGATAAACAAGGCTGCAATCAGGGGGCCAATGACGAAGCCATTGATGCCGAACAGGGAGATGCCGCCGACCGTTGAGATCAACACCACATAGTCGGGGAGCCGCGTCCCCTGGACCACCAGTGGCGGACGCAGCAGATTGTCGATTAGCCCTATGACAAATACGCCACCGACGCGATCTCGCTCATCACGCACGCCCCGAGCCCCGGGGGCACCGTCTTCCGGCGAAGGTCTCATTCGCGAAATCGCTTTCGAGAACTGCGGATCGGCGGCCTTCAAATCGCTGCTGACTATCGTCGACGCCGGCAGTTACCGCGCCACGAGCGCCCCCTCCAAGCAAATCGTGGCGAAGAAGAAGACGCGGTGGCTTGATGAAAACAGCGTCTCAGTGACGACCAAGTTCCTTTCTTCTAGCGACGCTGGCAGGAAAGCCAAGATCTAGGGAACAACAATGGTCCCGCGTGGTTCCATTGGACCGGCAGCCGCAGCCGCCGATGGGGCATTCCAAAGGACACGTCGAGAGCCGCGAACCGAACAGTACGCGGGCGCCACGCCGCGCAGCCGGTCTGAGAACGCTCCTATCGCAGGTTGAGGACCTTGACGTATGAAGTTCAGTTTCGGCAGATCGCTAGTAAAGGCCTTCAGAGTCCAAAAGAAAATCGGCAAGCTGATCGGGAAAGCTGTCGAAGCGACCCGAACCAAACCGAAACGCACAACCTCCACATCCCGTCCGGCGAAACCGATTTTGGTCGAGACAACCGCGTTTGGAAGCAATCCGGGCCGCCTGGTGATGAAATCCTTCGTTCCGACGACGCGGCTGCCGAAGAACCCCGCGCTTGTCGTCCTGCTTCATGGCTGCGGTCAGACCCCCGAAAGCCTGGATGTCGCGACCGGGTTCTCCAAGCTCGCGAAAGAGCGCGGTTTCGTTCTGCTTTATGCGCAGCAGAAGAGAGCAAACAATTCGCAAAATTGCTTCAACTGGTTTCGACCAAGCGCCGTCGCTCGAGACCGCGGAGAGGTGCGTTCAATCAAGCAGATGGTCGAGCACATATGCGAGCGACATCGCATCGACCGTTCGAGGATCTTCGTCGCGGGGCTGTCCGCCGGCGGGGCGATGGCGGGCGCGCTTGTCGCGAACTATCCCGCATTGTTTGCAGGCGCCGCGATCATAGCCGGGATGCCATTCGGATCTGCCCGCGATACGATGTCGGCCCTGCGCGCGATGAAGTCAGGTGCGACGCCGCCGCCGGGCGGATGGGGTAGGCCCATCGCTGAGATTTCGCCAGAGGCTAAGGCATGGCCTGCGATAACCATCTGGCATGGCATGGAAGACCGGGTGGTCAAGCCCGTCAATGCGCTCGCGTGTGTTGCTCAGTGGCTCGAAGTCCAAGGCATTGCAGAAAACAGCGGCCGTTTGGAGGAGAAACCATGGGGCAGGCTGCAGTCGTGGAAAATCACAAGCGAGCTGAAAGTGGCCCTTTATTCGGTCAGCAACATGGGCCACGGGCTTCCGATCAAGAAGCGCAAGAGCGTCACGGCGCTACGATCTGGAGACCCCTACGTGATCCCGGCAGAAATCTCGGCTCCAGCAGAGATGATGCGATTGTGGGGTTTGTCGAGGCTTCGAACATAATCAGCTCGCAGCAAGTTCGGCCGTAGCTGGCAAATTCCGGTCAGCGATGGGTTCTACGCCTGCACCATTCCGTGCGGGCAACGCCCAATCGTCGGGGTCCTTTTGTGTGTTGGACGATGTCTTGGTTTTCGGATTGTCACTCATAGCGGCCGCCTGAATGCGTTCTCAAAACGTTCCAGGTGGTGCCCCGGTTCCAGCCGCATGTCGACGTCGCATTGGGCTCGATCGTAGCCCCTTCAGTCGGGCGTAAAGGCCACACGCCACTAGCTAGTGGCTGACGTGTTTCAGCCTTTCGAGATGCTCGGAGCAAACCATCCGGACCAATTCAAGCAGCACGGTTGTCCTCTCGCCAAACCAGGCGAGAGCCTCCTCGCTGATCTCGTAATGTTTTGAATAGCGCGCCTTCACATATGCCTCGTTCAATGTGTTGAACCACGCGCGTTCCCGGTGCTGATCACGTGGAAAGGCCTCGGCCAGCCGGCGGTCCTGCTCCTCGGCGAGCGAGCGCAGAAACTTGATGTTGTGCGATGGTGGACCGTAATTGGTGAGAGTAAGGAGAATGCAGGAATAGGCTTGCTCCAGCGACTGATGAAAAAGAAACCCCGCTCGTTTCCCGTAGCCCCTAGTACGTGCATGTTCGGCCAGATCGAGAAATTCCGTCGAAGCCTCGATCCGCTCTTCAAAATGCTCCTTCGCCACGCGAAGCCGGTCCTCGGTCGAAAGGGGCTCGGGCTCAGCCAACGGCTCATCGTCCAGTTCGTAGAGAACGATGCCTTCCTTGCGAATGTCAGAGAAGAAATACTGCCCCTCCTTGAGGTAGGTATTCACCTCGCGTCTGGAATGGACGATGAAGCTCACTGGCGTTTCGATCGCGGCTTCGTGGATCAGCCGGTCGGCTGCCTTGTGCCAGTATTCGGCGAACTCGCAGAGCTTGCGATTGTTGACGATGATCAGCAGATCGAAATCGGAGCGATACCCCTTCATGGTGAACGGTTCATCGACCCAGCCACCCTTGGCGTAGGAGCCGAACAGGACGATCTTCAGTATCCTGCCACGCTTCTTGAAATCGGCCGTGCCTTCCTTCAGCGCGTCCTCGAATTCCTCGTGGAGGATTTCGAGAACCCGTCCGAGTTCTCGCTGCTTGCGGAGCGGCATATGTTCAAGCGACGATTTCATAAGCAATCGATAGGCGAAAGATCTCGTACCGTCTACTCGCAGTTTTGAGAGGGAAACTGTAGGACGTAGTCACATCTGAGATCACCTTCTTTCGAGAATCGTGTTGATCGAAGATGACCGTGAATGCCGGTTCCTAGGCAGGCCTCGCACTCAGTAGGAACGGGAAGGAAGACCCGCCACCCGACGCATTTGCTAGAGGTAACGCTGAAAAGAGAAATGGTCTGGCGCCTCTAAACGGGATTTGCTCAGAGCGTGATCGTCTCAACATCGATAACCAGTACTTATCGATGGTTATTACCTTTGCAAGAAGTCCGCATGCATGACGGAAGTTAGAGGCGATATCGCTTCTGGTTAATGGTGTGTTCACCATGAATTCAGTGTATTAAGATTCGGGCATTGCCATCCAGATCTGCCGGCCGAGGGTAAGCGGGGCTGATTTGGTGGCGATGCCGAGACAATCAGCATGTATGACGCAGAAGCAGGGTGCTCGAAGGGCCGAGAGTGTTCAGGCGCGTGCTGCAACCATCGAGGCGAGGGGTGCAACAGCATGATCTTCGTCATTGATCCCCAGCCGATCGCCGAGATAGTGCCAGAACGAAAGGCCGAGCTTTTGGCAGGTCTTCATCAGGCCGAGCATGCTGTCACGCGCCTGCCGACCGTTGCGACTGACCGTGCCGCCGGAAATCTTTCGCTTGATGACAAGTCCGCGCAGATCTCTTTCCGACGCATTGGTATGGAGCGGGGTTTCAGGCCGCTCCAGAACCCGCAGCAGTTCGGCCTTGCGGCGACCCAGTCGAAACAGCAGTTTGTCGAGGTCGCCATAACCGGTGCGCAGCGAAAAGATCCGATCGAACCGAGCCTGAAGGCCCCGGGCTGCACGGGGATCAGGTCTTCGCTGATAGGCTTTCAGGGTCTTGTAAAAGTGCCAGACAAGCTCGCGCAGGGTTTCGACGTGTTTCACTTGGCCGGGCGTCGCCGGCATCAACTTGTGCAGCAACCGCTCGGCGTGGACCCAGCACAGCGCATGGGTGCCGACGCGGAATTGTCCGGCATCGTCGGATACGATCACCGCATTGCCGACCAGACCGTGATGGCGGATGGCGCCCCAGATGCCGGCCTCGGCAAACGGGCGGATTATGTCCTTGTCGAAGATGTCGATACCATTGGCGGCCAGATACTCGAGAAACGGAACCTGATTGGCAAACCGCCGCGGTTCACATGTCTTCAACCGCGCCAGAAGGGCGGGGTCCACCTGACGGGTTTCCAGAAAGGTGAAGGCGGCATCGTTGAGAACATAGTCCTGATAGTTGCCGCGCAGCAGGGCCAGAAAGTTCAGCCGCGACTTCGACGGCGTCGTGCGGAAGGCGGTGAACTGTTCGCCTCCGATCTGTGTCGTATGGAAATTGCGATTGGCATGGCGGGCACCTGTATCGTCGACCGTGACAAAGGGAGCCGAGACCAGGCCGGCATGCAGCACGGCGGCATCCTCTGCATGAAAGCCATCCAGCCGCTCTGTCAAAAACCGGATGACCTGGCGTTTGGTCGCGATCATCGCTAGCGATGACGCTGTAATTTCGACACCGACATCGTTCAGCAAGGTCGTCAATCGCTGCGTTGTGACCTGCCCATGGCTATGAAGCATCAGGCAGAAGCGACGCAGACTGGCGCCGTAGCCGCCCTTTATCCCTGCTGGCAGCGGCGCAATGATCGTGCGTCCTTCCGGTGTCACCCAGCATTCGCGGCGATACCGCACCACGTCGGTCCGCACAACCAGATCCCGGACCACGCAATCCTTGTAGCCTTTAAACCGCGATCCAGGTGGGGCTCTGGCAGGCAGCACCTCTTGGCGCGTGGCGCTCCCCGTGTCGCCCTTCGGCCCGCGACGCCGCGCAGGCTTTCGGCTGCCGGCAACCGCCTTGTCGCTCGTTGCCTGCTCCATGCCCGATGGCCTGAACGGTGGGCGTGGCGGCAGGTTTTTAAGCCGCGCAATCTCGTCGCGCAGAAGCTGGTTGTCGACCTTCAGCCGGGTGTTCTCGATCCTCAGCTGATCGTTTTCTTCTCGAAGCTTTCGGTTGTCAGCCTCAAGCGCCTCAATCCGGATTTCTGCCCGATCGGCCCGCGCCACAAGTCCCGTCACCAATTCCCGCAGCGCCTTCAGCGACAGCGTATCGGCATGCTCGACCATGGGGAGGCGGCGCTTCGTCATAAAGGAAGTGAATCATGATTCACAAAAAATCGGAATCTGGAGGGTTCTGTGAGGTCCGGCCGCTTTGGATGCAGCATTCGCTGACCGGACCTCATTGAAGCCGGATTGAACGAAGGTGCGGGTTGTTTGGCACTATGGGGATTTAGCCGTAGCGCTGGATGGCGTTTGACAGGGGTGCGCCCAGGCGGGGTTGGGAGAGTGTCTGGGAAGAAGGTTCTCGTCGCCAATTGAGATGTCTCTGGCGGCGTTTCTGGTTGGTCTGCGCCGAACGAAGCTTGGGTGTTGCTGCGATTTGTGTCGCGCGGGCATGCTTGGCCAAAGCAATCCGCTCGCGGCCCTTCGATCTGCCGACGGTGATCGTTGGAGTGATGCCGTGCCTGGTCATGAGCTATCGTTCCATGCTGGCCGACAAGCTGGTTGACGCGGCCTCCAGATGCCGAGGATGTTCATCCTTCCGCCGCAACAGGGACAGCGGTGTGCAAACGGTGGGGCCTCGACCGTATCCAGGTCTTCGACCGGCTCTTCCGGTTGCGGGACATTGAGGAGATTGCGGCATGCCTCCAGCTTCTGCTGCCGATGTCCGTTGGCAAGCAAGCCAAAGTGACGGATGCGATGGAAGCCGTCCGGAACCGTATGCAGCAGGAAGCGACGAATGAACTCGTGGGCATCGAGCGTCATCAGCTTCTGCCTGCCACTCGTTCGATAATCCCTCCAGCGGAAAGTGACTTGATCACCCTCCATGCTGACGAGGCGGGAATTGGAGATGGCGATACGATGGGTATAGCGGCCGAGATAGGCCAACACCTGTCGGGGGCCGGCAAAGGGTGGTTTGGCATAGACGACCCAATTGACGCGCCGCACTTCTTTGACCATGCGAGTGAATGCGGCTGGATCGGCTAGGCTCGCGATGCCGCCGAAGAACTGAAGCTGGCCTTCGTCATGAGCCTGCTTCAGATGCTCGAGGAACAGTCGCCGGAACAGGCGCGACAGCACTCGCACCGGCAGGAAGAAGTTCTTCCGACAAGCCACCCAGCGGGTTTGATCGAACGACAATCCGCCACCCGGCACGATGCAGTGGATGTGTGGGTGATAATGGAGGTTCTGCCCCCAGGAATGCAGCACGGCGATGAAGCCGAGTTCAGCACCCAGATGTCTGGGGTCAGCGGCAAGTCTGCGGAGTGTCTCGGCGACGGCGCGAAACAGGATAGCATAGACCGTCTGCTTGTTCTGGAAGGCTATCGCGGCGATCGCTTCCGGCACGGTGAAGACGACGTGGAAATAGCCGACGGGTAAGAGGTCAGCCTGCCGGGCGGCAAGCCAATCGCGGCTGGCCTGTCCCTGACACTTCGGGCAATGCCGGTTGCGGCAGGAATTGTAAGCGATGCGGAGCGCCTCACAATCCTGGCATTGCTGGACATGGCCGCCCAGCCGGGCGGTCCGACACATCTCGACAGCGCTCATCACCCGGCGCTCCACCCGCCCGAGATGCGTGTCATGCGATTGGCGATAGTCTTCCCCGTGGCGGCGAAAGATGTCCGCCACCTCCAATCCCGCCACCATGGCGGGATAGCCTCAGCCTGGCGGCACCACCTCCAGCGTCAGCCGGTCGAGCGGACTGGTCGTGGCACGGATGAGCGTGTTGGACACTTTCGTATAGTGTGCCGTGGTCGACAGATTGTTGTGGCCGAGCAGAACCTGGATGATGCGAATGTCGGTGCCGCTCTCCAGAAGATGGGTGGCAAAGCTGTGCCGCAGCGTATGCACCGATATCCGCTTGTCGATACCGGCGGCAATCCGCGCCGAGCGGCAGGCGGAATGCAGAACCTGGACATCGATGGGCTTGCTCTCATCGCGTCCCGGAAACAACCGGACCTGCGGCCGCGCCAGCTTCCAATAGACCCGCAGGATATGCAGCAACTGCGCCGACAGCATCACATTGCGATCCTTGCCGCCTTTGCCATGCTCGATGCGGATGACGCCGCGTTCGCCGTCGATATTGCTGACCTTGAGACTGACCGTCTCGGTGGCGCGCAATCCTGCCGCATACGCCGTCGTCAGTGCGGTTCGGGTCTTCAGGCTCGGGACCGCTTCCAGAAACCGCACGATCTCATCGCCGTTCAATATCGTCGGCAGCTTGGATGGTGTTCGGGCATAGGCGATGCGCTCCGGTATCTCTGCATGCCCAAGCGTGACGCCGAAGAAGAACCGAAGCGCACAAACCGTCTGGTTCAACGCCGGCCATGAGAGGCCCGATGACACCAGATGCACCTGAAAGGCGCGAACATCCTCCAGCCCTAGCCGGTCAGGCGAACGCCCAAAATAGCGCGAGAACTTCGTCACTGCATGCAGATATGATCGCTGCGTCGCAGGCGACAGATTGCGGATCGTCATGTCCTCGATCATCCGACGCCGCAGCGGGCTCATCTCACTCATGGTACTCTCCTGCTTAAAGGTTGGGCCAAACAGCTCAATCCTTCAAAACAGGGGCACTCCATGCAAATCAGATGCCCCAATTGCCGCGCTAGCGGCTTCGTTCAATCCCCCGTGCCACCAGATCTGCTCCAGTTACTGCTACGGGGCTGATTTGGTGGCCATGCCAGGGTGCTCAAAGGGCCGAGAGCGTTCAGGCGCGTGCTGCAATCATCGAGGCGAGGGGTGCAACAGCATGATCTTCGTCATTGATCCCCAGCCGATCGCCGAGAAAGTGCAAGAACGACAGGCCGAGCTTTTGGCAGGTCTTCATCAGGCCGAGCATGACATCGCGCGCATCACGGCCATCCTGGCTCATTGTGCCACCAGAGATCTTCCGCTTCGTGACAAACGTCCGTAAGGCGTTTTCGGAGGCATTGGTGTTGAGCGGGATGCCGGGATACTCGAGGCGGATAACATCGAGTTCGACGAAACCGGGATGTGCTGCAGCGCGGGGCAACGCGAGGATCTGCTGTTCCCGCTCCGGGTGCTCCCAGGCCCAGGATCCGCGTTCTCCTAGCAATCTCTTCTTTCGCACTCCATGCGTTCGCGCGGAAATATTCGACGACCGCTGAGTGCTTAGCGTCCAATACGCTTTGTTCGTCCAGAAGATAGATCGCTCGATCCACACCCCGCGAGAAGCCTGCGTCCTGAGACGCATCGATCAACGCCCCGACGTGATTGAGTGCGTCGTCGTCGGTGAGCTTCGCGATCGAACGCTCGCGCAGCTTTTCGAGGTCAATTCGTTCTCCATTGCTGTTCCGAGAAGTCTGATCTGTACTGGTCCACTTTCGTCTCCAACGGTCCGTCAGTCCCCGGCGGTCAGTCTGATACCAACAAGCGTGCATAAATGGCGCGAGAAGTGCCTTGAAGCTTTGTCCAGATTTCAGCTTTCGGTTTCCTCCACCGTCTCTGCCAGTTGACTTGCCACCAGGTCAAATGCTGCATGGGGCAAATCGAGGCCGTACACATCGTCGAAATGTGCGAGTGTTTTACTCAGATACTTCGACGCCAAGTAAAGCCAACTGGGATCAATCGGTGCCGGCGCAATCGCAGCGGCGCGATGCCACCGATGGGCAGGATTCTGGCAGTGGACGGTATTGAACATGCTCACGTGCGCCCAGTTAGAATGCACAGCGCTGCTGAACGGCTGATAGACGTAATTGTAAAAATCGAGAAAGCCCGCCTCGTCAGCCATCTTTCGCGTGTTGAGGCCCGACCAACTGCCCAGGTTGACCTCGACAAGAGCCTCAATGCGCTGTGCTGAGAGCCACCCGCCCCACAACTCGATCATGCTGCGGAGCTGATCGGCTTCGTTGGCGTCAGTCGCGGCCTCAATAGCTCGCTTCTGGTGGGCGATCTGTAACTTGATGGCTCCTTGCCCATCCTCGACGTACATACGGGCGCGTGGACGAGGGTCCTTTAGAATCCAGGCGAGATTGATGAAGACGTCAGCAATCGCGCGTAAGAAAATAGGCGCCAAGTGCGGCGTCCAGGTGCCAGGGGACGATGCTATTTCCATCGTCAGAGTCGCCTGCCTACAAAGAAGAGCGGTGACCACCTCGAAGACCTCGATCTCGTTTAAATCGAGCGGCCAGGCGGCCAGTCTGGCTCGGAGATCGGCTCGTACGGCATTGCGGTAGTCGAAGATGAAAAGCTTAAGGGCATCCGCGCTATCAGTCGTTTCGTCTTGGAGTGTGTCCGAAATCAAACAAGGTCCGAAGCCGGCAATATGCTCCCAAAATGATTCGACCCAAGGTGCATCTGTCTCGAATTGGGCCTCGTCAACGTTGACGCCCATGAAGAGTGTCGGCGCAGCTGCTCGAAATGCCCCCGCGGCTCGGCGCGATTCTTCTGTTTCTGGGTAATCCTCGATAACTTTGAACTTCGCGATAAGGTCCTCGATGAGGTGAGCAGCAACGTGAATTTTTTCCTGGTCGAGCCCGAGACCATAACCGATCGCCGTCGAGTGTACCGCCGCTCGACTGTTGCGATCATAAAATTCGCGGAGCAATTCAGGAAAACGCGCATTCTGTTCGGGGCTTGCGTCTACCTTACCCAAGAACGCCAAAGGGTGATCAGGTATCACAGCAGCGAGCGGCGCCATAGAATGCCGGATAGCTGCCAGACTGGCCTGTTTGAGTGAAGATATCGTCGCCTGCTTCTGAGAATCTGAAAGTTCCGCGAATGTGCTGAACTTCACGAACGGGGGACAGTCGAACTTGTTTCTCGCCGAAAATGCGGCCTTGCCCAGAGCCTGAGCGTGGTCCCGGGCCGACTTGTAGCCACAATTGTCAATCAGCAATCCAATCCAAAGCGCCTCTGGCACAAGCTGACGGGTCCATGAATATTGGGAAAATTTGCCACCTAGTTTATGCAAAAACGGCGGAATGAGCTTACGCCTGACTGCGACATGATCATCCAGCACTGGCTTACGTGTGTCGTTGGTCAACGCTGTTCACTCCACCCTCAGATTCGCAACAAATGCAACTTATACACGGCATGATGCACCACCGCAGCTAGAAATTTGCCGCGGCAAGGCTAGTGTGCATTTTGCAGAAACGCGAACCCATCGAGGCTAGGTGTCGGACGTTATGGACGAGCAAAAGCGAAAGGAAGCTGCGGCTTCCTTGTTGAAGGAAATGGAAAAGACCGCGGCCCGAATGCGTGCGCTGATCGTTGCCGTGCCTCCTCATGATTTGCTGGGCTTCATCTATGCGCAATACATGATGAAAGCGATTGCCATACAAGGCGCTGTTTCAGGGCAGTCCAACGCCGACGGCACCGATGACCTCATCAATGAAAATCAGTTCCTACTGGAATACGTTCACGCCGCTCTCGCGACAGATCCGGAACCTCCGAATGCGACTTTCGACGAAGCTTCATGCGCTGAACTTTTTGAACTCAGCCGCAAACTGCGCGGACTGTCCATGGTATTCGCCATCACCACATCCGCCGATATTAAAAATGGCGTTTTTGGTCCCGATACGTCGGACATCGAATTCCGCGCGAAATCCACCTGGGTTATGTTGCGCGGGAACCGCTACCAGGTCTTGGAAGAAGAGTTCTATCGTTACGTTCTGGCTGCCCATGACGATGTTCTGATTGAGGTCTACGGTGTAGGCGCCGCTGAAATCGCGGAAGGTTTCCAGGCGATGGCCAATGCGACGCGTACCGGGCACTCGGATGCAATGTCGGAAATGATGATGCAGTTTGAAGCAGCACAGGCCTTCGCGGCCGCGCGGGGCGCGGCCCTGGAAGACGTTATGGACGAGTGGGTTACCGCCAATGCGGAGGAATCGAAGGCCGCTGGACGGGCAATGGATGACATGTTTCGAGGTGGCATCGCCAACGTCAGTCGTCACACGAATTTGCCATCGATCCTATTGGAGGACCTGGCCTACCGGCGCGGAGAGGAAACCGAATTCTTTGCACTTGGCGACTTTTCTGGAACGCCTTACCGAACGCTGCCTGCCCGGAAGAAGCCTCTGATCCAACTCGGCTCGGACTATTATGCAATTGACCCGTGCTTTGCCCGCGACGCAGGCTATCGGGCACTTCTCTACAACCTTCTGCAGCGGAAGCCGGGCTACAAGAGAACGTTTGAAGATCGGCAAAAGACGATGAGCGAAGCGGCCTTTGCCGATATCCTCTCGGCCCAACTTCCCGGCGCCGCGATTTTTCAGGAGGTCTATTATAAGGACCCCGTCAGCAGGCAGTGGTCGGAGAACGATACTCTCATCCTGATCGATGACGTGCTTTTCCTGGTTGAAGCCAAAGCGGGAGCTGCTGCAACGATTGCGTCGCCGGCGCTTGATTTCGGCCGCCACGCCCAGGCCGTCCAGGACTTGGTTATTAAGGCTTATAAGCAGTGTGAACGCTTCTTCGGCTACCTCGCTTCGGCTGATGAAGTGCCGCTCTTCAATCGTATCGACGGAAAATACCAGGAATGTGCTCGGGTTAGCCGCTCTAACTATCGGGTGATGGTGCCGATCGGGCTGACCGTAGAATCGTTTTCGCCGTTTTCGGCCTATTGCAAGGAACTCCCGCAGATTGAGCCGCTGCTCGGAAAGCATGCTTTTGTTTCACTTTCGATTGACGATCTGTTCGTGCTTAAACGGCTCCTGCCGACACCCGGCGCGTTCGCCCATTATGTGGAGGTTAGGCAAGCGGTGGCAGGGACCCGCCGGGCTCACCTCTTCGACGAGTTCGACCACCTGGGCGCCTACCTGAAGACGAACCGTTTCGACCTGACCATTGCCAACCAGCTGAAAGACGGGAAGTCAAACATGGTCGTCTGGGATGGCATGAGCGAGATTGTCGACACCGCCTTTGCAGGAGAAAACTGGGAAGACGGGCCGCTTCCGGCACAGAGCTTTCCGGAGGAGGTGCTGAGACTGCTGCAGGCGCTTGACGCCACTCGAGCATCCGGCTGGCTATCGGTCGATAGCCATATTCGAAATTTCGACGATCAAGGCCGGAAGAATTTGGCCAAAATGCTGTCGGATCTTCGTCAAACTCTGGCCCGTTTTCCCACTCGCTACTTCCTGCAGGGTGGCGATGGCGCGCCACTCTTCGTTTGGTTGAATAACAGCGCTCACCCAATTGATTGGGCGAAGGTGAACGAGAAGGCCAGCGCAGCAGCATTGTCGATCAAGTCGACCGACATCACTTGCGTGGTGGCAGAGGTTGGAGTCGATGGCTTTTACCGCAGCGCTCGATCTTTTGCCGTCCGCATGCCCACGAAGCGTACGATAGAGAATATGGAGATTTACGAAGACGCTGCGCGAATGACGCAGCGCGGACGCACCGTGTCCTTTGATCACTCGAAGAATGGTATCAGCTCGATTAGGAGCAATAAGCAGCGGCGCAACGACCCATGTTCGTGCGGCAGTGGTTTGAAATACAAGAAGTGTCATGGTCGCTAGCCGCCAACCGCAGTTCAGCGAACCGATCTCGGGCGGAAAGATTTGAGCATTTCTAGATATCGGATCGCCGCGTCGACCGGCCCCAGGGAAACACCCTTTCAATGTCTCAGTTCTACTGCAAGGCCAGTCTACATCAACTCAGTGGACCTCTAATGAGTGCGCGCCTATCGACGGCCATTAGAATCGGAGACGCTGCTAGGGCTATACTTAGAAAGACTCGGAGCTTTCCAGACCGGGGATTCGGAGAGCATGAAGACCTGAGACAAAGCAACCACATCGGCGTCGAACCTATGCTTTTGGCGCTTTCCATGGAGTTGGCACTGAAGGCATGGTTCGTTTTCGACTACGACGATCCTAAAGTTGCCAAATCGCACAACCTGATGAAGTTGTTTGAAAGCCTAAAGCCGGAAAGCCAAGAGAAACTCGACATCGAGTTTAAAAGGTCCGTCGTCCCGCATCATCCGAGCGGTTTTTTCATCGACTATGGCATCCGTCACATTCTGTATCAGCACAAGGATGCCTTCATCGACTGGCGTTATCTTCATGAGGCGAATAAAACGATGATGTTTGATCAAAGTGCTTTCGAGGCGACGCTCGAAATGGTTCTTCGTGAGTTCGAGAAAAGATATCGCATCGAGCCGATGAAGCCGCTTTGACCATCCTGAACGCATCTCGGATCGGACCTGCTTTGGTCGCGCGCCCACTATTTCGGCATGGAAGCTTCCTCGCCCGATGCAGCCTTCGCCGAAAGGGCGACGAAGATCGCACTTTGCCCGATACTGCGCGCTCAGCGCGTTCCACGCTCAATGAACCGCCAGTCTTCTATCCGCCGAAAATCGGACTTAGTATTTGTGGCCAATGTCCGTTCTGGTGCTTTTGAGACGTTACGCCCTGCGAAACAGCAGGGTAGTTGGTTCGAATCCCGTCAAGGCGAGCATCGCTCACTTTCGCAAATGCCGCAGAATCGGAAATAGAAATTCAGCTGACTGAACGTCGGCTTCGCGCCCCCTGCCAGCCGTTCTCGGGCAAGTGGCTCGCCCGAAAGCGGCCATCTATTCCAGATACGGTGTCAGCACATCTTCGATCCATTTCATGAATACGCGGACTCGGCGCGATAGATTGCTCCGATGTGCTACGACGAGGGACACCGGAATCGCCCGGCGACGAGCATCGCGCATGACCTCCACAAGCGCCCCACTCTCAAAGTATTGGCCAATTCCCAAGACTGGGGCCTGAATCAGGCCAAGGCCGGCAAGAGCAGCGGCGTCGTAGGTTTGCGCGCTGTTGACGTGTAGCGCACCTGGCAACTGAAGCGTTGCGTAGCTGTCGCCGTCCGGATATTCCCATCCATGGGGCCTTGCGCCCAGTATCGTCGAAAAGTGAATTGTCCGATGCCCCTGGCGCTGCAGATCTTCGAGCGATCGAGGGACGCCATAGCGCGCCAGATAGGCGGGACTGGCAGCGTTGGCCATGCGCAACAGGCCCAGTGGGCGGGCAATCAGCGTTTCGTCCCGGATGGATCCAAGCCGCAATACACAGTCGAACCCCTCTTGAACCAGGTCGACTTGCCGATCCGTACTCGACACCTCCAGCTCCAACTCGGGGTGAGCCGCCATGAAATCCGGCAAGGCCGGCACGATCGTCGTGCGCGCCACCTCGGTCGGAAGATCGACCCGTAAACGCCCGCGAAGTGCCACGCGATCGCCTGCGAACATCGAGTGTAGGTCATCGACTTCAGCAAGTAGATCGCGGGCTCGGGCACGAAACGCGCGTCCGTCCTCCGTCAACTGCACGCTGCGCGTCGTCCGATGCAGGAGCCTGACACCGATATCCTCTTCCAGCTTCCGGATGGCCGTTGAGGCCCTGCCCTTTTGGATGCCCAGGCTATCGGCTGCGCGGGTGAAGCTCCCCATTTCCGCGACCGTTATGAAAATCAGGATGGGTTCGAGGTTCTGCATTTTCGTGCCTCGGTATTGTTCGCCTCAGAGAGAACAGTGGGTTCTGTTCCTGAGTGTTTATCATATCCAAGAGACACAGTAGCCTTCTAAATCAGATGATCCCATCGGAGAACGACAGGTGTCCAAAACTATGAATCTGCATCAGTTGCCTGAAACTATGACCTTGCATCGCACCCTATGGGCCGGCCGGATAATGAGCGGGTTTGTCGTTATCGCTCTGGTGGCAGACGGGACTATTCAGCTTTTCGCGCCGGCACAGATCGCGAGCATGTTGCAGGAAACCGGGTTCGCGATGGATCTGACCCATGTCGTGGGTCCGATTATCCTCGCCTGCGCCATCCTCTACGCGATCCCGGCCACCGCCGTCCTCGGCGCGATCCTGGTGACGGGTTTTTTGGGAGGCGCGATCTGCGCCCATGTCCGCATCGGTGAGTTGGGGTCGCCGCCGGAAATCATTTCGCTGCTTCTGGGCGCGATGACTTGGGGCGGCCTCTATCTGCGTGATCCCCGTATCCGGGCCATTCTGCCGCTCATCCATTGAACCAACTGGGGCACTGCTCTGTCCCTCAACATCAGGAGAAAACGCATGTTTTTAGTAATGGGAATCACGGGAAACGTGGGCGGCGCGACGGCAAGGCATTTGCTAGCGCAAGGCAAGAACGTGCGCGCGCTGGTCCGCGACCGCGAGAAGGCGGTTAAATGGGCGAACCAGGGCGTGGAACTGGTTGACGGCGATTGGAATGATTCGGCAGCCATTGAGCGAGCGCTCAAAGGCGTCGAAGGCGCGTTCGTCATGTTGCCCCCTGTCTGGGCGCCGTCGCCCGATTACAAAGAAGCAAAGAGCGTGATTGCAAATTACGTCGAGGCGCTCACCAAGGCAGCGCCGCCGCAAGTGGTTGCGCTTTCGTCGATGGGCGCGAACAGAACCAGCGGGCACGGGGTGATCACTGCCTTGTCGCTTCTGGAGCAAGGTTTTCGCGACCTGATATCGCCAATCGCATTTGTGCGCGCAGGCGGATTCTTCGAAAATTTTCTTTTCGGCTTGCAGGTCGCGCAGGGCGGAACGCTACCGGTCTTCTACAATCCGACAAACCGGAAATCGACCATGGTCGCGACGAACGACATCGGCGCGGAGGTCGCAACCGTTTTGACCGGGCCAGCGTGGTCAGGGCAGCGCATCGTCGAGATTGGTTCGATGGTCACTGCGGATGAAGTCGCGGAGCAATTGGGCGAAGTCCTGAATCTCGACGTGAAAGCCTTTGCAATCCCGCGTGCAGGGTGGGCGGAAGCGTTAGAGCAATTCGGCATCCCGAAGGGCCACAGCGGACCTGCCGAAGAAATGTACGAGGCCGTGAATGCAGGATGGATGGACCTCGGCGTCGAGGGTACGGAGCATGTAGCGGGTACGACGTCCGCACGCGATGTATTCGCGGCTGCACAGAACGCCGCCAAGGCGTAAGTCGGCGACGGATCAGGCATGAGACGGAGACTATCCGCTTCTGTGTCGCACGCGTGCGGGAAGCACTTAGAAGTTCAAATCGACACGGGCCCCGTCTACTCCCGCCCAATCTCCTAAATCTCTGAATAGCGGACTGCTTAGCAAAAGTCCGCTATCCGCATCTCTCATTTCATAGCGGCCCGACTGCTCTCGGCCCCAAATTCCACCTGGAACCCTCGCCCAATCATTTCTTTGGGACGGCTTTCGGCTTCGGTTAAGGTGATCGAATTCGAAAATTCAGCACAGCTCTATATTGCATTGCAGCAAATGCACGGCTGGACTGCGATATAAGCGCTGGCGGTCGGGACAGCCTCTGGTATCGTTCAGATCAACGAAGCAATGCACCTCCTCCCGCAGAGCTTCGTGTTTCAGGCGCCCGTTTCCTCCTCCCGAAAGGGCGCCTGACGGAACAGCGGCACTCCTCCTCCCAGCCGTTGTTCAATTCTTTGGAAAAGCCTGCCGCACCTCCTCCCGCGGCAGGCTTTTTCGTTTTTCGATCCATTCAAGCTCTGAGTTTAGGCGTCAAAGGGCAGATTGCCCTGTTCCACCGGCTCTCCGGATTTCGAGACGATCGTGGATCCATACGGATCGCGGGACGAAATGATGAGGGCGTCATTGGGTAACGGCTGGGCCAGTTCCTTGGCCTCTTCCCAGGGCGCCTGCATCCAGATGTCAGTCTCTTCCTTCGTCAGCAATAGGACGGGCATGGCCTTGTCGTGGATCGGCTTCACAAGGTCATTCGCATCCGTCGTCAGGAAACCATAGAGATCATCGGTCGTCAGGCCGTCCCTGACTTTTCGGACACTCTGCCATTGCGGCACATGGAGGCCGGCAAAGAACATCAGCGGCTTGGTTGCGTCACGGGCGAACCAGGCGTTCGGCACGTTGCCGCCGTCCTGCTGACTGGCCGGATCCGGCTCCGCGAAACTGGTGACCGGAACGAGGCATCTGTTTTCGACGCCAAACCATCGTTTCCAGTGCGGAAAACTGAGCTTGCGCACGTTGGTCGTCCCGCGGTCGGCCTCCATACGGATCAGTTCTTCGAGATCGAAAGGCTTGCCCTTGGCCGCAAGTTTCTCGGCCTTGGCTTTGGCGGCCTTCTCGAGCGCGAAGCGCGGCGAGGGCAGTCCCCAGCGCGCATGGACCAGTTGCTTCTTCCCGTCCGCGGTGTTGCGGACGATCGGCCCCATCTGATCGGGGTTCATCTGGTAGGCCGGCATAAGGTTGATGAGGCTTTCAGCGTCCTGGGCCCACTTCGCGACCCAGTCTTTGTCTTCCATGCGATAAAGGTTGCACATGCTAGATATCTACTCCGCCGAGCTCGGATGGTGACCAATCTAGCGGATGGCCCTGAATTCGCTAGTCGAGCCGGAAGACGTCGGCATTGTCCTGGCGTTCTCGCAAGCCTTTGTAGGATGGATGACGAAGTTTCCCGTCTGTCGTCCAGGCGCGAAACTCGATCTCGGCGATCAGGGTCGGCTCGACCCAGACAATATCGGCACTTCCGGAATAGGGCAGGGGCGGCTGCTTTCGCTTCCATCGCAGCGTGTCCAGCATCTTCCGCAACCTGCTGGCCTCGGCTTGACTGAAGCCTGTTCCGACGCTTCCGACGTGGACGAGATCGGCATCGCTGTAGGCGGCAAGCACCAACGAGCCGAAGCCGGCAGGGGATGCCGTCGACCTCTCATAGCCGACAATGAAGAAGGCCTCGCTCTGGACGCATTTGACTTTCACCCAATCCCCGGTCCGGCCCGAGCGATAGGGCCGATCGAGGCGCTTGCCGACGATGCCTTCCAGCCGGAGGCGGCAGATGTGCTCAAGCAGGACGGCGGGCTCGGCATCGAGTGTTTCCGATAGCCTGACGGCGCCGCCTTGGTCATTCTTTGCGCCGTTTAGCGTGTCCTCGAGAAGGTGTCGGCGGGACCGGTATTCGACACTGCGCAGATCGTGGCCATCAAGGTAGATAAGATCGAAAGCGTAAAGGACGGCGTCGGAGGCACGGTTGCCAGCTTGTTTGCCGGATGCTCCGAGCGATTGCTGCAACAGCCCGAAATCCGGACGACCCTCTTCGTCGAGCACGACCGCCTCGCCATCGATGATCATCGTCGCCGGCCCGAGCGCTCGGGCGGCCTGCTCTATCGCCGGAAACCGGTGGGTCCAGTCATGGCCGCCGCGGGTGAGGATCCGGATCCCTTGGGGCTCGATATGAACGGCAAGGCGATAGCCATCCAATTTCAGCTCCCAGCTCCACTCGTTTCCCTTTGGGGGATGGGGCTTCAATTCCGCCAGCGCGGGCTCGACGCGCTCGGGCATGGGATCGAACAGCAGCTGCGGTTGGGCGGGATTTCGCTTGCCTCGCGGCCGGGAACGGATCGGGGCCTCGGTATCATGAAGGAGGGGTTTTGATCTAGGAGGCTTCTTCATCGCCCCAGTTCAGCAGAAAAATCTTAAAGACACTGTGACGATACCGACTTGTCCCCGCAATTCACACAAAGGGAGTAGCGCTCGCAGGCGCCCGGAAAAAAATCCGCGGGCCGCTATTGGGCTGATTCCCATGGATATTCCGCGGATTTCTGATGTTCAGGATAATATTCCCATCCCTCCGGTTGCTTGACTCTTTTGTTGAGCCGGAACAGAAAGAGAACATTCGCATTTTGCTCGACATGATGTCGGCCGCCAACACGACCTTGAAGGGAGCCGTGAACGATGACTGCTGCCCGTGAAAGGGTGATTTCCGATTTGCGCGAGCGCATTGCCTCGCTGGAGGGCGTGTCAGCCAGAAAGGCCGGCTGTCTGTCCTTCGGCGTGCCGGAGATCGATGCGGTCCTGCCGGGAGGAGGTCTGGCCTATGGCGCCTTGCACGAGTTCGCGGGTGGCGGATCCGGAACGGTCGACGGTGCTGCCGCCGCCCTCTGCGTAGCGGGGATTGCGGCACGGACCAATGGGCAGATCCTTTGGTGCATGACGCGGCCGGACCTGTTTTTCCCGGCGCTGGCGCTGGCGGGTCTTCATCCCGATCGCGTGGTCTTTGCCGAAGCCGATAAGGAAGAAGATGTCCTGGCGACCATGGAGGAAGGTCTTGGCTATGGTGGCCTGGGCGCCGTGGTCGGTGAACTGGTCCGTTTTCCCATGACCGCGTCGCGCCGGCTTCAGCTTGCGGCGGAGAAGACCGGAACGATTGGGCTGGTTGTGCGACGATGGCGACGGCAGACGGAGGCATCGGATTTTGGGCAGCCGACAGCGTCGACATCAAGGTGGCGCGTCAGCGTACTGCCATCGGAAGAGCTACCGGTTCCGGGTGTTGGGCGGCCGCGATCGCTGCGCTATGACAAAGTCCTCTTCGTTCTCGAACCCAGTGCTGTCTCCAGACCCTTGGCAGGCAAGAAGGTCGTGGTTTGCGACTATCCGGATGGACGCCTCGAGATCATGCATGAGAGTTACGTCCTACCTTACAGAACCTTTGACACCTTGCGGTCGGTTCATCGGTCAGTTGTTGTCGAGAACAAGCGCCTGGATGACGTGCTCTCGGCCATCATAGAACAGCAGGCCGGGCGGGAACAGCAGCGCAGCAAGAGCGGCCCTCGCCGCACCGGCCAGACAGATCATATGTTCGGCATTCGCGACGGCAGCACGAGCAACGGATATCAGAAGCGGGGGCGCAAGCCGGGTAAAAGGAAGGACTTCATGAGCGACCCGGACGTAATTGCTAAGCGACAGAAAGCTCTGGCTCGTATGGAGGCTGCAGAATGAATGGTGGCGAGCATATCTAAAAGCTAAAGCCGAAAGGGTGCATCTCACCCGCCCCCGCTCCTCCCTTGCAACCCGGCCCAGCCGGTCGGAGCGGGGGCTGATCCGAGGAACAAGTGTCGCGTTTCTAATTGGCTGGAACCGTCGCGGCTCTAACCAGCTTTGACAAGTCGAATTAGCGAGGTTCCCAAGGTGATACGTGCCCAAATGAACTCCTGTCGGCCCAGAACGGTCACGCGTTCATTGAAGCCGGCGCAGGCGGCAGCTTCAAGGTGCTCCGCTCATCTCGAGGACATTTGTGCGATCGCCGCAGTCCGATTGAAAAAAAGAATGATGACGAGCGAAATAATCGATTTTTTTTTGCGGTCGTGATCCGGTAATTTCCGCTGGTCGATCGGTATGATCGTTTTGCTTGACCGCACCGTCAAGCAATCCTGATCAGCAGGGATGGCCTGCCCGACGGGGATCAGCGAGGAAAAAATGTCGAGAACAACTGTGGGCGTTGGTATCATCGGGTTGAGCTCTGAGGAGTCCTGGGCTGCCAGAGCTCATGTCCCTGCGATCAGGGCTGCAGACGGCTACAAGATCGTGGCACTATCGACTTCAAACCGTGAATCGGCTTCCAAGGCTGCGGCTCAGTACGACGTGCCCGCTTACTTCGATAATGCCGATGAGCTGGCGCAACACAAAGACGTCGATCTTGTTGTCGTTGCGGTCAGGGTTCCGCATCATCGGGAGCTGGTGAGTGCAGCTCTCAACGCCGGAAAGCAGGTCTATTGCGAATGGCCGCTGGGTAACGGAAGGGCTGACGCGGAAGCGATTAATGCAATCAATACCGAGGTACAAGGGTTTGTGGGGCTGCAGGGCCGATCGTCACCCGCCTTGCGCTACATCCGGGATCTCGTGCGGGCCGGCCATATTGGCGAGATCGTGTCGACGACCCTTGTCGGGTCGGCAGGCGCCTGGGGCGACAAGATCGAGCCAAGACTGGTCTACGGACTTGATTACCGAAATGGGGTGTCGATGTTGACCGTGCAGTTCGGTCACATGATCGATGGGCTATGCTGGTGCCTCGGCGAATTTTCGGAGCTCTCGGCGACCCTTGCCACGCGGTTTCCTCTGGTTCCCCGAACGGACACTGGGGAATTGGTCGAGAAGACGATTGCCGATCAGATCGCGGTGAGCGGTTTGTTGACGAATGGTGCGGTTGCATCCGTTCACTATCGGTCCGGCTCTTCTTCTGCAAGCAATTTTGTTTGGGAAATCAACGGCACCAAGGGCGATCTTGTGGTCACCGCGAGCCACGGACGCCTTCAATACAGCGACCTGAAAATCCAGCATGGCCCCGGCAATGGCGGCAAGTTGGTCGATATGTTTGTCCCCAGCGCCTACAGGCTGGTTAACGGCTGCGCGCCGACAGACGGCTTCTATACGTTGGCGCATGCCTACACTCTGATGCGCAAGGACATCCTGAACGGCACGTCCCATGTACCAAGATTTGCCGATGCCGTCCTGAGGCACCGGTTGCTTGACGCGGTCGAGATCGCGTCATCCACCGGCTCAAGGCACAGCTACCGCTGAGACACGTTCTCGGCGGGGCCGACGCGCGCCTACCTACCGAAAAAGCTGGTGGTGCGCGATCAGCTCTTTGGTCAGGCCGACAATGGCTTCGAGATCGGGGCCGAATTCGACGATCTGGTAGCACAGAAAAACGCGATGTGATTCGACCGGAACGGTCACCGGGACAGCGACGAGCTCGCCTCTTTGGAGCTCGTCGGCAACCAGCCGAACCGGAACAAGGCCGATCGCGAAACCGCTTCTGATCATCGACAGGGTAACCGAGAGACTGTTGCATGTGCTGACGCGGCTTGGCGCTGTTCCGCCCATGGAGAACCAGTTTGTCATGGTGGTGTGCAGACGCGCGGTATGCGGGCTGACGATGATGTGGTTCTGAGCCAGATCGGCAGGCGTCAGGATGCCGGATGGGAGCTTGAGCCGGCTGCTCGCGATCCAGGCAAGTTCGTTGCGTCCGATTGGAACCCGGTGAATATGACTTGCCACTCCGGGTTCGGAAATGACCGCTATGTCGAGTTGGTGCTCGTTCAAAAGCGCGCTGATCATCCCGGTATCTCCGACGGTGACCGACGTTTTCAGCTTGGGATACTGCTGCTCCAGGCGTGTCATCAAATCGCTGAGGCAAATATGAGCAAAACTCTCGCTGACGCCTAGCCTCAGCAGGCCCAGCAACGGATTTCGTTTCTTGAAACGCACGGTCGCTTCGTCGGCGGTTTCAAGCAGCCGGTCAGCATATTCGAGGAAGGAATGTCCGTCCGCCGTCAATGTGACCTTCGGACCGTTGCGCAGGAAAAGATCCGTCGCAAGGATCGCCTCCAAGTCCTGAATGCGATGGGAAATGCTTGGCTGCGTGATGCCAATGTGATGGGCAGCAGCGTGAAAGCTGCCGAGTCGGGCAATGCGTTCGAAAGCCCGTACCTGAGCGAGGGTGATAGCCATGATTAAAAATATCAATCATAATGGCCGAAAACAATCAATTTTTTAATTCGATACCATCCTGCTATTAAGCCATCAGGGAGATTGAACATCTGGGAGGATGCGATGCCGATACTTTCGGTCGATGGTGGAGAAATCTATTATGAGCAAAGCGGCGAGGGATACCCGGTCCTGCTCTTCGCTCCGGGCTTCTTAAGCTCGCGCATCGAGCGCTGGCATTCCAATCCATCGCGCCCGGGGATGGACCAGGATTGGAGCGACCCGATCCCGGTCCTGACACCCCATTTTAGCGTCGTCCGCCTTGATGTTCGCAACGCCGGCCGGTCACGCGCCGCCATCGGTTCCGACTACGGATGGAGCTCATACACCGCCGATCATCTCGCTCTCCTACAGCATCTTGATATCCAGCGCTGCCATGTGATGGGCGGATGCATCGGCGTATCGTTCGCTCTCGCACTAGAGAAGGCAAGGCCGGGCACCGTTTCCGCGCAGGTTCTCCAGAACCCGATCGGCCTGAGCGAAATCAACCGGCTGACAGTTGACGCCGAGATTGCGCATTGGGCTTCCGGCCTGCTCGGGCGTCCGGATGTCGATCAGAAACTGTTGGATGAAGCCGGCAAACGCATGTTTGCGACCGACTTCATCTTCAGCGTTTCTTGCGACGATGCGGCGCGCGGGAATGTGCCGACGTTGCTCATGCCGGGAGACGACAAGATGCACCCTGCGTCGGTATCTGCCGACATCGCGCGCCTGACCAATGCTGAAGTTCTCGCTCCCTGGAAGGGCCCCGATTACAGGGACGCTGCGTCCTTGCGCGCCCGTGATTTTCTCCTTGAGCACACACCGGAGCAACGGCCATGAGCACGAATGCATTTGCGTCTCATGCAGACGAAGCAATTGTCGAGCCTGTCCTCGAGACTGCTGGGATCGATGTCCCACAACATCGCCTTCGGCTGCCGCTCGACCTTCTTGCGGCTGCGGTCGAGATATTCGTGGTCGTGGCGTTGATCATCAATATCATCGTGACGTTTTCCAATACCATGCTTCGCTATGTCTTGGGACAGGACCTGCCCTGGGCCGCGGATGCATCGACGTTGCTTCTGTCGATCATCACTTTTCTCGGCGCACCGGCCTTCATGCGGCGCACCTCGGGGATGGCCTATATGGCTGTCGTCGATCAGATGTCCGGCATACGCAAGGATGTCTTGCGCAGCTGCGGCTACCTGTTCGTGATCGCGCTCTGCGTCTTGTCGCTTTGCGTTTTCCCGGGCTTCTTTGCAGCACAGGTTCGCCAGGTTCTGCCGGTTCTGCAGATATCCCAAGGCTCGGTCGCAATATGGCTCGGGATAGGGCTTGTGCTGACGATCATCTACACGCTGGAGAAACTGTCGGATGTCTCGTGGACTGCCCTGGCGATCGCCATCGGTGTCGGCGCGGTGCTCGTTGGTTCGATCCTGCTCCTGCGCAGCGGCTATTATTCGGGTGCCGTGGAATTCGATCCATTCCTGCCGATCGTCGTCTTTCTTGCCCTGGCATTCGTTGCCGGAACGCCGATCCCTTTCATTCTGGCCTCCGGCGGTGCGCTATATTTCATCATGACCGGTGATGCGCCATTGGTCGCGATACCGGCAGCCTTCCAATACGGGATCAGCAGCTTTGTGCTCCTCGCCATCCCGTTTTTCATGGCTGCGGGCTCGCTCATGGACGTTACCGGAATGGCACGCCGCCTGATCGACATGGTTCAGGAATGGGTCGGACACTGGAAAGGCGGTCTGCTGATTGCCGAGATCCTGGCGACCTATGTCTTTTCGGGTGTCAGTGGCTCGAAGGCGGCCGACATCGCGACTGTTGGGTCGGTCATGAAAGCGCCGATGCGCGAGCGGAACTATCCCTCGACGGAATTCGTCGCCGTTCTCGCAGCATCCGCGGCAATGGCAGAAACTATTCCGCCGTCAGTCGCCATGCTGATCCTCGGGTCCGTGACAAGTCTTTCGGTCGGCGCCCTCTTCGTTGCGGGTTTCCTGCCTGCCGCGATCCTGGCGATCGCCCTGATCATTGCCGTGGTGCTGCGCGGACGCACCAGGGGCTGGCCGGCGGGGGTACCATTCAATCTCCGGCGTGCGGTCGGCAGTGTGCCTCCGGCTTTGCCAGCTCTCGGCGTCCCCGTCATCGTAATTGGCGGCCTGGTCGGCGGCGTGGCTTCGCCAACGGAGTCGTCATCCTTCGCTGTCGTCTACGGGCTCCTGGCCGCCCTGTTCTTCTATCGCAGTGCCGGATTTTCATCTTGCTGGCGGGCGATGCGGGAAGCGGCGCTGGTGGCGGGGATGGTTCTGCTGATGGTCGGAATGGCAAACCTGATGGTTCAGGCGATCGTCGTCGACGGGCTCGGCGCGACAATGGTCAGCCTCTTCAGCAATACCGTCAGCCCCACCGTCTTCCTCTTTGTCAGCGTCGCGGCACTGATCGTCATCGGCTTTGTGCTCGAGGGTTTCCCGGCGATCCTGATCTCCGCCCCCATCCTTCTGCCGCTCGCCGTGAAGCTTGGCGTGGACCCGCTGCAATTCGGCATTCTCATCATCATGGCAACGGGCATCGGCGTGATGATGCCGCCTGTTGGCATCGGCTTCTACATCGCCTGCACCATCGGGGAGGCGCCTATCAACGCCACCATGCGCTCGAGCATGTACTACAATGCCTTTCTTCTCGCAGGCGTCGTGGTCGTGATCCTGTTCCCGCAGATTACCACCTGGTTGCCGTCCATGTTCGGCATGCAGTGAACCCTTTAAATGTGACGAAAACCATCTGGGAGGATGAAATCATGAAAACGCTTATTGGCACAAACGGCGCATCTGCAAGCCGTCGGGATTTCCTCAAACTGTCGGCCGCGGCTGGCGCGGCGGTCTCCCTGGGAGGCTTGGCGACGCCGGCTCTTGCCCAACGCGCACGGGTGTTCCGTTTCGGAAACCCGCAGCCGACGGACTCGAACTATCACAAGGCGATGATGATGTTCGCGGACGAGGTCGCAACTCTTTCGTCGAACAAGATCAAGATCGAGACCTTTCCCAACTCGCAGCTCGGAAGCATCAAGGAGATGCTGACAGCCGTGCAACTCGGCACATTGTCGATGACCAACGCGACGCCGGCCTGGTACTCCAATTTCGTGCGTCAGATGGACGTCTTCACGCTGCCGTTCATGATTTCTTCGCCTGATAAACTGAGAGCGGCCTTCGACGGGGAGTTCGGCTCTCAGATCGAAAGCCACTCGGAAGCTGCCGGCTTCAAGATTCTCGGTTCCTGGCTGATGGGCGCCCGCCACATGGTCAACAACGTCCACGCGATTCACACCCCCGCTGACGTTGCAGGACTGAAGTTCCGCGTCATCTCGAGCCAGGTCTATCTGCAGGCCTTCAGGGCCATGGGAGCAAATCCCGTCGCACTCGATTCCGCGGAAATCTATCTGGCGATGCAGCAGAAGGTCGTTGATGGGCTGGAATATCCGATCCCAGATCTCATCAACGTGAAGCTCTACGAGGTCTGCAAATACGTGTCCCTTACCAACCACGTCACGGATTTCTTCGTCGTATCGATGAACAAGGGTCTTTGGGACGGGCTGGGCAGTGAGGAACAGGGCATCCTGCAGGCGGCGATGAAGAAGTCGATGGACTGGGAATGGCAGATCCAGCCGCAGACCACCGCAACGGCCGTTGAAAAGCTCAAGACGCTTATGACTATCAATGACATCGCGGAAGCCGACCGCGCGCTATTCGTGAAGGCAACACAGCCTGTCTACCAGCAGTTCGAGGCTTCCATCGGAAAAGGCCTGCTGGATTTGGCCGTCAAGGAATTGAGCTGATCAGAGCTCTGCGGAGACATATGACATGACGAAAATTGCGGTAATTGACGATTGGCAAGGCATTGCCCGGAAGAGCGCCGACTGGGGACCGCTTTCGATACGAGCGGATGTGACATTCTTCGAGGACGCGCTCGCAGGCGAAGATGCGGTCGCAAGACGGTTGCGGGATTTCGACATCGTCATGACGATGCGCGAACGCACGCCGTTCCCCGCCAGCCTGATTGCAAAGCTCCCCAACCTGCGGATGCTGAGCATCACCGGCGCGCGCAATCGCTCGGTAGACATGGAAGCACTGAAAGGGCGAGGCGTGGCGGTGTCTTTCACCCAAGCCGGCGAGGATGGCGAGGCGACCGCCGAACTGGCTCTTTGCCTGATGCTGTCAGCCGCACGCCGGGTACCTGCCGGGGACGCCAAGATCAGGGCAGGCGGCTTCCAGCAGGGCATCGCCCCCGGCTTTACCCTTCGTGGCAAGACGCTCGGCCTGATTGGATTGGGGCGCCTGGGAACGCTGGTGGCATCCTATGCCAAGGCGCTTGGAATGACGATTATAGCCTGGAGCCCGAACCTGACGGCCGAGCGAGCCGCCGCCGCGGGCGTCGAGTTTGCGGAAAAGGACGACCTGCTAAAGCGTGCTGATGTCATCAGCATTCATATGGTCCTTGCCCCGGAGACAGACGGGATCATCGGCGCGCGTGATTTCGCGCTGATGAAAACCGGCGCCGTCATCGTCAACACGTCGCGTGGTCCGCTGATCGATGAGGCTGCGTTGCTGGCGGCACTTGCTCAGGGCAAGATCGTCGCCGCGCTTGATGTCTACAGCCAGGAGCCCCTGCCTGAGGACCATCCACTGCGGACTTCTCCGAATACCGTTCTTTCGCCGCATCTCGGCTACTGCGTCCGCGAAAACTTCAAGGTCTTCTACGAGCAATCGATCGACAACGTCATGGCGTTTCTCGACGGAGGATCGATGCCGTCCGCAACAGTTCAACGGCCGAAAATTTCTCTCACCTAAGAGGTTTCATCATGAGTAAGATGCAGATGTCGTTTCATCAAAACATCGTCAAGCGTGCCGCGGCATCACGGGAGACCATCCGTGGCATTCATCTGACGTTTCCTGCTCCGACAGCGATCGAGGTTCTTTCGTCCTTGAATCTCGACTTCGTATACCTCGACGGTGAACATGGTTCGTTCGAGACACGCGACCTGGAGGCGGCATGTCTGGCCGCCGAGCGACACGGCATCGTGCCGATCGCCCGTGTTCCCGATCGCACTGCCGCCACCATCACACGCTTTCTCGATCGCGGGGTGCGGGGCATCGTTGTTCCTCACGTCGAGTCGGCTGATGAGGCGCGCGAGGCCCTGGGCGCGGTATATTTTGGACCGCTTGGCAACCGTTCCTTCGGCGGCGGCAGGCCGTTCTTCACCGAGATCGATAATCTGCCGGGGCATCTCGCTGCCTGCAACGAGAACGTTTCCGTCGGCATCATGATCGAAAGCGGCAAGGGGCTGGACGCCGTGCACGAGATCGCCGCATTGCGCGGGGTCGATTACATCAGCTTTGGTCTCAACGACCTCGCCCAATCGCTGGGACATCCTGGAGAACCCGGCCATCCTACTGTCAAAAGTGCCGTGGAAAAGGCCGCGGGGTTGATCCGATCGGCCGGCAAACCAGTGCGCGAAGACTTCATGAACCTCGCCTGGATCAACCAGGTGCTGTTGACGGGCGCGCGCCAGTTGTTGGTCCAGCCTTCCGGCCAGGCATATTGAGGCCGGCCCATGGACCGTTCAAAAATCCACTCCGCCGCCAAGCTTCTCGCAAAATCCAGGCAAGAGGGACGCTTCGTGCAAGAACTGCCGGAGAAGCTCAAGCCCGCTACCTTCGCCGATGCGGCTGCGATCCAGACGGAAACGGCGCACATCCTCGATGAGCCCATCGTGGCCTATAAAGTTTCCGGCGTCGATCCTGCCCAGGTGATCTGGGGAGCGATCCTCGGGTCCCGTTTCCTGCAGCATCCCGCACAGCTGCCCGCGGCAGACGTTCCCCTTCTCGGTGTGGAAGCGGAGATTGCCTACCTTTTGAAGCGTGATGTGGAGGCGGGTGACCGGGCATTGACGATCGAGCAATTCGACGAGATGACCTCTGTTGTGCCGGCGATCGAAATTGTGGACTCCCGCTTTCTCAGCTATACGGCCGCCCCCGCCATGGATCGCAATGCAGATTTCATGTCGAACGGCGCTCTGGTTGTCGGAGATCCCTGGCCCGAAAGCGTCGAGACAGACTTCCCGACATTGCGCGTCGGCCTGTCAAATGGTGACCAGGTCCTTGCCGAAGCCGAAGGCGGCCATTCGGCCGGGGATCCGCGATTGCCGGCCCTGGCCTTTCTGAGGGCACCGCATCGCCCGGATCACCTGCCGGCCGGAACCGTCATCACTACCGGCACCCTGACCGGCCTGAAATACGTCCAGCCCGGGGACACCGTCACCGCGTCCTTCGCAGGCTACGGCACGCTCGAAATCGCTTTTACGACGTGAAGGTGCACGCGTTCCCAAGGCCGCAGCGCGTCCATTGGGTCGAGCGGATGATGAAAGCAGTACGAGGATGGATGGAGAGACGATGAATTTCGAGCTGCAGAACACAACCAGAATCGTCTTCGGCCGCAATCGCATTGCCGATCTCGACCGGCTCGTCGGCCCCGACGAGCGCGTCCTGCTGCTCTTCGGCGGAGGCAGCATCAAGGCGAACGGCGTGTATGATCAGGTCGTCCGTTCCTTGGGGCAAAGGCGGGTTGTTGTGTTCGGCGGCATCGAACCGAACCCGGAATACGACACGATCATGGAAGCACGGCGGGTCGCGCGGGAGGCCGGGACGACCTTTGTGCTGGGTGTCGGCGGTGGCTCGGTCATCGACGCGGCGAAATTTCTCGCTGCCGTGATCCGCACTGACCATCAAGATCCCTGGGATCTTCTCGTTTCCGGCGGCGGGGCAATCGATCCTCTTCCGAACGGCGCGATCCTCACACTGCCTGCGACCGGATCGGAAAGTAATCCGGTTTCGGTGATATCGCGCAAGAGCAGAGGCCTGAAGCTGCCGTTTGCTATCGAGGCGGCGAGGCCGGCTTTTGCCATTCTAGACTCGTCGACGATGGCCTCGCTGTCCCGGCGGCAACTGGAAAACGGCGTCACCGACGCCGTGACGCATGTGCTAGAGCAGTACCTCACCGACGATGCAAACCTGGCCGTCCAATATGGATACAGCGAGGTGCTGCTATCGGCGCTGTTCGAAGCCGGTCCGCTGTTGATCAATGAGCCCACCGACGATGTCCGCGATACGGTCATGTGGGCGGCAAACCAGGCTCTCAACGGTTTGATCGGTGCGGGCGTCCTTCAGGACTGGTCGACGCACATGATCGGGCACGCCATCACGGCTCTCTACGGCATCGATCATGCCCGCACGCTTTCATTGGTCATGCCGCATTTGCTGCGAAACAGGGTCGATGCCAAGCGCCGGTTGCTTGCCCGGTTCGGCAGGCGTGTCTGGAAGCTTGACGGCGCTGACGACCACGCGGTCGCCATGGAAGCAATCGACAGACTGGAAAGCTTCTTCGTTCTCATGGGTTGCCCCGTGCGCATGCGCGATCTGCCCTCCGTTCACTTCGATATCGATGACATTGTCGATCATCTGGAGCGAGCGCGGCAGCTTCCCTTGGGAGAACATAAAAATCTCCATGCCGATGACATCAGGCGCATCATGCTGGCTGCGGCCTGATCTGACGACCGCCTTTCCTGTTACCTGTTCAAGTTCGGAAGAGAAGAATGAAAAAGCTCATCAACGATCCCAAAGCAGTGGTGCGCGAGATGCTCGAAGGGGTTGTCACCACGTCACGCCACCTCGCAATTCTGCGCAACGAGAACGTCGTCGTCCGCTCGGACCTTCCTGACAAGCCCAACAGGAAGGTCGCCGTCATCTCTGGCGGCGGGGCGGGGCACGAACCGGCTCATGCCGGATATGTGGGTATGGGAATGCTGGCGGCTGCCGTTGTCGGTGATGTCTTCACGTCGCCCAGCGTCGATGCGGTCCTTGCCGGCATCAAGGCTGTTGCCGGCCAGGCGGGCGCATTGCTGATCGTCAAGAATTATACCGGTGACCGGCTGAATTTCGGCCTCGCGGCTGAAATTGCCACGAGCGAGGGCATCCCTACAGAGGTTGTGCTGGTCGGTGATGACGTGGCGCTGCGGGACACCGTCTCGATGGAACGCCGCCGCGGCATCGCCGGAACGGTTCTCGTGCACAAGCTGGCCGGCGCGGCCGCCGAAGCCGGCTTGCCACTCTCCGACGTTGCCCGCATCGCCGGAAAGGCAGCCGCCGACATACGCTCGATGGGAGTGGGGCTCGGAACATGCATCGTGCCCGCGGTCGGCCACGCCGGCTTTGCCCTTGAAGACAACGAGATCGAATACGGTCTTGGCATCCATGGCGAAAAGGGGGTCAGGCGGACGCTGATGAAATCGGCAGACGAGATCGTCGACGATGTTCTCGATGTGATTTTGTCGGATTTCGCCGATGCTTCCTTTCCCGCATGTGCTCTTCTGGTCAATGGGCTTGGTGGAACGCCGCAGATGGAACTCGCCATCGCGTTGCGGCATGCCGTCGGCCACCTTGAGCGCCGGGGCATCAAGGTCGAGAGGGCGTGGTGCGGAAATTTCATGACCGCACTCGAGATGCCCGGCCTATCGCTTTCCGTGTTGCCGATCGAAACCAGCCGTCTCGAATTGCTGGACGCCAACACAGATGCGTCGGACTGGCCGGGCAATGGCGCCATCCGCTATCCGATCGTCCTTGCTGACGAGGAGCTTCTGGCGGCTGACAACCGGCCGGATCTGCCGCCCGGTCTATTGTCGAATATCCTGCGTTCGGTGGCACTGACCGTCGCCACGGCACTGGAACGTGCGGAAGGCGAACTCGCCGATCTCGACGGCAAGGCAGGAGACGGCGACCTGGGCGCCAGCATGGTGCGGGGTGCGGCCGCGATCCGGAACCTGCCGCAAGCAAGCTACGCCACTCCCGAGCGGCTCCTATCGGATCTTGGTACCGCGGTTCGCCGCGCGATCGCAGGCAGTTCAGGGCCGTTTTATGCGGCTGCATTGGTCCGTGCGGCCAGCCATCTGAAAGGTATTGAAATACCGGATGAGGCGGAGTGGCAGACAGCCTTCGCGGCGGCAATACAGGGCATAGCAGACCTTGGCGGGGCGAAGCGCGGTGACCGCACGATGCTGGACGCTCTGTATCCGGCTCTGGATGCGTGGATCAAGGCAACGTCCGTGCCGCACAACCCGCACGAGGCCTTTAGCGCTGCTGTTTTTGCCGCTTCGGAGGGAGCGGCGATGACGGCATCCATGACCCCGCGCGCCGGCCGTGCAAGTTACATCGGAGACCGTGCGCTTGGCGTCCCTGATGGCGGAGCAAGGGCAGTTTCGGTCTGGATGCAGGCAATCGAGGCAGCGTTTGCCGTCAGCTGCTGCCGCTGATCTGGTGGCGAGACGATGCGCGGCCGCCGTCCCTCGTCTGCAATGACGGAGACCGAAAGCGCCTTGCCATAGATCTCAAGGATTAACATCCCGGGCGGGAGGCCCGGGTTCAAACGCAAGCAGCACCGGCCCAGAGGTCAAGGATGCTTCGCGTATGTGGGGAGAACGACAAATGACAGTGAATGCAGCTCCAGCCTTGGAAACCGGCACGCATGGTGAAGAGATTCTGATGCCAGCGCCGCGTTGGCTCGGTTACCTCGACACCGTGGCGATTGCCATCTTGAACATCTCGCTCATTGCACAAGTCTTGCTGATCTTCTCCAGTACGGTCCTGCGCAGTTACACGAACTCGCCGATGATTGTCGGAGCAGCCGAAACCGCTCATCCGTTCCTGGTGACGATATCCTTCCTCGGCGGGGCCGTTTCATACAGCCGCGGCAACTTTGTTGCGATCACATTTCTCTCCGATCGCATGCCGCTGTGGCTGAGACCATTTCTTGCGGCTCTGGTCGAATGGACGGTCATTCTGGTCACTGCCTTGGTTGGCTATTATTCAATCCCCTTGGTGATCTCCAATGTGGAAGAGACGACGATCGTCCTCGGCATAAGCTACGTGTGGATGACGGTCCCGATAACCCTCGGGTGTGGCCTGTTCATTCTTCACGCGGCTGTCAGACTGTCGCGGCTTCCGGTTCCGGCAATCATCGCGGCGGCCTTCATCCCGGCTCTGGCTGTTGCCCTGTTCCTGCTGTCGCAGGACGCGCTGGGACAGAACGTACACGCCCTCTACGTGACGTTGGCCGGAATGTTCCTGCTGCAATTGATCCTCGGGATACCGATCGGCTTCATTCTGGCGACCACCGGCATCGTCTGCGTGCTGTCCTCCCAATCCGCCGATATGGTTGCAGTTGTCATGAACGCGCAACGTGGTTCGGATGGGTTCATTCTCCTGGCGCTGCCGTTCTTCATCTTCGCCGGCTTCATCATGGACAGAGCCGATATCGGTTCCAGGATTGTGAACCTGATCGTCGCGCTGATCGGTCACGTGCGCGGTGGTTTGCTGCAGGTCATGGTGGTCGGCTGCTATCTCGGGTCCTGCATTTCCGGGTCCAAAGCCGCTGACATGGCGATGATCGGAATTCCGATGTCGAAGCAGCTGGAGGAGGAGGGCTATCCCGCGCCTGAGCGCGCTGCCGTGCTGGCAGCGGCCGCCGCAATGTCTGAATCGGTGCCGCCGAGTATCGCTCTCATCCTGATCGGTTCCGCGACCGGGATATCCACGGGCGCACTGTTCATTGCAGGCGTTCTGCCGGCAGCCACGCTGGCAATATTTCAGATGCTGCTCATTCGTGTGCGAGCCTCGATGTTTGGCTGGAAGCCGCGGCCCCGCGCTCCGATGAGCCGGGTGATTTCGACTGGCCGCAGCGCTTTCTTCCCGCTGCTTCTACCTGTCATCCTCATCGGAGGTATCGTTGGTGGACTTGGCACGCCGACGGAAGTGTCGACGTTTGCAGTCCTCTACGGTCTGCTCCTCGGTCTGCTCTATCGTAAATTCACACCTGCATCCTTGTGGCAGACCATGACCAACGCCTCGATGCTGAATGGGATGGTGTTCTTCACGGTCAGCATGGCGACCGTGTTTTCCTGGGCGCTGACGCTGGAGGGGGTTACCGCCTCGCTTGCGGATTTCGTCAGTCATTTCGGGCCGACTGGCTTCCTGCTTTCCGTGATCGTGATTTTCGTTCTCGTCGGTGCGGTGCTGGAGAGCTTCGTCACCATAATCATCCTTGCTCCCTTGCTGATGCCGGTGGCGATGTCGCTGCATGTCGACCCGCTTCACTACGGCATCGTCATGGCGGAAGCCTTCGGGATTGGCGTGGTCCTGCCGCCCATCGGCATCGCGCTTTACGTGGCCTGTAAAATTACCGGCGCGCGCGTCGAGCCGACGAGCCGGATTTTGCTCTGGTATCTCAGCGTGCTTGTGATCGGACTTCTCGTCCTGGTCGCCTTTCCATCGATAACCACCATTTTGCCGAGCCTGTTTAACGTCAAGGGCTGATCGGCCTGTAGAAGAGGGAGTGAATGACGATGACACTGTTGAAACCGGATAATTTCAGCCTTGGTACTGTCTCACGCAGGCAGATCCTGAAGCTGGGCGCTGCGGCGAGTGCGGCATCTCTGTTGCCCGCAGGCCTCGTCAAGGCCCAAGCGGCAAAGCGATTGCGACTTGCCCACCCGGCGCCGACCGAACACGGCTGGCACCTCTGGGCGGCAGAATTCAAGACGCAGGTCGAGACGCTGACAAACGGGTCCGTCACCGTACAGATTTTCCCGAACGCACAGCTTGGCGGAGAACGGGATATCGCCCAGGCCGTCCGCCGCGGCTCGGTCGAAATGGGCGGTATCGGTGTGGGACTGTCAGGGTGGGTACCTGAAATGTCGATCACCGACGCGCCCTTTCTCTGGAAAAGCCGTCAGCAGGCCTACAAGGCTTTTGCCGGCCAGTTCGGCGACGATTTGCGCAAACTTTCCCTCGACAAGGGTTTCAAGCTCGTGGGTTGGACTGATCTCGGGTTTCGCTGCATGACGAATAACGTCAAGCCGGTCCTGACGGCCGAAGACATGCAGGGGCTGAAAATGCGGGTGCCGAACTCCCGCGCGTATATCGCACTCATCCAGGCGCTAGGGGCTTCCACGGTCGCGGTCGATCTCAGCGAACTTTATCTTGCTCTGAGACAGGGCGTTGCCGATGGCCAGGATACGCCGGCACCGGTGGTCAAATCGACGAAGCTCTATGAAGTTCAGAAATTCGTTTCGAAGACTGATCACGTGCTGACGACGGCCTATATTGTCATCAATCCGGACGTCTATGCCAAGCTCTCCGATACGGAGAAAGAGGCCTTCGAAAAAGCTTCTCAGGCTGCGGACGATCACGTTCGCGGGGTCACTCAACAGCAGGAAACCGAAGCCTACAGCTTCTTTACCGCCCAGGGTCTACAGGTCGCGGCCGATGTCGATCGCGAGTCCTTCCGCAAGAAGACCGCGCCGGTCCTGACTGATAATCCGGATCTATTTCCGCCGGCCCTGATCGAACTTGCCAATGCGACGGCGCTTTAGGCGACCAAACCTCACGAACTGAAGAGAAATAGGGATTAAGAGAATGGAACCAATAAGCTCCCCGCCTGCGAATACGCCGGCAGCGAAACAAGGGCGGCCGATCACCGACGATCTGCGCGAGCGGGTCCTTCGAGACCTGCCTGAAATCGCCGAGATAGCAAATGACGATCTGCGCACGAAAGTCATCGAGGCCTGGGCCTTTGCGCTAGCCGGCAGTAGCTATGAATCCCTTATCGATATGCCGGCATGTGGGGTTCCTGGGATTTTCGAAGCAAAAGGCGGCAATCAGACAGATCATCTGCGTGCTGTCACGCGGCAGGCGATACTCGTGGCTGACGACTACATCAAGAATTTCCCGCTGCTGGACATTGACCGGGATTTGGTCATTGCCGGCGCGCTTTGTCACGACATAGGCAAGCCGTGGGAGTTCGATCCTCTCAACAGGCAACGATGGAAATCGTCGCCCCATACCGGCCGTCCTGCTATTCGCCATCCTGCATACGGCGTTCACATCTGCCTCAGCGTAGGCTTGCCCGAGGAGGTCGCTCATGTCGCCGCAGCACATTCGGCCGAAGGCAATATGGTCGCGCGCAGCATAGAAAACGCAATCATTCATGCGGTCGATGAGGCGTACTGGCAGGTCATGACAGCAGGCAATCAGGTCGATCCGGAAACGATCCCCGCTGTCTATCGGCGGCCGTGAACGAACCGCCGCTGATGGATTCTACTGGCCTTGATGAGGAAGGTCCACGGTCGGAGAACGCGGCCTGCGGTGATCTGCAAATGGTCACCGTTCGCGGATGTGTCACCGATGATGGCTTGGCCGCAGCGGAGGGTGATGTATTAGCAATTGACGGGGCAGGCGAGACCACGCCGGCCACCATCGCCGACAATAGCTACGACGAACAGTTCGAGGCAAGCTCAGCCAATATCGGTCTGCTCACCCATGCCAACGACAATGAGCGCCTATGAGGCTGATGGCCAGACGCAGTCGATCGCCTATGCCAACGGTGTAACGTCCAGCTTCAGCTACTCGCCAACCCGCCGCTTCCTGTCGCGGGTAACGACGGCAAGTTCCAGCGGCGCCACTCATGGACAATCAGTATTGGCCGCGACAAGGTGGGGCGTATCAAGACGATCACGGAAGCTGCCGCCTCCGACAGCTGGACCTATGGCCATGACGACCTGCCTGAGCTTCGAACTTACCGCACTGTTGTCGGCATGCTGAATGTTGCGGAAGGCGAGCTTACCTCCTTTTCCCCGTACTTACTGACGCTTCTTGCGCCAGGGCGCATTCTTCGGCCAGTCGCCGGCCATGATGCTCCCGTAGGGGATCACCTCGTCGACCACTTCGCCAAGCCATAGTGCTCGATCTGCGACCGCACGTTCGCAGCACTTGTAGGCCCTCGGCGGTTCCGACACATCCGCGAAACCGGAGAAGAACCGCGCGTCGAGGCCGCGTGCTTCCTTCTCCAGAATAGCCGCGACATTGTTCGGGCTAAGGCCTCGCGAATCCGCCCCATACTCTGCAGACAACTGCCTCATATGTGCGCTGCGCGAGAAGTTGCGACCGGCGTCATGCGGCGAGAAGCCATTTCAGCGCGATCTTGGATTGAAACCAGGTGCGGTTTTCTTCGGCTCGCAACATCGAAAAGCACTCATATGCCAGGCTTTTGATGTCGTCCATTCCCACGGCAATCCCGCTTCCCACTCCGCTCTGTTGTCCGGCCTTGGGAGCTGAGCGAAGTAATTCATCCGCATTTGGTCGAAACGGAAAAATACGTTCCAACAAATTCGCGATGCTCGAGGCAATGCCGCGAGGCGGCTCTTGAGGAGTTGGTTTCACAGCAAAAGCGCTCTCGAAGGGCCGAAGACCGGAACTTGCGTAGTCTTTGCCGGTTAGGTGCCCGCAACAGGGAGAACGAGAATGTCGAATGAAGGTCCCATATTGAAACCATCCCGTCCCAATCCGGCGATCGTGAAGCGCGGATCCAGAGAGCAGTCTCTTGATCTCAAAAACGTCGATATGAGTCGAGAGGGCGTCCAGGGTGATGTCGTGGTCTCCAAAGGCCGCGCTGGCACTTTCGTGACAAAGCTTCATTCCGATGAAGACAGCGATAACTGATGCGCCCCGTGACTTCGGACTGCTCTTCCTCAAGGTCGTACGCCGCAACGACTGCGGCTTCGACGGCCAATCGACTGCGATTGCGCCCGCACTTTGTCAGCCGGCGTCCACCTTGGGTCTCTACGAACAGGCTGTTGAGCACGACCACAGAGGTAAACCAGAAAGTGGAAGCTCTACCTCACAACTGTTCGATGTGCCATCCTGAAGGGAGACGTCCATGGAGCCCGTCGTATCGCGTCGCACCTTCCGGCCGCTCACAGGAGACGTGATGGAACCTAACGTTGACCCGCTGTTTGCTCGGAAAATCCTTGTTGCCGAAGACGACTACTTTGCGGCATTTGACCTTGCCGACTTCTTGGAGCGCGCTGGCGCCGATGTTATCGGACCGGTGTCCAATGTGGTTGATGCCATTGATCTGGTGCGCAAATCCGTTCAGCTTGATTGGGCCATCCTCGATGTAACATTGCAGGATGGCCGGTGTTTTTCTCTTGCGAATGCCCTGCAGTTGAAAGGCAAACCGTTTCTGTTTGTCACCGGTTACGATCGCGGCGAGCTAGAAGCGAGATATCCCGGCGTTCCTGTTCTCGAAAAGCCGATCGACTATATGGCCTTGTTGGCGACGCTTACCGGTTTCGAACGGTAACCCTATCAAAAGCGCTGATGCGTCGGTGCATTACGGCGGTCCGATGATTTCGCCATTGCGCTGGGGAGCGCCTCGAATTCTCAGCACCCGATCAGACCCGCCATCGGAAAGTTTGGCGGGATAGACCCGCCCGCAGCCCCTTCAGCCCCTTCAGCGCAACGAGAAGCGCCCGGACATCGGCGTTGCTATCTTTCCCCCCGCACACCGCGTACCAGGAGACGATCGTCGACTTATACGCGGTCGCTCAGCCGGCCTGGGACAGCTTCCTGGAACGCCTAATCGCATCTTGATCGACGATGTTCAGGCTGCCTTCACCAAACGCGATCGACACTACGATTTGTCGAAGGAGATGACGTCCTTCATGCGAGAGTTCGGCGTAATGCTGCACGCTCTCCCATTCCGGCGAACCCGTAGTCGTCGTCGGGTCGTGGCTGCCCACGATCAGGTGCTTCCGACCGTTCAAGCTCGCAAGGCGCAATCGCCACCTCTTGCCGACATGAAGTCTCCCAGACGCCAGACCTCGTCGTCAGGGTGGATGGTCGTTCCATTTGCGGATCAGGGTTTCGTCATGTTAAACCATGTCGGAGAACAGACGTTTGTCGCGGCGAAGGACTCACGGGTTGCCGGAACGGGATTTCGAACGTCGATGTTAGGAATACTTCATGACAAAGACGCGATCGCTAGACGACTTCGAGCCGCTGAGCCGTTCCTTTCCGGCGCCGGCCGCGCCGGCGAGGTTGGGTGGAAGGAGATCGCCAAACAATTCGGACACAACCGCGGCCGCCGAAAAAAATCTCGCACCAGCTCCCCCTAATTCCTCTGCAAAAAGAGCCTTGAGCGACATAGCGAGAGACGTCGAGCCGCGTGCCGAGTTTTCATTCGCCAGCTCAGGGGCCACCGCCGTCGAAGTTCGGTTGCTGTCGAACCGCTCAAAATCGTTGGCATGCGAGGAACCCGTTTAAGTCTTTCGACGTTTGGTGCGGGCCGCGGCGAGACAGGAGAAACCGGCATGTGTTTTCGCAATTCAAGTCTCGCTGAAAACATTGTTATTAGAGGACTAGGGACGATGACCGGCAACGCTGACGAATGGATAGCAACACGGGCTTATGCCTTGTGGGAACTGGCGGGCCGCCCGTTCGGGGCAGATGAAATGCATTTGCAGCAGGCCGTGCTGGAGCGGCGCCTCCTGGAGGAGACCAAGGCGTCTTCCGATGGCCAGGAAGTCATCAACCGCACGAGGGCCGACCCATCGCAGGCCCAACGCAGTTCAAACGTTCTGGTCGTTGAGGACGAACCGATACTCCGCTACGATACGGTCGATTTTCTCGAGCGGGCTGGGCACCGTGTCCTCGAGGCTGCGAACGCGGACGAGGCTATGGTCTTCCTCAGACGGAACAACGTCGACACTTTGTTCACCGACATCGATATGCCAGGTTCCATGGATGGCCTGGGGCTTGTCAGGAGAGTCAGGGCTGATTGGCCGTCCACCAAGGTAATTGTCACTTCCGGCCTTATCGCGCTATCTCATGACGACCTCGAAACGGGCGTCTCCTTTATCTCAAAACCCGCATCGCAGTTGGAGTTATTGGGGCTTATCGCCTGAGGGACGCTGCTCGATCACTCGTCGGCGGCTCGGAGCACCCTCGGCTGAAGGCGTGCCATCGACTGTACGGTGTAAGACCAACAGGAAACCTTATTGGGTATCTGAGGTTCGCTTACCAGGGAATGATCCCTGAGTAAGGAGTAGGTGATGGCAAACCAAAGTGAAAACCAGTCCGCCGGTGATACGTCCAAGCGCGGCTTCGCATCGATGGATGATGAAAAGCAGAAGGACATCGCCAGCAAAGGCGGTCAGGCATCCGGCGGCAACTTCAAGAACGATCCGGAGCGCGCTTCCGAAGCAGGCAAAAAGGGCGGCGAAAACTCCAGTGGCGGCAAGCGCTAATTAGCCTCAGTCTGCGTATGGCCCGATCTCAGGGGCCGGGCTCTGCCCGGCCCTTTCTTCCAGAGCATCCGGTGGCACTTTCCGACAGCAGGCGGGATCGCTGCCACGCCGATCCGCGACGGATTAGGGCAGTGCGCTACCTTGGTCCGTACTGTCGCCGCGCTTGAGGCCTTCCGGCAGCTTGTCTCGGGGCCGGCTCCGCCGAACGGATGCCCTCCGACATGCGCTTCACTCAACTCGATAGGAAAATCGACCCTTCGCGGGTTCGGTAGCGCCAGGGCTAGACGAGGATACTCTCGGCATTATTGGTACCTGATGACCCCGCTCGCGATAAGCCCGAGAAGGCGAGCGGGCACTGCCGCACCTTGTGCGATGATATCGCACTCCAGCCGTTATCCGCATCCGGTTCTCAGTCGTTCGGTGCATTAGTCGGCATGAGCAAGAGATGGCGGATCCTCCTGGCCTGCCAAGTTCGGAGCAGTAGTCCAGAGATCGTCAGCGTCGGCGCCTGACTTCGGAAAAGGCGGTCTCGATCAGCAGATCGGATCGAATCAAGGTGCCGTCAAGGTCAACCACCAGCGGTCGCGGCGACAGCGCCCTTTGCAGTTTCGGCGCGCCCCGGACCGGCGTCGTCGCACTACGAGGTGCAATACATTCGTCCTCTCGGGTCGTCGGCAGAAAATCGCTTCGTAGCTTGAATTCATGGTGCAGTTCGCTCAAAGGATTTCCCTTTTTGCTTGAAATCGTGGGAGCCCGCCGAACAACGGTCAGGCCGTTTTGGTTCCATCACCAAATCGAGCTACTCCTAATAGCTGGGGGCAATGCGGGGAGACCTGAAGACACAGGAAATGGATGATCAACACCATGAACTTGACACGGTATTCGTCGCATTGACGCTGGCCTGTTGGATGCTCAGAGGAGCCGCTGCGGTCCTTGGGACCGCGGAGCGATGTCGCCATCACCGGCAGCAAATCAGAGAGTTCGCTTCGCGGGGCTAAACCTCCACGGGCTGACATGCAATCGTCATGGCAGTCATTCCCGTCGCACCACGACGGGCGAAGACAGTGGCTCCGTCCGCCCGGAGCGATCTCCAAACTGACCGCAGTTCAGGTACGCCGCCTCGTCGGCTTTGGAACGTCGTATGGCTGTAGATGTATCTTCGGAAGAGGTCGCCGAGGCATCGAACTTCGACCGCACCACTGATGATGCCGATCCCGCTCGCTGGTCGTCATTGGAAAAGACAGATCGAAGCATTCACAAACCACTACGTCAGACCTGGCGTAGCGCTGCTAACCGTACCAGAGCCTGTTCGCATTCGCTAAGGCGGGCGGCGCCCCCGGTCACGCGGCATGCACCAAAGCGGGAGCGCCGGTCCTTGGTCTTTAGCCTCGATCAGGCAAACCACGCACGAAGCTCAGCGAAAAACCCGCTTGGTTTGCAACCTGCCATCTTTCGCAAGCGGCGAGCGACGACTGCCGCGCTGACGCGTTCACCGAAATGGCAGAAGCACACAAGATCATGCAATTGCTCGTCGCTGAGCTCGAAGAACCGTTTGGCTTCTCCATAGCTTTCATTTTCCATCCCTGCCGCCCGCAGAATGGGGTCGGCGAATGCAACAGAGATCGGGGTGCCGTCATCCCTGAGAGCAAGCCGATCTACAATCGGCTGGTATTCAGTTTCGTGAAGCGTCTTGAGAAACGGTCTGGGGCTGCGTTCGAGACTTTCGGCCCAGCGTTCAAGCCGTTCGCGCCGCGTTATTTCAAGGCGCTTGCAGGTCGGGCTGACCGCTGCGATGGCTTTCAACTGGTCTAATGCGTACTGTTCCATTTCGGCCTCCTATCTCCGGAAAAATAGATGGTCCGCCTCCCAAAAACAGCCTGGCTCAGGTCGCAGCCGATGTCTAATCACGATTGATAGCGGCACCTTTGCCGAAGATGTCCAGATGGGCCCGTGGATCACCCTTAGTGAAAAAGGGGCGTGTCGGTCCAGGCGAGGGCTATCTGTTCAAGGAGAATTTAGGCCCTCCGATGACGACACACCTGTTCCGACACCAGTAGGGATGCAGGAGACCATCCAGGGTCAAGATGTCAGAAGCGGCCCTTAACGGAGACCATCCCTTGGTTCCCTCCAGTCCTATTAGGGCCAGCCGCGACAGAGAGTTAGACGCCGACAGGTCATCCGACTGTCCCGTGACGATCTCGATGAGAAGCACTTCGGGCGACATTCCCAACCGCGCTAGTACCTCGCCGGTGATTGTTCCGATCGATGAACATTTGCCGATGTAGAACGCCATTACCGCGTTGTCTTCAAAGTCAGCCATGGCCGCCACGACGAGGTGGCCCGGCAAAAACGTGAGATCGCCGCGATTCACATCAAGGCGATGGCCGACCACCTCGAACCGGCCATTTCGGTTTCGTCCCCTGAACTGGAAGCAGACCTGCCGTTTCGCGAGGTGCTCGACCGAGAAATGGAAGGTACTTCCCTCATCACAACACGGCTGAGTTAGCGCCGCTATTTCGGCAATGGTTTCGTGAAACGTATATCGGGCGTCGTTCATTGCCGCCCAACCTGTTGTCCGCCCCTTTGTTCCCGGGAATCTCGATAGCTCCAGCCGATACTTAAAGCCGGGAATCGATCCGAGTTCGGTGTGAAAACAACCGGATGGAGCTGATAAGGTCGTTCTGGACTGCATCGCATGGATGTCAAGGACATGGTGAGTTGGGTTACCGGACAATGGAACCATTGCCGTTTGCCGAGGTTTGCCGTCGCCCACACTGGTGCAATCCCGGTTGGGGCCAACAGGATACGGAATGGCATGATGACGAACGCATTTGAAGAGAAAGTGAACGACTGCATTGTCATCGGGGGTGGTCCGGCTGGCCTGACCGCGGCGATTTACCTGGCGCGCTACCATCTTTCCGTGACGGTCTTCCACGACGACTCCAGCCGGGCTTCTAGCATTCCTATGTCGCACAACCACGCCGGATTCCCCGGACGGCATCAGCGGCACTGAGCTGCTGGCGAGAATGAACGCCCAGGCTCAGCTCTACGGGGCAGCCATTCGACGCCGCAAGATCACGACGCTTCAGCGAAGACGACTTCTCAAACCGGCCGTATCTTTCCGACGGGGCTGCTGATCGCGATCCTGGTCGCGGCCGCCGTTGGTATGGCCGTACTTAGTTGGTTGCATGGTTAGTCTCATCTTACAGGCGTGTTTTTGCCTGGAAATATGGTGGGCAACAAGCGAGCCATTTAAGGGGCGAGGGGGAGGCATGTTAGCATGAACGGCCCCGTCACGAACATCTACGCGGGGGATGGAACAAGACGCTCTCGATCGGGTTCGAGGACATTGTCACCAAGGAGGATGCCATGGACATCGAATACATCAGACGCCGCGCGCAAGAGATATGGGAAGCGGAGGGCAGGCCCGAGGGCGAGCACGAGCGACACTGGCTGCAAGCCGAGCGCGAACAAGCAGGAGACGGCGAGCTTCCGCAGACGTGGTCTCCTGCTCATCACAGCGCAACCACTATTCCGGACGGCGGAGGAACGACTTCGGAGGCAGTGACGGGGGAAGACGGCGAGCCTGGAAGCTTCAGTCCCGGCGAACTTGCTTCCGAAAACAAGTAGTCGAATTTCCTCTCAGACGAGCCGGCGCCGCATAACGGCCTGCTTCGCATGTCGTTGAGCGGCGCCGACCGCTCAATGATCCGGCTTCGCGGCTAGATACAAGTTCGCTCCGACAAAAAAACTTCTCGCCAAACCGGCACGCGGTAAAACCTGTGAAGCAATCCAGGGCATCATCGCCGAGGGTGAAGAGATAATGGAAGAGTTCAAGGGGTCGCCGGCACTGGACGCCGGCCTCATCTCTTCGCAACTTGGTAGAGGGCGTCGTCGACCATCAGGTTCTTGGCCTTCACCATGTCAACGAAACAGTCGAGCGGTCGTCGTGGATGTTCTGGGATATCGGTTTTTTGATCTGGGGAGCGGCGATGGTCGCCCTCGGTTGGGTCGCCGGGAGGCGCTCTTGAAATCACACCGAAGGATGAACTTGAGCGGGGTGCTGAATGCTGCGACTTGGGGAGCTTTCGCTCTTGGGCTGGTCGTCGCGACAGCGCCGGTCTGGCGCTACTACGTGTTCGGAAGACAATTATCGATCGACGAGCTTCTTTCCTTACGATGCTTTGGCTTATGACGTCTCGATGGCAGTGATGGCGGTTTGGAGCGGACTGGCGCGCTCCATCGACTGGCGAGCAAAGAGCCCGTCGAGCCGCGCAGAGCATCTTGTGGGAGCCGCACGGCATCGACCCGGCCGGTTCGTTACGAGAACGTGAGATGTGAGCACTGATGCAGAAGCTGGCGGGGAAAAGGGTGGGAGATCCAGGCAGAAACAGAGATCGCCGCTGCCTCGGCGCTGGTCGTGAGGCGACCGATGCTCATCCGTCGGCCGCGGCAAGGCCGTACGTGCAGCATCAGTCAGCACGGCCAGCGAGCATCTCTTGCTGGCCGGTGATTGTCGGCCCACCATACCGCGTTGCCAATGCCAAGGGCATATGCCTCCGACTTAACGTCGCCGGCGACGATGGCCGCTTCGCGTATCTCCAACTTGCGTCAAAGAGACCTGTCGAATTAAAGTACGCTGACGTTCTCTGCCTTCGACTTCCCTGTCTTGCGGTCCTGACCCACCTCGAAGCTGACTTTGTCACCTTCTCTGAGCGAGCCGCCGCGCTGCAACGAGGACACATGAACGAAGATGTCCTGCCCACCGTTTTCGGGCGTGAGACTGTTCCTCTTGCATCTTATCGCGGTTGACGTGGCGACTGCTTTTTACATCGCCTGTGATTGCCTATCAACCGCGGGGGACGCGATAATGGCGGACGGAGACTTTAGGATACTTGTCAGGAAAGAAGGCATCGCATTGGCCCAGCACGACGACTACCGCATTGAGCCCCATGTCCCAGGTACCGACGATTATCTGCGCATACGGCAGGCGTCAGGCCTCAGTGCTTTTTCGAGAGAGGCGGCCGAAAAGGGCTTGCCCAACTCGATCTTTGGCGTCTGCTTGATGCATGGCGACGCGGTCGTCGGCATGGGGCGCATCATCGGCGACGGAGGCTGTTTCTTTCAAATCACTGACATCGGGATCATGCCTGAGCACCAGGGCAGGGGGCTCGGCGAGGTGATCATGGCCGCGCTGACGGACTATATCGAGAAGCAGTTGCCGAAGACCGCCTATGTCAGTCTGATCGCCGACGTGCCGGCAAACCGCCTCTACAAGCAGTTCGGTTTCGCCGAAACCGCGCCGCGCTCGGTCGGGATGGCGAGGAAAGTTGCCTAACGATGGGCCGGGCAACTCTTCCATGGCCGTGAAACCCGTCAGCATAATAAAACCAGATCACCCGGGTCGATCACAGTCATACCGTTCGGAGTGCCTGAAAAGCGAAAGGACCTATCGCGTGACGAGGATTGAAGAAGCCGTAGCGAAGCTGCCGTTCGAAAAGGATCCCTACTTTATACGTGATCGGTACGCCTTCTCACCGGCAAGTCAGCATCGTGTTTTGACCTGCAATTGCCACAGCAAGCTTGCGCCCTACCTTACCGTCGTCAGTCGCGTGGGACTTCGATGAATTGATTTTCTTCAGCGTAGGCGGCCCCTACCTTCACAAGGTGATCGGGAACGGAGCGTTACATGGCGAGTGACCGGAGCAGAAATTGGGTCCGGAAAGAGGGTGCAGCTCAAACTAGAACCAGCTTTCCCGAACTTTTCTTCGACCTGGTTTTTGTGTTCGCGCTCATTCAGCTGTCACATGCGCTCGCATCCGATTTTAGTTCGACGGCCGCGATTGAATCGCTTCTCCTAATCTTCGCGGTCTGGTGGGTCTGGATCAACACAACATGGGTCACAAACCTCTTAGACACCGACAAAGACCCTGTCCGGCTGCTGCTTTTTGGCCTGATGTTCGGCGGCGTTCTGCTGGCCATTGCGATACCCCAAGCCTTCGAAGCGCATGGTCTGGTCTTTGCCGCAATCTATAGCGCCATGCAAGTCGGGCGCTCTGTCTTCGCGCTCTATGCATTTCGCGGCGTCGATCCGGCATCATCCCTGACCTTCTTGCGTATTACCCTGTGGATGCTGATGTCGAGTGTATTTTGGATAGCCGGTGCGCTGGAGGCGCGTCCTGTCTTCTGGTCGCTTGCGCTTCTGATCGAATATGCATCACCCGCCGTTCGATATTACGTTCCAGGCATGGGAAAGTCGGGACGTGAGACTTTGGATGTCTCAGGCGAGCACATGGCCGAACGCTGTGCACTGTTCGTGATAATCTGCCTCGGCGAGACGATCCTGACGACCGGCCGCAATGCCGCCGAACACATGGCGGGCGATCTGACTTTTGCTGTCTTCTGCAGCGCTTTCCTCAGCATCGGGTTCATGTGGTGGATTTATTTTCATCACGGCCAGGAGAAAGTAGCGGACAAGGCGGAAGCGACGTCTAAACCGGAGAGTGTCGCGCTGAAACTTTTCACCTACGGCCATCTGCCAATTGTTGCAGGCATCATCCTCGCGGCGGTAGGCCAAGACTTCAGCCTTTCGCTTGCAAGCGAGGAAAGCACGCCCAAGGAGGCTGTCGCGATCCTGGGCGGTCCGGCGCTCTTTCTCATAGGAAATATCTGGGTGAAACGAGCCGCTGCCCGCGAGATGCCGGTCTCGCATATTGGTGGGCTCGTGTTGCTCGTGATGGTCGCGCTGCTGCTGCCCATAACGGACAACTATCACATCCAGATGCTCGCAACCGCCGTCCTTTTTGTGGTGGCGTTGTGGGAGTATCTGGCGTTACGCCGCATAGCGCCATCTTCCGCATGAGCCGCATGCGTCTTTTTCATGGAGGTCCATCCAAGGAGGCATGCTTATATGGCTGCCCGCTACATAGGAGCACTCACCATGACGCCGCGCCGACTTCGTACGAATGCTGTCACGTTCTGGTTAGAGGCTCCGTTCGTGATGGCGCTCCGGCTCCAGCAGATGCAACTCGCGGCCCTGACAGGCAAACCGCAGGATGCGGCGGAGCTTCACCGCATGGTCGCAGAAAAAGTCGCGGCCACTGCAGAGAGCGCGGTGGCCGTCAACATGGCACCGTCGACGGCTGCATTCGACACCACATGATGATGGGCGGACGTCCCTCGGTGCCGAAAACCCGCGACGCGGTCGTCGCAGCCGCCGTGAGACCATTCGGTAAGCGGGTTCGCGCCAACAGCCGTCGCTTGGCTAAAAAGAAATAAGTCTTATCTCGTTCGTAGAGGTAGGCAAAACAGGGAGACGGGTATGTGGGCGACGGGTCATGCTCGATTGAACGGAGCCTCCCGCGCACGTTGACACCGCGACATCGAGGTACCGGCCGGAATGCCGAGAGTATCGGCCGCTGCCACCCGGTTTTCGTACGCTTTCGCCAGTGCGCCCGATCACGAGCCAGTCGGCCGTCTCATCGTTCATGGGAATATGGCCATTCTCGTCTCTGAGAAATGGCGGCACGTCCGGGGCGCATCTGAAGCGGCATTGGTTCTCCTTAGCCGAAGGACGAAGGGTGGGCCGACGTAGTCGTCAGAATGCTGGCTCCTTGCACCAACACGACCGCGAGAGCCCAGCAATGATATCCTCCGTCACGTCGTCGCTAAAGACGTCCCGCCGTTGATCTGGCATGCCCCACTTTTCGGAGCGCGGCTGTTAGCCTCGGTTTGCAAACCGAAGCCGCGCCGGAGGAGGCCGCGTGTTCTCACCGGGCGGCTCGTGATTGTTTTCCTACCTAATGCCCGCAAAAGCACCTAGACCCGCGTATCAGTCATCCCCTCCTCGTTGGTATCCGATCCCTCCTCCCGGCCAAGACCTTTCAAGGATGGCATCAACGACTATCTGGTTGAGGGGCGGGAGAAGGCCATCAGAAGGGATAGAGGGACGAAAGCGGCTGCGATCAGCGAAATGAAGTTAGGTCCCGGAAAAACGGGTGTGGTGCGTGCCCGGTGGCATCCGGAGAGAGAACGGTCTCCGCCCTTCCAGGACTTCGACGGGATCTTCGATGCGCGGATTCGGGAGGCAGACGAGTTCTTCGCTGCTTTACAGCCAGGATTGGGAACCGACGCTCGCGCAGTGCATCGTCAGGCGATTGCTGGCCTGCTGTGGTCGAAACAGTTCTACTACTACGATGTACCGAAGTGGCTGGCGGGTGACCCTGGTCAGCCTGAACCGCCGGTCAGCCGTCCGGCCGTAACGCCAAGTGGCAGCACCTGAACAATGCGGACGTCGTCCTGATGCCCGACAAGTGGGAGTACCCTTGGTACGCTTCCTGGGACCTGGCCTTTCAGTGCGTGGCCTTGGCGACGGTCGATGCAGCTTTTGCGAAGGACCAACTCGAGTTGTTGACGCGCGACTGGTACATGCACCCCAATGGCCAGTTGCCAGCTTACGAATGGGACTTCGGTGACGCTAATCCTCCCGTGCATGCGTGGGCTGCTTTGCAGGTCTACCGAAGGCGAAGGCGGCAAGGGGGGCGGAGACCTCGATTTTCTCGAGCGCGTGCTGCACAAGCTCAGCCTGAACTTCACATGGTGGGTCAATCGCCGGGATGATGGCGAACGGAACCTGTTCCGGGGAGGTTTCCTCGGCTTGGACAATATTAGCCCGTTCAACCGGTCCGAGCAGATGCCTGATGGAAGCTCCATCGATCAAGCGGACGGGACCGCCTGGATGGCAATGTACGCACTGAACTTGATGGCAATGTCGATCGAACTGGCGTTGGAACGTCCGGTGTATGAGGATCTGGCGACAAAGTTCTTCGAGCACTTTCTTTCCATCGCTGCCGCCATGTCCGGGGCGGGGGGAGCTGACGAGAGCCTCTGGGATGAGCAGGACGGCTTTTTCTATGACGTTGTCAGAGATTTCGAGGGCGCGCAACAGACGCTTCGAGTGCGCTCCATGGTGGGGTTAATCCCATTGTTTGCTGTCGAGGTGATCGGTCGAGATGTCCTGGATCGGCTACCGAATTTCTCCGCGCGAATGAAATGGTTTCTTCGCCACCGCCCAGTGCTTGCATCACCAAGGGGTCGAAGCCAACCCGGTGAAGATCCAGGCGCAGATGAATATCCGCGAGAGCGCTATCGTCACGCTTGCTGCAAGGAAGCAGATCAACGAGGCTCAGCTTGCCGCGGCGACACGCTTCAAGGCGCTCTACGAGTCCATGAGCGGGGCAGGGGCAGGATCGTTCGACTAGAGCCGCGAGCCGGTCGACGGCGGCGGCTCTCGCGAACCTTTGACGGAATAGCAGCAGCTGAAGCGCTGCCGCGAAATCCTTGGCGTCGGAGCCTACGACATCATGAGCAAGGTAGCCGGTCAAGGCTTCGCGATCGGGGAGCTTGCCAGTTCGCATCGGGAGCGCAAAACGCTTGCAGATTATCTAAAGGATGGCCTCGATGAGATGGCCCGCGATTGGGGTATGAAAAACCGTGGTACGCAACGGAAAAAAAGGCTTGACTGGCACTTGCGCCGTTACAGGAAACGGCTATAGATTAGCTATAGTCATGATTTGCGCGGACGGAGCTCTGTAGGGCTCCATCCCGTTGACTTATCAGCAATAGGTCCGCATTTCACTCATAGCTCCCGCATCAGCTTCGCTATATTATCGCGGTCGAATGGTATGTCGCGACCGTGAGCGCGGATGTGGAGAACTATCCCTAGTGGGGTAGGGTCCAATGCTTTCAGGTAATCGATTGCATCTTGCATCGTCGGCAACGTCTTTTCCTCGCTGAAAAATTCATCCCGGAGGAATGTGATCGTGGTTGCGTACTCGCCATATATGGCGAAGGTCTCCTTGGCGCTGAAGTTCTCGCTCATCTCGCCTACTCCAATTTGGAGGCAGAGCCATTCGGCTGCGGTGGCAGGGCGATCTGCTGCGGTTGTTGGCCGCTCTAGCATACGATCGATGTACTTGGTGCCGTTCAGCTTACGCCTGCCCGGGCGTGAAGAAGGCCAAATACGCCAGCGCTATGATCATCGCGACAACGAAGATAGTCAGCACGAATTTGATCATGCCTTTCGTGGCTTTTTGCTCTGTGTTGCTCATGCCGATAAAACATCGATGAAGTATAGAAGTTCCGGCCGCTCGGCATGCTAAGCCGTTAGCAGCTTAACGACTTCTTCGACCGTCTCTCTGACGGGATATGGCGCGCCATCCTTCTGAGGCGCAGCAACATAGATGTCAGTGCTCTTGTCGAATGCTCGCACAGCAACAACCTGTTCCGGGTTAATGAAGACGACGGCGGGATTGTGGCCGGCGTATTGGAATGGCACCAGTCTCATCTGATTCTCCTTTCGAAGGACATCTTGGCCGTCGAACCCGGAAACGTGAGTGTTGGTTGCATGGGCTCCTTTCCAGTTTGGTCTTGTGCCCACCCGAGTTGGTACGGCACAAGACCAAACTGCGGAGCTGAGGTCTTAGAGGAGGATTTCAATGGACCCTTCGATTGCTCCGGCCTCGCGGGCCGCAGTGGTGACGCCGAACGATACTGCCATTGTCGGCGCCCGGCCCTCTATATCGGCACGGCATCACTCCGACCAGGGCAGCCAATATACCAGCGAGCAGTTCCAGCGCCTCATGGGAGATCACGGCATCACCTGCTTGATGAGCCGCTCTGGAAATGTCTGGGACAACGCTGCAATGGAGAGCTTCTTCTCCTCACTGAAAACGGAGAGAACGGCACGGAAGGTTTATCGCACGAGGAATGACGCCAGAGCCGATGTGTTCGATTACATCGAGCGTTTCTACAACCCGAAGCGCCGCCACTCGACACTGGGCTATCTCAGCCCCAATGACTTTGAAACAAAGGTGGGATTAGCTTAACCTCGTGTCCGATAAACCGGCAGCAGGCCACTAAAGATGACCTGGCCGCGCACTCATCCGTGTCGCGGAGTACGATCCGCGACTTCGAAGGAGGCAGACATGGATTGCATCGCTCAACGGGGGCTCAGCTAATCAGGGCTATCAGGGAGGGAGGGGTCGAGTTCATCAACGTTCCGGGCTGCGGTGCAGGGAACTGCGGGGCGACGGACCCCTCGATCGATTGACCAAGCATATTTTTACGCCTTCTCGAGTTCTGAGCACGTCCTTCCTCCAAGATCCGTATGCGCGAAATGGCAGTACGCCTCATTTCCTAACCGGGCCCTTGGCTCAGTCCTGGCGGGTCCCCAAAGCTTTCACCTCTATTTCCCCAAGATAGCGACTCCCCCAAGACATTTCGCCGCGCTCGGCGGCTTTCGCTGAAATCAGGCGAATGAGAGCGCCACGTACAGTCTCATAAGCGGGAGGCGTTCGGCCGCCGATCGGGAGCTTTCCGAGGGGTTGCAGTTCAAACGCGGACATGCACTCGGGCTGCAGGTCGCGGAATCTACCTCACGGCGTCCCGACCATGGCAAGCGATGGCAACAATGAGGCATGCGGTTGCTAAGCCGAATGAAGATATTTCCTTGCAGTTCCATAAATCAACGTTATGCCGAGAATTTCTGTAGCGGCTATTTAGTAATGCGACAGTTGGGCCAGTTAGAGATGCGACAGTCTCGCCTCTCGACGCGCTGGTCAAAGCCAACGTTGGGAGCAAGGATGACGATCTTCAGCCTGGTCGAGACCAGGAGCGGTCGGAGCCGTCATGTCCTTTATGATCACCATGTCGCAGAAAGAATTGCATCGCCTCGAAGTCATCCAGAAGATCCGTGACGAACGCCTGAGCGTTGTCCGGGCCGCCGAACAGCTGGGCCTTAGCCGAAGTCAGATGCACAGGCTGCTACAGGCCTATGACAGGGATGGTCCAGCCGGGCTCGTTTCCAAGAAGCGATCGCAGCCGAGCAACCGGCGCCACTGCGAGGAGTTTCGCAATGCGGCGCTGGATCTGATCCGGGAGCGCTATCTTGATTTCGGTCCGACGCTGGCGCGTGAGAAGCTGATCGAGCTGCACCGGATCTCGGTCGCCAAGGAAACGCTGCGGCAATGGATGACCGAGGCCGGTATCTGGGTCTCGCGGCGTGAGCGCAAGAAGCGGGTTTTCCAGCCGCGCGGCCGGCGCGACTGTTTCGGTGAGTTGGTTCAGATCGATGGCTCGCATCATTGGTGGTTCGAGAACCGCGGCCCCAAATGCGCCCTGCTGGTCTATATCGATGATGCGACCGGCAAGTTGCTGCATCTGCGGTTCGCTGGATCAGAGAACACGTTCGACTATCTGCATGCGACAAAGGCTTATCTGCAGCAATGGGGCAAACCACTGGCGTTCTATAGCGACAAGCACAGCGTCTTTCGCTCGACTAATGCATCGGAGAAAGACCGGACGAGCGGGCTAACGCAGTTTGGACGTGCGCTCTATGAGCTGAACATCGACATTATCTGCGCCAACACTCCGCAAGCCAAAGGCCGTGTGGAGCGCGCCAACCAGACGCTGCAGGATCGGCTGGTGAAGGAGTTGCGGCTTCGCAGTATCGACACGATCGAGGCTGCCAACGCCTATGCATCAGAATTCATTGTGGATTTCAATTCTCGTTTTGGTAAGCAACCGCGTAATTCGAAGGACATGCACCGGCCGCTGGCCGATCATGAGAACCTTGATGGCGCCATGTGTAGGAAAGAAGCTCGCACGCTGTCGCAATCCCTGACGCTGCGCTATGACAAAGTCCTCTTCGTTCTCGAACCCAGTGCTGTCTCCAGACCCTTGGCAGGCAAGAAGGTCGTGGTTTGCGACTATCCGGATGGACGCCTCGAGATCATGCATGAGAGTTACGTCCTACCTTACAGAACCTTTGACACCTTGCGGTCGGTTCATCGGTCAGTTGTTGTCGAGAACAAGCGCCTGGATGACGTGCTCTCGGCCATCATAGAACAGCAGGCCGGGCGGGAACAGCAGCGCAGCAAGAGCGGCCCTCGCCGCACCGGCCAGACAGATCATATGTTCGGCATTCGCGACGGCAGCACGAGCAACGGATATCAGAAGCGGGGGCGCAAGCCGGGTAAAAGGAAGGACTTCATGAGCGACCCGGACGTAATTGCTAAGCGACAGAAAGCTCTGGCTCGTATGGAGGCTGCAGAATGAATGGTGGCGAGCATATCTAAAAGCTAAAGCCGAAAGGGTGCATCTCACCCGCCCCCGCTCCTCCCTTGCAACCCGGCCCAGCCGGTCGGAGCGGGGGCTGATCCGAGGAACAAGTGTCGCGTTTCTAATTGGCTGGAACCGTCGCGGCTCTAACCAGCTTTGACAATTTCGGTTTATCAGGCACTTAGCTTATTGAGTTGAGGCGCCGCCGGTTTAGATCCCTTCTAGAGCTTCAATTGGGGAATTGGCAGGGCCGATCGCTCGATTCCGGTCAAGACCGCCGGTCGAAGACGCTTTCCCGCATATTAGGCCGTGGGATTGCACCCCAAATGGCTAACATAGAGCTCACGATCCGCCGCTACACCTTACTCCGCTCAAGCTTCTCCAAATGCTCGGAGCAAACGATTTTTACCAACTCAAGCAGCTTGGCCGTTCGCTCCCCAAGCCAACTAAGCGCTTCGTCGTTGATCTCGAAATGCTCGGAGTACCGTGCCTTGACATATGCTTCGTTTAGCGTGTTGAACCAGGCGCGTTCTCTGTGCTGATCGCGAGGAAAGGCCTCGATTAGTCGTCGGTCCTGCTCCTCGGCAAGCGAGCGTAGGAACTTGATGTTGTGGGATGGCGGGCCGTAATTGGTGAGTGTAAGCAGGACACAGGAATAGGCCTGCTCGATCGATTGATGGAGCTCAAACGCCGCCACGCGGAGTTCCTTCTCGCTAACGTAGAACCGAAAGCCCTTTAGAAACGCCTGCGCCAGCGAAAACCGATCCGAGTGGTGCTCCTTCGCCACACGCAACCGATCTGCCGGCGAAAGCGGTTCCGGCTCGGGGAGAGATTCATCGTCCAGTTCGTAGAGAACGATGCCTTGCTTGCGAATATCGGAGAAAAAATACTGTCCTTCCTTGAGGTAGGTATTTACCTCGCGTCTGGAGTGGACGATGAAACTCACCGGCGTTTCGATCGAGCTTTCCCGGATCAGCCGGTCGGCGGCCTTGTACCAGTACTCGGCAAACTCGCAGAGCTTGCGGTTGTTGACGATGATCAAGAGATCGAAATCGGAGCGATACCCCTTCATCGTGAAGGGTTCATCGACCCAGCCACCCTTGGCGTAGGAGCCGAACAGGATGATCTTCAGGATCCGGCCGCGCTTCTTGAAATCGGCCGCCGCATCCTTCAACGCGTCCTCGAATTCCTCGTGGAGAATTTCCAGAACGCGGCCAATCTCGCGCTGCTTGCGAAGTGGCATATGGTTGAGGGATGATTTCATCATGGAGAGCAATGATCGCGGGGCGGCTTTAAAATGATTATGAGAAATTCAGGCACTTAGCCCGATTCTACACGGGTTGCCTTAAACCACAAATCGTAAATCGACCGGTGATCGATGGATTAGAGACGGCCGGCGGTTCCGAGGCTTGTTTAAGGGCGCTTACTTTAGCTTTATCGTTATTTAAATGAAGCCCCGCGTGCTTAAACAGTGACCGAAACCCACACTCGCGTCTGTCTGATTCCGACCCAAATCAGCGGCGCGGCCGCTCTGTGGAGACCGCTTTATCCGCGGCCTAGTGCTTCACGATCATGATCGCGTGACCCCATTCGCAGAGAAGTTGCACGCTGCTCCCCTATCGGTTCTCTGGTCGATGTATAATAACCGAGTCGTTGAGCCCCCTGCGCGAGTGAACTGGTTCGGTTCGATCGAGGAGGGTTAGCGGTTCGAACCCTCAAGAGCCTTGCATTCTTTGTCTAAAAGCGGCTCGGCTTGGCGGAGCGATGGGAAATCGATGCATAAATTTGCTTTCGCTTCACTCCTGATCAGGTACCCCGCCTTTGCGGATCAGCTCGGTCAGTTCCGGTGACCAATCAGCGAAAAGTTCAAGCAGCGCCTTCTTGGCATCTCTCTCCTAATTTATGTCGCAAAGGGGCACCCGCGACTTTGTCTTGCAGTTTCAAACGGACGCCACTTTGATTTCAAATGGTCATATATTGACTTTCAATTAGTCAACGCCATAGCTTCAACTGGTCACAAGGAGCAAAAACTATGGCGCTATATCCAAGGCTCGCCGAGCAACGTGTTAACGATGCCATGTCGGACACGCGCGTCGTATTGATCGTCGGCCCCCGACAATCCGGCAAAACGACGCTGGCGAAGAAGATGGCCAGTCCAGAAATGGAATATTACACACTCGACAATGCGACGACCCTGGAAGCGGCTCAACGAGACCCGGTTGGCTTCGTCAGAGGAATGGACCGGGCCATCATCGACGAGATTCAGCGTGCTCCCGAGCTGCTGCTGGCGATCAAAGAAAGTGTGGATACCGACCAACGTCCGGGACGTTTCCTGCTGACGGGCTCAGCCAATCTCATGACACTGCCACGCGTAGCGGACTCGCTCGCAGGACGCATGGAGGTTGTCCGATTACTGCCGCTCGCTCAAAGCGAAATCAGGGCGGCCGGCGGCAGCTTTTTGCGCGACGCTTTTCGCAACGACGCCAAAGCCGGAGATTCCATCTTCGGCGACGACTTGATGGTTGCAGTTCTGGCAGGTGGATATCCCGAGGCATTGGGCCGTAAAAACCTGACCCGCAGACAAGACTGGTACGCGGATTATATCCAGGCAATCGTTCAACGTGATGTTCGCGATGTGGCACAAATCGAGCAGATCACTCAAATGCCGCGGTTGCTACGCATTCTTGCGGAGCATTCAGGTCAACTCGTGAATTATTCCGGCATTGGTGCTGCGATCGGGATGAACCACATCACAACACAAAAATACGTCGGCATATTCGAGAGCTTATTCCTCGCTCGAACCTTGCAGCCCTGGTTTTCCAATAAGCTGAAACGTCTCATCAAGACACCCAAAATACATTTTCTCGATTCTGGTCTTCTCGCTTCCCTCCGGGACCTCTCTCTCGACCGGCTACGGGCAGACAGGGGGCAATTTGGACCATTACTGGAGACTTTCGTCTTCGCCGAAATTCTTAAACTCGCGAGTGGCGGGGAAGAACGATTTGAATTCTCACACTTTCGCGACAAGCAGCAGAACGAAGTCGATATCGTTATCGAAGACAGAAGAGGACGCATCGTCGGCATTGAGATAAAGGCGGCAGCGACCGTCTCGAGCGCTGATTTTTCTGGATTGCGAATCCTGGCCGAAGCATCTGGAGAAAGATTTGTTTCAGGCTTTGTTTTGTATGACCATCAAAAGGTGGTCCCCTTCGGAGAACATCTATACGCCGTGCCTATTTCGGCATTGTGGCGTTAGCGCCTGGGAATTTCTGCTCAGTCTCCAGACCCGCACATTCTTGAAAATTCGACGGTTTTCGATGACAAGGAGCCTCTGGTTCGAATCCCTCGACTGCGCCAGACGTCGAAAAGTCCGGGCCCAAGCACCAGCTTCGGCCGCACATGGTGAAGAGCGCGAGCAAGCTGCTTGCAGACGTCGCGGAGTTGACTAGCGCAATTCTGCATCAGTCGCCGAGGCGCGCTCAATGGAAGCTGAGAATAGCAGAATTTGTGCTTGCACCGGTTGTCGGATGGTCGCAAAGCCATGTTGCAATGCGCCGTAAACGACATCGACTTGTTTAAATTCGGAAAACGAAAGTCTCTCTATGCCTCTCCAGCTTTCCCTCTCGCGTGACCGAATTTCCGTGCTTCTGCTTGAAGGCATCAGCCAAAGCGCCGTGGACTATTTTTCGTCGTGCGGATACACCAACCTCGTGCATCTGCCGAAAGCGCTTGATGACAGGGATCTCAAAAGCCATATCGCCGATGCACATATCATCGGCATTCGTTCCCGAACGCAGCTGACAGAAGAGATTTTCGAATCCGCCAGGAAGCTGATTGCCGTCGGCTGTTTTTCTGTCGGCACGAACCAGGTCGATCTGGAAGCGGCACGCCGTCGCGGAATCCCGGTGTTCAACGCGCCTTATTCGAACACGCGCTCGGTGGCCGAACTTGTGATCGGCGAGATCATCATGCTGACGCGGCAGATCTTCCCACGCTCGGCATCTGCACATGAGGGCGGATGGGAGAAATCCGCTGTCGGCAGCCGCGAAGTCCGCGGAAAAACCCTCGGTATCGTCGGCTATGGCAATATCGGCTCGCAGCTGAGCGCTCTTGCGGAAAGCATGGGCATGGTGGTGCGCTATTTCGATCTCTCCGACAGGCTGCGCCGCGGCAATTCGGAATCGATGGCTTCGCTCGGCGATCTCTTGGAAATCTCTGATTATGTGACGATGCACGTTCCGGAAACGCCATCGACATACAATATGATCACCGAAACCGAACTGCGTCGCATGAAGAAGGGCGCCATCTTCATCAACAATTCCCGCGGCACAGTGGTCGATCTCGACGCTCTCGCAAAAGTCTTGAAAGAGGGCCATCTGGCGGGCGCTGCGGTCGATGTTTTTCCCAAGGAGCCGGCATCGAACAAAGAGCGTTTCGAAACGCCGCTGCAGGGCTTGAGCAATGTCATTCTGACACCGCATATCGGCGGCTCGACAGAAGAGGCCCAGGAGCGTATCGGCGGAGAAGTCTCCAGAAAGCTGGTCGAATATTCCGACATCGGATCAACGATGGGCGCCGTCAACTTTCCGCAGGTGCAATTGCCCGAACGCCCGAACGGCACGCGGTTCATCCATGTTCATGAAAACCGCCCCGGCATGCTCATCCAGTTGAACGAGGTCTTCTCGTCACGTGGGCTGAATATCGTCGCCGAATTCCTACAGACATATGGCAATACAGGTTATGTGGTCATCGAGGTCGAGGACGCGTCCCAGACAGCCGACTACATTCTAGGGGCGCTACGCGATATACCGGGAACGATCAGAACGCGGTTGCTCTACTGACGCATCAAGCAACCGTGTATCGCCATTGAGACGGGCAGGCGCTGCACAGTCCTGTCTTATGCGCCTGAGCGTCATCTTACTTCCCAGTCGCAGGACTGCCGACTTTTGTGCCACTCCGGTCTTTCTTGATGCGTTCTGCGAGTGTCGCGGCGAATTTTTGCGACGGCTAACGACCGCTTCGGGCCCCAAATCGGTCAATATGTTCACACCACCTTGGGTAATGGATATGAAGGGCCTTTTGAAACAACAGGGTCGATGGTCGGTACTCGTTCAAGGGCACCAGTCAGCTTCAGCGCCATTTCGACGTCACGCTGTTCTATAAGACCGAGCAGGAACCAAAATACACTTGGCGGGTTTAACAGAGTTAAGTTGGCGTTAATTGAGGGAATTGAGGAGATTAAATGGGCAAGGTTGAATTGGTGAGCGGCACCCCCATTGCCCAAACTGATATTTTCCCCGAAGATTACGAAGACTTTTTTGAAAATGGTGCCGTTGCCCTGCATCTGGTTGGGGCTGACGGCACCATCTTGCGCGCCAATCAGGCGGAATTGGATCTCCTCGGCTACGCAGCCGACGAATACGTCGGCCGGCCGATTTCTGAATTTCATGCAGACCCACACACCATAGACGAGATGTTAACGCGCTTGGCGTCCGGGGAAAAGCTCGTCCGCTTTCCGGCCCGGATGCGTGCCAAAGACGGCACGATCAAGCACGTCGAAACCACTTCCAGTGCTCAGATCCGCAAGGGCGAATTCATCCACACCCGCTGTTTCACAACCGATGTTACCGAGATCGTCCGGGTAAGGCGGCAACTGGTGCGCAAAGACGAAGAAATGCGCCAGGTTCTTGAAGCGCTTCCTGCCGCCGTCTACACGACCGACGCACAGGGCAAGATCACGTATTTCAACCGTGCGGCCGCCGATTTGGCCGGCAGGGAGCCGATCATCGGCGAGGACGAATGGTGTGTGACTTTTCGGCTGTTCACGGCCGATGGGCAGCCGCTGCCACATAACGAATGCCCGATGGCGATCACCCTTAAGGAAAACCGCCCTGTGCGAGGTGTAGAGGCCATGGCTCAGCGGCCCGACGGCTCGATGTTTCCCTTCCTTCCCTTCCCCACGCCTATGCGCAATGACGACGGCGAGCTAACAGGGGCGGTAAACATGCTGGTCGACATCAGCGACCGCAAGCTGGCCGAGAGCAATCAGCGGGTTTTCCTCGACGAGCTCAATCATCGCGTCAAAAACAACATGATGATGCTCTACGCCTTGATCCGTTCGGCGCAGCGCGAAAGCAATAGCCGAGAGGCAAGCGTTGTTCTGGGTGATGCAGCTCAGCGTGTTGGGGCCATGGCTTCGGCGCAGCAGGCGCTTTATACGGAACATGACCGCTCCGAGGTGGAGGCACGCAATTTTGTCCGTGCGGTGTGCGACAGTGCAAGACAAGCGTTCTCGAAAAACGTCACGCTCCACATCGACGTCGACGCCGGAAACCTGGCGAATGACGTCACAATGCCTCTGGCTCTCGTTCTGAACGAGCTTCTCACAAACGCTGCGAAGCACGGCTGTGATGACGAAGGCAATTGCGAGATATGGATATCACTCAAACGGTCGGAAGGCGACTTCGAGCTGACGGTCCGTGACAACGGTCCTGGCTTCGATTTCAAGGTCACGGGCCGACGTTCATCCGGAACCGGTCTCGTCTCCGGCCTGGTCCGGCAGCTGCGCGGCTCGTTCTCGGTTGCTCCAGGGCCGGGGGCGCGATGCACCGTCCGTTTCACCAATCAATCTCAATCGGAAAGCAGCCTTGATTCATGACCTTGTTCGGGCCCCCCGCCAATGACACCAGCGGCTCCAATGCCGGATCCGCCGAGGAGGCCAAACAGGCCGCGACAGGTGGAAGGCCGCCACGCATTCTGATTGCAGAGGACGAATATCTTATAGCACTCGAGATTGAAAATCGCCTTCTTGATGCAGGTTTTGAGGTCGTCGGCATCGCAGTGACGGCCGATGAGGCAATTTCCATCGCCGGATCAACCAGTCCGGACCTTGCGATCATGGACATTCGACTGGCCGGTCGCAAAGATGGTGTCCAAGCCGCGATCGAGTTGTTTACAACGCTCGGCGTCCGCTCGATTTTTGCCACCGCCTATGCGGATGCTCGAACCCATGAAAGAGCCTCGGCGGCCTCGCCGATCGCTTGGTTGCAGAAGCCCTATTCCGCTGAAGCCCTAATCAAGGTGATCGAAGAGTACCTAAAATAGCGGGCGCTCGCCGCCGTCTCCTGCCATCGGATGTTAAGGCCGGTGCCCGGGCCGCCTTTGACGATGCGGAAGGCAAATCCCCGTGGAGTTTTTTTCGATGAATGGCTTCCGCGCTTAATAGGAGATCGCCCAATAACGCGGCTCGCGTTCCTTTATTTCCGAGATGGCCATCCATTTGGATTATGGCGCGGGCCCTCCGAGACTTGCCGAACAACGTGTCACCTGCTGCGGCCTTTGCCAATACGATGGCCTCCGCTATAAAATCCGGATGTGCTCGATCAGCCTTGCAGCTCCGGAGGATCAGGCGCACCATATGATCATGAGACTTTTTTCCAATTCCAGCCGCTCCCGAGAGCGCTTTCTCGAAGCTATCCTCCAAAGCGCGATCGAATATGCGATCATCTCTATGGATCTGGATGGCCTGGTGACCACGTGGAATGAGGGCGCGCGACGGATCCTCGGATGGGACGAGGCTGAGATTATCGGCAAGCCCGCAGCCGTAATTTTCACGCAGGAAGACCTGCAGGGGGGGATTCTCAAACGGGAGATGACCGCGGCTTTAGCGGAAGGCCATGGCAACGACGAACGCTGGCACGTTCGCAAGGACGGATCGTTGTTCTGGGCGTCGGGTCAGATGATGGCGTTGACGTCGGATGACGGCGAAGTCGAGGGCTTTGTGAAGATTCTGAGAGATCGCACGGAGCAGAGAGAAAACGAGCAGCGACAGCGCGTCCTGATGCACGAACTCTCTCACCGCATGAAGAATACGCTGGCCGTCGTTCAGGCTATCACCAGTCAATCCTTCCGAAACGCCAGTTGCATGGAGGATGCGGAACAGGCGATCTCGGCGCGGATCAATGCTTTTTCGAAAGCGCACGACATTTTGCTGCAGCAGAATTGGCTGGGCACCACCATGGCGACGATTGTCGAGGCGACCGCGACTAATCTCGGACTTGAGTCGTCAGCACGTTTCCAATCAGTCGGTCCCGCGGTTGAATTGGGTCCCCGGGCGGCGCTTGCGTTCTCCCTCGTGCTGCACGAACTTGTCACCAATGCCAACAAGTATGGTGCGCTGTCGGTGGGTACCGGGACGATCGAAATCGTGTGGTCCGTGCGCGACGAGGCGGGCGACAAGCGCCTGAACTTCAGTTGGCGGGAGGTCGGGGGCCCCGTAGTGGAAGTTCCGAGCAGGAAGGGCTTTGGCTGCCGGCTCATCACCTCCAGTCTATCCGCCTTCGGAGAGGTCACCGTTGATTACGCCCCGACCGGGCTCATCCTGAGGCTGGATGCGTCCCTCCAAAAGCTGCAGTACAAAAACTATTCCGACGCCGAGGAATGATTTGGTCTGGAGAGGTAGGTAAGCCCTCCGACGGACAGGCTCGTCTTTGAGACAAGATACTCGGAGCATCTCTGGCGGCTCAACGATGACGGGGATCGAACTCTTGAGGCGCGCAGCGTGCCTCATCGGCACCGTGGAAAGACTTGTCGACGGTAAGGCAAAGGCCTGTGCCTTGCTCTGACTTCGGAGTACCCGGCTTCGCTCAGAGATCAAAGGCGCGCCGCCCTATGTTAGCTCGCCGTCGCCCTCGGCAACTGCCTCCGAACTCGTTTCCCCACTGACCGAAAACGCGACGCCGACGCGGTCGATGACGCCCTTGCGACAGGGCGACGCGCGCTCGACCGGAAAAGAAGCGCCGGGCGTGCGAAGTTCGGGACGGTCAACACGGAGATTTTCGGCCAGCGCTGCCCTCCAGGTAAACCTTGCTGAAAAGAAGGCGATGGCACAGTGGCTTGATGAAAACATCGTTCCGTGACGACCAAGTTTCTTCTCGTAGGGAAGCTGGAGAGAAAGCAAAGCCTAAGGGAACAACGATCGTCCCGCGTGGTTACCTAGCTGCGGATCAGCCCGGCGCCCTTTGAACAACCAAAACCACGCGGCGTTTACCCCGCGCAAGCCCATGCCACAGGAGGATTAACCATGGCGACTACCACCACCAAGACACTTGATGACCTTTTCCTTGATACACTCAAGGACATCTATTTCGCGGAAAAGCAGATCCTGAAGGCGCTGCCGAAAATGGCTCGCGCCGCCCAGTCAGAAGAAGGCAAAGCAGGATTCCTGCAGCACCGCGACGAAACTCAGGGGCAGATCGAACGTCTCGATCAGGTATTCGAGCTTCTCGGCAAGCCCGCACGCGGCAAGACATGTGAAGCAATCCAGGGCATCATCGCCGAGGGTGAAGAGATCATGGAAGAGTTCAAAGGATCGCCGGCGTTGGATGCCGGTCTCATCTCTTCGGCCCAGGCCGTCGAACACTACGAGATCGCCCGTTACGGCACTCTCATCGCCTGGGCAAACCAGCTCGGCCTGAAGGATGCCGTTCCGCTGCTTCAGGCAAACCTTGCCGAAGAAGTAGCCACCGACAAGAAGCTGACCCAGCTTGCCCAGGCGTCTGCAAATGCCAAGGGCAAGAAGGCCGCCTAAGCGTCCGAACGATAATCATGCAAAGGCCGCCTCGTTGGCGGCCTTCTGTTTTATGCGCCTTACGCAAAGGGCCCCCTCCAGCCGGCTAATGCCATCAACGCAGGAGCGCAGGCGCCGTCACTCTAGAAGTGTGACGAACCCCTTGCACAACAGGCCTATCACCCTAGTTTCTGTTGTCGAACGCGCGAAAACGACCACAAGACCGTGCAACTTTCTGCCGAGGGAACAGGGCGGAGATGATCCTGGAAGACCTTTACCGCTTGTTGAAAAGCGGACACGTGCAGGCCCAGGGCATCGTCGATACGATGACCCAGCCGATTGTCGTACTGGATCATAATCTCTGTCTGACGAGCGCCAATAATGCATTCGTGCGGACCTTCGAGGTCGAGCGGGACGACATCTTGGGGCAAAATTTCTTTGGTCTAGGAAACGGTCAATGGGATATTGCCGAACTCCGGCACCTGATCGCGACGGTGATCCCAAAAGCCGCCGCCGTTATCGGCTTTGAAGTGACACACGACTTTGCCGCAATCGGGAAGCGGACGTTTCTCGTCGATGCGCGTCGTCTCATTCATCCCGATAATAACAGCACGAACATCCTCATTCTCTTCGATGATGTCACCGAGCGCCGGCGCCAAGACGCGGAGAGAGATTTCGTCATCGCGGAGACATGGCACCGCCTGAAGAACCTGTTTGCGGTAATGCGCTCGATCGCCATGCATACGCAAACCGAGGATCGCACTGCCGCCGAATATCGCGACATCTTCCTCGGACGGTTTGAGGTCACGCTTCGGGCGCAGGAAATCGCGTCTACCGATCAGACAATTGATTTTGAAGTACTGCTGCGGCAATCCGTTGGCGAGCCCGGTGTTGACCATCTTCATTGCGACGGCCCGGCGGTGACCCTTGCCAGTTCCAAGGTTCTTGCGGTCGGCATGATATTCCATGAACTCGGTACCAATGCCGTGAAATACGGCGCCTTGTCCGTTCCCGATGGGCAGATCTACGTTGCATGGGCACTCGAGTCTGGTCCGAGAGGCCGGACCTTTCTTGTCTGCAAGTGGCAGGAAAAGAACGGGTTACCTGTCGCGCCGCCTCAGCGCCGGGGTTATGGCACCGAGTTGATCGAGGGCACATCCGCTCATCTCGGCGGAAAGGTGGAACTAAAATACGATCCGGATGGTTTGTCAGCCACGATCAAAATCCCGCTGTGAGGACAGATGGACGACCCTGCGGAAATCGATGTTGAAGGCAGAAGATGCGTCCTGGTCGTAGAAGACGAAGTGCTGATTGCAATGGAACTCAAGGCGGCCTTGATCGACGAAGGGTTCCGGGTGTTGGGGCCGGCTGCATCGGTCGATCATGCTCTTGATCTGGTCAGCGAGGAGCGCCCCCATGCAGCGGTCCTGGATTTCAATCTCGTTGGCGAGAAAGTCACGCCCGTCGCTCTTCAGTTGAAAGCATTGGGGGTTCCGTTCGTCCTCGCCAGTGCAGTCCATGCCACCGAGCTTGCAGCCCACCCGGTGCTTGCCGGTGTCGCCAACATTGGAAAGCCGACGGACCCGAAACGACTTGTCGAGGCGCTGAAGGCGTTTCAGACCTGACCGCGTTTACCGAACGAATTGGCGGCAGAGTATTTAAACATCGCGGCATGTGACCGCTCACGCAAAGACGCCTGCTGCGATGGCGGCCTCGATAAAGCGGCTTCGTGCGGTCTCCGCACTGCCATGCTGAACGAGCGCCTCAAGACAGCGAAGCTTTGCTTCGCCATAGACCTCGCTTCGGCATTCGGGCCACCGATGGGCAAGCGCCTCGAGCGCGGCGTCCGGCCCATCCACGCGTTCCCGGAAGCCGTTGCCAATCCTGACAAAAACGGGTGCCTGCCATGTCACCTTGAAATCTACCTCGATCACCTTGTCCATGTCATTCCTCACTGCGACTGGTGGTTCGAATTCGTCATCATAAACCTCCCTAGGAGTGAACCGCACCAACCGCGACCGGATCCGGAAGTTCCAAATCCTTTGCCGCAGCGTGGCCGACTGCGGCGCTCGCCACGGGGCTGACGTCGAAATGAAGATGTGAGATGATCTGGTGGGTCTTTTCATCACCGTCGGGCCGATTTCATAACGATACTATTTCCGCGGCCATTGCGAAGGCTGAAACGGGGCCAAGGGCAGCCAGACCGAGCATGACGAATTCGGAGCCTTCCGCGTTTCTTTATTCCGGGATCCATATTTGGCGTCGAGTATCCCCGCAACAAGACCCGCTCCCAACCAGCACATGAGTGTCAGCGTCCCGAAAGCAGCGCCCACTCGGTTCCGTTCATCGATATTCTCCTGGTTTTCAAAGAGCCAACCTCCGGCTCTCCAAATGTTCCAGCCCTCTTTGGAAGCGCCGGGAACATTCGCCGCTCCGGCATGTTGGGTTGGTTCCAATCGGATCAAGGAGACGCATGATGTCAAACGGTCGCGAAGAAGCAGTCCGCCAGCTGGCTCACGCAAAATGGGAAAGGGAGGGCAAGCCGGATGGACGGCATGAGCAGCACTGGCAGGAAGCCGAAGCGGAATCGAAGACAGGCAGTTCCCTGCCTCAGGTAACGCAAGCAGTTGACGACGGTCACGTCCAAGCCGGGGCTAAAACGGATAGGATGGGTGGCAAATCGCGTGGCTCCGGCCGGACCGGTTCAATCAAGCAAGTCGAATGATTGCTAGGTTGATACCCCCGGAATGCCTGCTACAACACTCGCCTTTCTGCGCCCAAATCATCTATCCCGGTCCGTCACAATGAGGTCAGAGGAGCGAGGCTTTGGAAAATTTAGCCATCGAGCTCTTTGCAGGAAAGCGCGTACTGATCGTCGAAGACGAATATTTTCTGGCGGATGAGACACGGCGGAAGCTTGAGAAAGCCGGCGCAACAGTTATCGGTCCGGCCGCCGGTGTGACCGCCGCCCTGGATCTGGTCGAGAATGAGGAGATCGACGCGGCAATCCTTGATGTTCACCTGGAGGGCGAGTTCGTATTTCCGGTCGCGGAGGAGCTTGAGCGTCGCGATATCCCGTTTGTATTCGCCACAGCTTTCGACCCGTCGGTAATTCCCGTGAAGTTCACAGGCTTCGCGCTTTGCGAGAAGCCGACCGAATTGGGAAAGATCGCGGAAGCATTGTTCGGCCAGAGGCCTGCCGAATACCACTAGATCACTCGCTGTCGAGGACCCTCGTCAGATGATGGCGGCCCCGGTTAACCCGACTCTTGATTGTCCCGATCGGAACGCCGCACCGGTCTGCAGCGGCTTCGTAACTGACACCCTGAATAAGCACCAGGTCAACGGCGGTTCGATAGTTGTCCGGCAAGGTAGAGATCGCGACCTCCAGCTCGTGTCCGCGCACCTCCCAGATTTGCGATGGCGGGAGCGAAGCCGAAGCGGCGGAATCTTCGATCCCACCGACCCGTTCTCGTTTAGATATTTTAAATTTGCTGCAGAAGGTATTGCGCATGATGGTAAACAGCCAGGAGCGCAGCCGGGTGCCAGGCTGAAACTTCCCGGAATGCGCGATCGCTTTGGCAAGCGTTTCCTGAACGAGGTCATCGATATCGCTCGCCGAGCTGTGGAAGCGTCTGGCAAAACTTCGGAGAGCCGGCATATTATCAAGCAGTTCCGCGTCGGTAAAACCCGGGCGATCATCATTGAGCATTGGCGTCCTCCTCTAATTGGGGGTGAACTTTGCCTTGGCTGTTACGTTCCACTCGCACTGCTGATTCTTGAATAAATCTGCCTGTGCGGAGGAGATGAGGGCGGTTCTTCCGACGACGCGATCCAGGCCGACCGAGGCGAGCCGGCTACGCTACCCGCTCCGCATATCCGCCTTGACTGTTGGAAGGCGCGTTGGCCAATTGCAAAGGCAGGCGTAATCTGCAGGCAGTGAACACCCTGCGCTTCTTGGTTCCACTGTGTGTCAGGCTGATTGCCTCCATATCCGTCCACCTCTACCCCGACTCGGGCACGAACTGACGGTCGTCTTCGCAGACGGGCAGGCTCGCGGCGGCTCAGATCTTTCGCTGAACTGAGCGCCGCAGGCGGCGCAGATAAAGCAAGTCATGCTCCAATCCTCAACAGGCTTGGCTGTGATCTCCGCACCCCAGCAACGCGCAGCATGTCGAATGGTCCCAATTGCGTTGTTCTCATCATGTTTTTGTGTTGCGAGATGGGAGGTTGGAAGGTGCCAGGCAGCCCCTCGGTCGTGTAAGAAGTCGCAGCCGGTCTTGATCTCGGCTTTCATTCTCGTCCGCGGAGTACATGCGCGACCGCGCTCCGACAGAATCGGCGCCTGCCACAGGCGATGGTGTCGCCTTCGCTCTCCCTGATCGGCCGGCCATATGGCGAAGTAGGCGAATGCGGAACCGCTCTCCTGCCGGCAGTCCGTGCAGCGACATATGCCGATCCGGGTTGGGTCGCCGCGGACGGCGATGTGTACGTTACCGCAGAGTTAGAATCCGGTCAGGACGCCCATCACCCGTTCCCCTGTTCGTCGTCGACAACCTCCGTATCGGGGCGGTCGCCGCCATCGGCATGTTCCGTCTGCCACCGACCGTCGGCGAGCTGATATGAAATTTCGGCATCGCGGCCTTCAATGTGCTGACGCTGGGCCGCCGACTTGGCGGCAGCGAGCGCGCTATCGTGGTCCGGATAGGTCTCCGACCAGACGTCTCCCAGACGGTAGCCGAAGCCGCCGTCGTGCTCGCTGACATGATAGGTGATGGTCGCCATGCTGTTCTCCTCCTAGACGTCGATATCAAATTAGGGCGGAGTGCCAACATTCCAATCGCGTGGCCTTACGCTATGGCGGCAATTTTGCCGCGCTACGGGCGTTGAGACTGAATCAAGATGGTGGCGCAATGTTAGAAAAACCCGGCACCTATTCCCTCGCGACAGCAGCTCGGCCGCATCGGCCATTGGACGCGCGCCCGAGGCATGGGACGTCCTAGTCGGCGCGATGAAGACCTGTCTGGACGCCTGCTGGTATTACGGGGATGCTATTTGCCAATCCGGCGAGCATCCCTTGCTAGACGCTCTCGGTCAGCTCCTCTACCTTGTCGCCAGATCCGACGAGGCGATCCACCAGCAGCAAAGTCAGACCATGCATTTGCGACCAAAAACTAGAATGGCGCGTCGATCGTACGGGTATCTGGCGCGGCGTCCCACCGTTTCGGACACGCGGTGAGAAGCCTGCTGCACGAGCCTGCGATTTCCGAGCCGAAATGACTCGATGGCTGCTCCCGGATCTCCTCTCCGAGCAGGTCGGAACCTAAAAGCGCCTTCGGGCTTCACTAGACAGCTTGAGCTTGAGTTCAATTTCGGAAGATGCACTCCAGGTTTGATTGGACGATCATCAACGCCGAGCGTTAGTAGATCATGCGTGTCGCACCCAGAGCGATCCGCTGGACTAACCAGTGTCGCCACTCTACTTTGTGAGGCTCGAAATGGGAGGCAAACAGCTCATCCGCCGACGATGCCCCGCGCAGGAACGAGAAATGTGTCGTGACCTGGAGCTCGGCATATCTCATGCGAAAATCCCGTGCAGGAACCATTTGCTGGATCATAGCTTGGCGCACTGTGCGTGGTCGATTTCCGTCTAGCGAGGCGAAGGCCGGCCAACAGCCGAGTTTCCACGTCAGAGACAGCCGAAGCCCGGTCGAGAAACGTGTTCTCGGCATTCTTCTGAGCCATGAATGAAAGCGGTCGACGGCGACATTCAGCGGGCCGGAGAGCGCGGCGAACCCGGTCTGGTAGGGCCGCTCGGCCAGCTTGACGAATCCTTTGTTGAAACGCGGGTAGCGGACAACCAGCTCCTGGCGGCGTTCGTTGGAGAGCTGACCGACGAGGTCCCGACAATCCCGCAATATCTCCTCTAACATCAGTCGGACCTTTCCGAAGGATGGACTGATAACTCTCGCGCGGATGTGCCACCTCCGGGAGCCGGCCGCCGCCGTCCTCGGGTTTGTCATAACTGTTTTTGAAACGGATCGAGCGAACGGCGAGGGTGGCGTTCAACTCTATGGCTGCTTCGATCCATCCGAGATCCGAAGGCGGTTCCGCTCAGCCATGCCAACTAAGCCTCCTCCGCCACCCCCTTGGCCTGCTGCGTCCGGATCGCCGTCGCGACCGCCGCTGCGCTGTCCCTGGCATCGCCGCCGACTTGAACCGACGGCGTCGCGAAGTCGATGCCGTTCGCCTTGAACGCCTCGCGGATCTTCGCGTATGCCTTGCGCCGGATGTAGGTCTGCATGCCCGGCACTGTGGTCATCGCGAAGCTGAGGACGATGCCGTAGTCACCGAACTCCTCGACGCCCTTCATCTTCAACGGCTCGATGAAGAGCGGCCCGAGTTCCGGATCGGCCTTCAGCTCCTCCCCAATCTTTTTCGCGAGCTTGCGCGCCTTCTCAATGTCCGCGTCGTAGCTGACGTTCACCCGAAACTTGTCGATCACCCAGTCGCGGCTCATGTTCTCGACGGCTCCAAGTTCGCCGAACGGAACGGTGAACACCGGGCCGCGGTGATGACGCAGCCGCACCGACCGGAGGCTGAACCCCTCGACGGTCCCCTTGTAGCTCTTCGCCTGGATGTACTCGCCCACGCGAAAGGCGTCGTCGAGAAGGTAGAAGACCCCGCTGACGACGTCCTTCACCAGCGTCTGCGATCCGAAGCCGAGCGCGACGCCGAAAATGCCGGCGCCTGCGATCAGAGGCCCGATCTCGACGCCAAGTTCCGCCAGCACGATCAGGCCGGCTACAACCGCCACCATGACGGCGAGCACGTTCCGGAAGATCGGCAGGAGCGTCCGAAGCCGTCCTTGCCGGGCCGCCTGAGATGCATCGACAGCGAGGCCGGGCGAAACGGTGAGCCTTCTGTCTATCCACGACCTCGCGAGATGCCACGCGAGGTCGGCGAGCAGCAGAACGACCACGCTCTTCAGAAGCCCGTAGGATATCGCGGCCACCACATGATCGCTGTGGACCAGGGAGTTCGGATCGAACCGCCAGACGAGGGCCAGCCACACAGCCGCGGCCGCCACGACCACGGCCCGGCTGCCGCGGACAAGGAGAACACGTTTCGTGCTGTCAGGTTCGAAAGGAAACGCTTCGGCCGCCGCGCGACCGGTGAAGCGCAGTACCGCGGGCAGGGCCATCGCATAGACGCCCAGCCAGAACAGACCGTGCAGACCGACGCACCAGAGCGCCCAGATGACGACGAAGGCGAGGCACATTGATATGCGCGTGCCAAGGGGTCTCTCGGACGAGGAGACGGCGCCCTCGACGGCCAAAGCGAGGAGAGCGATCGAAAAGCAGAACGAAATCGCCTCCGTCGCCGCCGGGTCGATCGACAATGGCTGGCCGAGGCTTGCGGCGGCAATGGCGATCACGGCAACTCCGGCAAAGCCCTTCGCCCGCCTGCGAGCGGAGGACGTGAGTACGGCCGCCTCGATGAGCGCGGCGACCGTACGGTATGCCAGGAGTGCCAGCAGCCAAACCAGGAGGACGATGCGTGGGCGGGCGGGCCAGTCGAATGCGAAGAAGACCACGCCCATGGCCGCCGCGAAGACGCCGATCGCCAGCAGGCGTTCCTGCAGCCCTTCCGCGTGTCGTCTCAACCGCGCGAACATCCACTCGGCGAAAAGTCCGACCGCCGTCAGCCCAAGGAAGACGACGAACACCGGCAGCTTTCCGTGCGACAAGGCGTCCGCCCTCGTGCGAAAAGCTGCGGCCATGAACTCGCCAGGAATTCTCGGGACTGCCTGAACGACGCCATCAATCCGGCTTCGCGTGGCCTCCTCCCATGTCGCCAGCCCGGCGTCGACTTCCTCGACGGCTATCGACGACGGGCCGGGCGCTTTCTCTAGCCATGACCGAACCTCGGGATCCTGTAGCAGCCGCACGAGATCGTCGACCTTCTGGGGTCGTGGAGCCTCCTGAGCGTGAGCAAAGGCGGACATTGTCAGAGCCAGAAAAAGCCCGGCGATCCATTTCATACACTTGTCCCCTTCCGGCTGTTTTCGACTGCGAAGACCGGTCTCTAGTCCGACTTCAGGTCGACGTCCAGCCGGTTGCAGCGCTCCGAGCTCGTGAAGCGCCTTGTCGAGCCTGGCGGTCGCGGAGCAGGTTCCAGTCGGCGTTCAGCGCCTTCTACGAGACCCGCTTCACGCCGGGCGGTTGCCACGTTCCTTTTCCCGCAGGCAGGATCGAAGGCGCTTCCGTCTTCGGCCAGTACAGGCGCATCACGAGATAGATCGTGCCGTCCGGTGCCGGAAGCCAGTTGGCTTCCTTGTCCTCGCCCGGGCTGTCTTTCTGGATATAGAGGGTGAGCGAGCCGTCCGCGTCCTTTTTCATACCAGGCAACATCGGAGAATTGACGAGGTATCGATTGATCGGGTTCTTGACCAGGAACTGGGTCTTGCCGTCGTACATGGTCACGGACCAGAACGAATGCACTGGCGGCAACTGGCCCGGCGGGAAGGTGATCGTGTACTTGTGCTTGCTGCCGTCGAGCGGTTTCCCGCTCGCATCTGTTCGGGTGAAGGGGTACATGGCCTCTGCTGCATCGTTGCCATAGAGGCCTGCCTTGGCCGCGCCTGAGCGCATCAACCAATCGCCATTGAAGAAGGCCTCGTCGCCAAGCAGCGAGCTGACGTTCCAGCCGTTGATCGGCTTGTTTCCGCTGGCCAGCCACTTGTCGATCTTGTCGTCGCCCTGCTTCATGCCGACCAGCAACTCGGCCTTGTGTTCGAGCGGTAGATCCTTGGACTCGAAGGTCTTGCCGGGACCGATGCCGATCCTTGCAAGCTTCGCACGGATCTCCTTGTCCCTTGACGTCTCCGGGACGAACTGCAGAGCCACGTCGAGATATTCGAAGAAGTTTTTCTTGATGCCGGCAGTGGTGGCGGGAAGGAACTCGATCGTCGGTGCGGCGGGCGGGGCGGGTTGCTTGAGGAAGGCTGAAAGCGGTTGCGCCTTGTAGCCGGCCTGCACCTTTTCTACGTTCGCCATATCATCGGCGTCGATAAGCTGCGTCCGGAAGTTGGCGAATACGAAAGGGGTGCTCGAGGTGAAGACCTGCTTGATGCCGTCGGGCTTCTCGCCTTTCCAGTCGGGTCCGACAACGAGATAGGAACCCGGCTCGCTTCCCGTGGCGCGCGAGCCGATATAGCCGAAATTGTAGGTGTTGCCGTCGATGAGCTGGACCGAGTAATAGCGTTCCTTCTCGACCGTCGGCACCGAGATGACCATCGGTTCAGCACGCAAGTCCAGCCAGAGGATCGAGTACGGCGTGTCACTGTTCGGCGTGATGATTGCCGTGTCCGCCGGGCTGGCGACCTGATGCATGTTGTTGATCTCGTTGAACGGCGCCTTGAACTGCCCGGAGTTCCTGTCCACCGCGAACTCGTTCATGACAGCATAGTTCATCACCAGCGGCAGGCCGTAGATGAAGCCTTCTTCAGCGATGTCCTTGGCCTCCAGCAGACTGGGCCATTCGGCCTTGTTCTGCGCAAGCACCGGGGTGGACTTCGCCGTTGCGGCGACGAGTGCGGCCATCGCAGCAGAGCGGAGTAGATCGCGTTTCGTAAGCATGTGAACGTCCTTTCGGTTCGCGGCGTGCGATCAGGCACGCGCAGGTGGCAGGAGAAGGGGTCATGCGGCTGCGGAAATCGATCGAACAGAGCAGATCGAGTCCTGACCATGAGACGGTGTTATGCGACTACTTCGGAAACAGGAATGTCAGCCCGAGACGGACGCCGAGCCCTTCGGGGCCGTCGTCAGGAGCCGCCGCCCAGTATCGAAGTCCGGCCGTCAGGCTGATCGGCTGCTCGTTCACCTTGAGCAGCTTCGAGACGGTCAGATTGATCGGCACGGACCAGTCGTGCGCCTTCCAGTCGTATGTGGATTCCGTGTTCAGCGCGAACGTCCATGCGGTCGGCGTCGTGTAGGAGAGGAATGGCTGCATGTACGTGCTGCTAATGTCGTTGCGGTCCTCGTTGCCGGCGAACGACCAGATGTGGTTGGCCAGCACGCCATAGGTCCAGGGGCCGTCCTGCTTCAGCGCGACGATGGTCGGCCCTGCGCCCCATTTCTCGCCGCCGAGCAGATCGTCGGTCGCGGTCGGGATCAGGAAGACAGGGCCAGCGCCCCAGATGAGGCCGCCATCGGTGGGCTTGGCAGGGGACAGGAAAAAGCTCTGAACGACGTCGCCGAGACCGAACTGTGATCCGGACGGCCCGGCGATGTCGTTCTGGTAGGTCACGGGAAGGATCGTGCGGGAGATCAGATTCCAGTCGGCGTTCAGCGAGAAAGGGATCACGGGCAGGGTGGAGACGTCCGGCCTCGATGCGGACGACCGGATCCTCCTGAGAGAAGCTCGCGCTTCGGTTGAACACTTCGATGGCGATCGAATACGCCTTGAGACGCTGTGCCCGGCCTGCAAGCGTCTCCTCGGTGACGTATTTCAGGAAGGCAGCGCCACGTCCGGCGCTGGGAAACTCGCGGCTCGACAGAATCCGTTCAAGCTGCGCCCTGACCTCCTCATGGGTCGGACAGGAGCGCTCGGCCTGATCGTCAGGCAAAGGCACCGAGGTCTGCATTGCATCCTCCCCCTCGTCACACAGGTGCGCGACAGTTAAAGCTTATATTAAAATCCCCTTATGCAACCTATTCCCCGAATAGTCCTTCGTCTACCTGAAAGAAGTTTCAAGGCGGATCACGTATGGGCCGGGCTACCGGTTACCGCGATGATGCCGATGAACAAGGCCCCGGACGGGCATATGACGAAGAGCGTGCCAGGCGTGGCCTAACTTCAAGCGGGCGCCTCCTGCTATCGCTGCTTCCGGCACGCCGGGTCGGTCGGCGTCGCCGGGCAGTTCTTGACCGCGATCTTCTGCGTTCCGCTATCTTGTCCGGTCAGACCGCCGACATGATTGGCGTAGTTGCTGCGAGTATCGGCGTCGAGCACCGCGACGGGGGCGGTCAGTACGAGGCCTGCGGCGCTTCCGGCCGCCGCCGCCACGCTCGTCGTCCCTGCAAGGATCGTGTCGCCAAGGCCGACCCGGCTGTCGGTCAGCGTCTGCCCTTCCGACAGCCGCGCGCCGATGAGCTGGACGACTTCAGGCGATTCCGCGAACTTGCTGTGATTGAGGTCGTCGCTGACCTTGATCTTGGTCAGATCGATCACCGATACCTTATAGTCGGCAAGTTCGGTCTTGTACGGCGCGGTTTCCGGATCGATCGAACCAAGCCGCGGGATGTTGCCCCAGACCCGCCGCGAGAAGGCAAGCGCCTTGTCGTCGCGCGAGACGAAGAGCGTGAACTGCGGATGGGGGGCACCCATGTCCTCGATCTGCGACCGGAAGACGTCTACATCGACGTCCGGAGCGGCCAGCATGACGTTCTTGAACTTCGCCGGAAGACCGCCGTTGCGGATCGCCATCTGCCGGAGCGCTTCCAGCGCCAGCCAGTTGCCCATCGAGTGGGCGAGCACGTTGACTTCCTTCACGGTGCCGTCTTTGGCGAGATACTGGAACAGCGTCTCGAGCGCGTTGCGCGTGTAGTTGGTGCTCTCGCGGTCATAACCGTAGGCGAGCAGGCTGCCGCGCGATGGCCAGGTCACAAGCACCGGCGTGCTGCGGACATTGGAATCGTGGACGATTTGAGCGAAGCGGTAGACGCTGTCCTCAAAGCGGTTGTTGAAGCCGTGGATGAAGACAAGGACGCTGTGGTCGCGGTTCCTTTTGACCGAGGCGTTCAGCCAGCCTTTCGCCGCCTCGAGACTGAGTTCGTCGGCCTTCAGCGTGGCGAAGTCGGTCTCCGGATTTGAAGGGAGCCTCTTGGGCCAGGCGACGTCGCCCTCGTTGCGGACCTTGGGCAGCGAAACTCTCATCTGCGCGAAGGACGGCGTCCGGGCGCGCTCGCCCGTGAACATCTCGCCGGGAACAGTCGATCGGGCGCGGGTGGTCGCGACCAGCATGTCGACGCGACTGGTATCCGGCACGGTGTCCGCAACGGGGAACAGCACGTTCTTCGGATGTCCGCCGCAGCCCGCGAGCACGACCAGCGCGAGGCATGGAAGAAGTCGCCGGATAGGACCAGCAGTCAACGAACCAAACAAGCTCAAGTCCCCTGTTGAAATCGGTTCGCCGTGCTCGATGCTCACGGCGATCGTCGAGCGCTATCGTGGGCAGATGTCCCAGAAACCCGTCTTCTTGGTGCTATCGGTATAGTACCAGCACGTGCCGGACTTCGGCGGCGTTCCAGCGACCGAGGCCGCCGCGGCGCCCGCGATGAAGCCGATGGCGGCTCCAGCCGCGATCGCACCCCCGGCGGGCCAATAGCGGCGAGGATTCACGATGACGACGCCGCGCCTGACGGGGGCGCGAGGGACCACGACGGCGCCGCGATTGCCGACGGCCGCACATCCTCTCGCTCCGCAGCCGACCACCGCACGGCGGGCTTCGGCCGGGGTCGGAGCGAGCATCGGCGCGGCCACCATCATCAGGAGGGCCGCAACCGTCGCGACGTTCTGAAAGTGCTTGATGAGGTTCATGAGCTCGGTCCTGGTTAAGGGCATAGGTGAAACTTCGCCTAGCGAATTCCTGACAGGGCGGACCATGCCTCAATCATCGCGATTCCCTTCGTATGTTACTGTACGTTACGGCCTATCGACGACGACCGGGAAGGGCACGCCGAGACGGATTGCCTTCGAGAAGTCGGGCGACAATCCATCCGCCCGCGCCCGCACATCGATCTTGGCAATCTCCCGCAGGCGGTCGAGCGGCATCGACGTGTCGACGGCTCCCCGGTCATAGGCATAGTCGGGAAGATAACCGTTGACGATCAGCCGCCAGTCGAACGGAACCTTGTCCCCTGCGACCCGCATCAGCTTGGCGACGGTCGTCGTGCAGTTCGTCGTGATCGAGTTGTAGAACTGCGGCGTCCGGGCGAGTGCGTTGGCCTCGGCGACGTACTCGAGCAGCAGGTTCCGCGCCTGCTCGGGACTGGCTCTCAGCCGATAAACCTGGACGTCCTCGCCACGCACGTTGGAGCGGACGCCGACGACGTCGCGTTCGTCCGCGGCAACGACCACCAGCGGGTCATTCTTGAAGAGATCGGCAAGGGGAGAAAACCCGCCGCCGACCTTGTGGCGCACCTCGATCGACCAGGCGAGCTGTTCGCCGCCTTCGAAGCCGAAGCTGAAAATGACATGCGCGATCTTCGGCCCCGCCCAGTATGACATGAACAGGTCGACCGTCCTCACCTTGCTCACATCGTAGGTTCGCGTCGTCCAACGCTCCGTAAAGTCGGAATTGCTTCGCCACTCGAAGTCCCGGACATCGGTCAAGGTCAGCGAATTTCCGTCGACACGACCCGTGACCTGGCGGGCGACATCCGGCGCCCATGCGGCGTTCGCTTCCGGCTTGATCGAGTTCCACCAGAAGAGAACCAGCGCGAAGACGACCGCGAACGAAAGGAGTGCTTTGATGCGCAGCCGGCTGGCAAGCGCCGCTACAGAGAAGAGACCGAAGACGAGGAAGACGCTAGCGCCGATCGCCCGCCCGCCATCAGGCAGGGACAGCCGATACCAGAGGGCCAAGGAGCCCCAGGCCGTCAAAGCCGCCACGATCATGGCGACCGGGATGATGAGGACGATCGCCATCGGTCGAGGCATGTTGTTCCTTTTCTGTAGCCGCCGTGCCCCCACGACGGGGAGATCGCAACTTCATCTTGCGGCTGGGAATGGAACGACCTTGGCAAAGTCGAGCATGGTGTGGATTTCCGCGGCGAGGCCGTCCATGAGTTCTAGCGCTTCGGCATAACGTGCGTCTCGCTCCGGCGCCGTAGACGACTCCCAGTCCCGCACGAGTTGGTCCGCGATGGAAAAGTCGTTGCACAGTTCCCGGAAGCTTTCACTGCGGGAGGCAAGCGCTTCGATCTCCAGCGTCTGCTCGGGAAACCTGCGCTTGGCGAACTCCGTGTCGTATTCCATTGCATCGGCTCCCGGCCAGGCGACGCGGGGGCGCACATCGCGTCGTCGTCGTGAAGATGACACAGAACCGGGCCGGCACCATGTAGGTTACAGTAACACACGGCGAGTTTCTTGCGGTCGGCAGAGCATGTGTGGTCCATTCGGTTATCGGCCCGGTGGCGGGCCAGCCATGCGAGGACCTTACCGTGAAACCCATCCTGATTTCCGTCACAGCGCTGCTGATGTCGACCGGACTGGCGAGCGCAGCCGAGCCGATCATCGGAAACTGGAAGACGACGCTCGGCGACACCGCCGCGATCGAGCCGTGCGGCGCCGGTTTCTGCATCACGCTGAAGAGCGGCAAGCATACCGGTGAGAAGATCGGCGCGTTCGAAGGCAGCGGTGGCAGCTATTCTGGCAAGATCACCGATCCCGACGCGAAGAAGACCTACAACGGCACCATCAGCGTTTCCGGCGACACGGTCACCCTCAAAGGCTGCGTGATGAAGGTCGTCTGCGAGTCGCAGAAATGGTCACGCCAATAGTCCGCGGGGACAATCGGATACGGTAACATACGGGTGCTTTCGGCGTGATCGGCTATCCCTTTCGCAGGGAATCATTTCCGGCGGTCGCCGGAGCCATGAAAGATCGGGGACTGCTGCATGATTGAAATGAAAAGCGTCTATTGCGGGTTGGCTCTGGCCCTGGCGGCGGCACCCGCGGCCGCCGCAGACATGTCGGAACCTCGACCGGTCGTCGTCGACAGCGGATGGAAGTTCCAGGTCACGTTCGACGGCTGGCTGGCAGGTTTGAATGGCGACATCGGCGTGCGCGGCCTCCCGGCGGCGGCAGTCGACGTCTCGCCTCTGGACGTGCTGGAGGATTTGGACGGCGTGTTCGCAGGATCCTTTCAGGCAGCAGGCGATAACTGGCTTCTCTATACGGATGTTATGTGGGCCAAGATTTCGACCGACGCCGACTTCGGCCCCTTCGGCGGAACGGCCGACTTCGAGCAGACGCAGATCGTGGCGGCGGCCCTTGTCGGCTACGAACTGCCGGTCAACGTGGCCAACATGCAGCTCTACGCGACGGGCGGACTTCGCTACCAGCACAACAAGGTGGAAGTCGGGATCGATCCCGTGTTCTTCCCGGCGATCGACCGCAGCGGTTCGCAAAGCTGGGCCGATCCCATCGTCGGGCTCACCATGCATTATGACGTCAACAGCAAATGGTTCGTGGACGTCATGGCCGACGTCGGCGGCTTCGGAGTCGCCTCGGACATCACGCTGCAAGGCACTGCAACGGTCGGCTACAACTGGACGGACACGCTCGCTTCGTCTTTCGGCTACAAGGCCCTCTACACCGACTACGAGGACGATGGCTTCCAGTACGACGCCACCCAGCATGGCGTCTTCACGCGACTGGCGGTGAAGTTCTAGCCGAAGCCGGGGGGCGGCTCGCGGTAGGCTACGGTCGTGTAACCGTAACATACTTCCCCGCGCGCCGCCAAATGCACACAGATTGGCGACCTCATGAAAAACGACCGACGGGGCGGTCGACAAGGAGAGTGCAATGAAACGCGCGACGAGACGGGTTTACGCTACTGCCGCGGTGCTACTGATGGGCTGGGGGGCCGCTTCCGCGGAAGCACCGAAGACCAAGATGGCGACGCCGATACCGGATTCGATCGTCACGCCGGAGAGCGTCGACACCAGGATTGGCAAGTTGAACTTTTTCGACGGCTTTCCGGACGACGCCACTTCGGAAAAGATCTATGACAATCTCGATTTCATGCGAGGCGTGGACGCTTTTCTCAATGCGATGCCCGGCGCTTCGGTCGAAGCCCTTCGGGTTGGACTGGCCAGCCAGGGCGCCGACAACAACCAAACCATTCTGATATTCGAAAAACTCATGGATTCGCATTCGCTGTTCCTGACCGGCAACACCGAAAGCATCTACAATCTCATGTGGCTGGATACCAAGGCTGGTCCGCTGGTCATCGAGACGCCACCCAATATCCTGGGCATAATCGACAACCACTGGTTCGAATATGTCGGCGACGTCGGCAACGCCGGTCCAGACAAGGGCAAGGGTGGAAAATACCTGCTCCTGCCGCCGGGCTACGAGGGCGAGGTCCCCGAAGGTTATCACGTGTTGCGGACGTCGACCTACGGAAACCTGTTCTTCTGGCGCGGGTTCCTCGAGAACGGCAGCACGATGGCCGCCATCGAAAACACCAGGAAATTCGCCAAAGTCTATCCGCTTTCGGAGGCCGGCAATCCGCCGCCGATGGAGATCATCAACGTCTCAGGCAAGGAGTTCAACACGATCCATGCCAATAATTTCCATTTCTACGAGGAAGTGAACGACATCGTCCAGTACGAACCGAACGAAGCCTATCATCCGGAAGTGCTGGGACAGCTCGCGTCCATCGGCATCATAAAGGGCAAGCCCTTCGCGCCGGATGCGCGGATGAAGAAGATCCTCACCGAAGCCGTGGCCGTCGGCAATGCGACGGCGCGCACCATCACCTTCAAGACCCGCATGAAGGATGCCTATTATTACCCGAACAGTGCCTGGTTCACCGGCTTTGTCGGCGGGAGCTACGAGTTTCTGCTGCAGCCCGGCGTTCGCTATCTGGATGCCCGTGTCCTGTTTCATTACTACGCGACGGGCATCACGCCGGCCATGGCGATAAAGCGCGTCGGCATCGGCTCGCAATATGCCGGCGCAACGACCGACAAGGACGGCAAGCCGTTCGACGGCGGCAAGACCTATAAGATTCACCTGCCGCCAAACATTCCTGCAAAGGAATTCTGGTCGTTCGTGGCGTATGACAACCAGACGCGTTCGATGCTGCAGACGGACCGGCAATTCCCCAGCATCGGAAGCGACAAGAAGGATATCGTGATCAACGCGGACTCGTCGGTCGACGTCTGGTTCGGTCCAACGGCGCCGAAAGGCCATGAGGCCAACTGGGTCCAGACAGTGCCCGGCAAGGGTTGGAACGTCCTTCTTCGCCTCTATGGCCCGCTGGAGTCATGGTTCGACAAGACCTGGAAGCCGGGCGAGTTCGAACCAGTCGAGTGACGCCAGAAGACGCGATGAACGGATCGCCACAGGCGCCCGCCGGCTTGCTGGGTTCACCTCCCTGCCGATCCGACTTCTATGTCGGATCGGTATCGCCCGGAAAGTTGCGCCGTGCATGAGAGCGTCCTCGGCATCAGCCACGGCGGCTTGCGCCTTCTGGCTCGTGTTTTCGCCGTAGCAACGATCAGCAGGACTGCATGGGGAGGCGGAGCTTGAATTTAAGATCAGGGCTGTCGGCACCATGGATCTACCTGGGTCTCCTTGCAGCTCAGACCGCTGCGGCCTTGGTCCTGTTCTGGATCGTGTTCCCCATCTTTCATGGCTTGGTCACCCACCTCGGTGAACGGCAGATGCTCGATCTCTCGGACCAGGTCGGGATTGTTGCCAGCGCCGCGCTGCTTCATTGCTGTTACTGGGCACGGTTGAAATGGGTGCCGGTCACGCCGCCGTTTCACAGCGTCTTCGTGGCCCATCTGCTCTTCTTTGCCAGCAGGGTGAGCTTCTTCTTCGGCGGTGCGCTCTTCTCGGCCATCTTCTTCAGGCATCTGCCGGAACTCGACGCCTTTCCGCCGCTCGCCCAGGCGTTCGTGAAGTGCCTGTATGTCGCGGGGACGCTTTTCGGACTATTCTGCTACTCGCTCGAGCTGGATAGGTTCGGGAAGGCCGTGGAGGATCGGCCGCCAGAGCGCGGCGAGTAGCTTCCATATCCATAGCTGCCGCGAAAGCCCGGATCGCATTATCGCACCAACGACAAAAGGTTCGGGGACGTTCACGCGACTGATGGTGAAGTGCTCGCCGGAACTCGGCATCTTCGCGTTGAACGCCGTGTCCTACGGTCCGTGTAACCGTAACATACTTCCCTTCTCACCCCCGAAAGCGCACCAGATGCGTGCGGAGAGTTTCTCCGACGATCAATCGTTCACGATGGGGGTAGCATGTCGACGAGAACCAGACTGTTAGGAGGGGCGCTGGTCGCGTTCCTGGCGCTCACCGGGCCGGCCCGTGCCGACACCATCAGCTTCGCCGACGCGGTGAGCACGCTCGCCAACGACTGCGGATCCGACATCAAGAAGTTTTGCAAGGGCCTGAACCTCGGAAGCGGCCGCATCCAGAACTGCCTCGAGGCCCATGCCGCAAAAGTCTCGCCGACCTGCACGTCGACACTGGCGAGCGTCACCACCTCGATCGAGCAGCGCCTTGCCGCCCAGTCGTCGTTCACCGCGATCTGCAAGCACTACGTCGCGCAGTTCTGCAGCGGCGTAGTGGGCGAGGGCAACATTCTTTCCTGCCTGAACAAGGCGACCCGCGTGAACGAAGGCCAGTGCGGCCAGGCCATCACCGACGCCGGCTGGCGGTGAAACGATGTTGAAGGGACACAGGATCATGAAGAGCTTTCGACTCGCAACGATGTTTACCGCCGGACTGCTGCTGGCACCCGGCCACCCGTTCGCCCAGGAACTGAGCGGCCAGCAAGTGGTGCGCACGCTCGACAGATTGCAGGGCGGAGCGCCGGGCATCGACCTCGCGTTGCTCATGGAAGAAGCGGCGGCGAGTGCTGGCAAGGGCGTCGCCGCGCTTCCCGACTGGCAGAAGCTTTCGAAGCTGTCGCAGCTCATGGTCGAGATCGACTTCGAGAACGACTCCATCGCCATCGAACCGAAATCCTATCGCACCGTCGGCATGATCGCTGACGCCCTGCATCATCCGAACCTGCGGCGCTACAAGTTCCTTGTCGTCGGCCACACGAGCTCGACGGGCGACGCCAAGCACAATCTGGACCTCAGCCAGAAGCGGGCGAACGCGATTACGGAGGCGCTGTCGACGACATTCGCCATCGCCCCGGACCGTCTGTTCGCGATCGGCGTCGGCGAGGAGTGGCCCGTAGATCCGTCGAATCCGCAGGCCGCCGACAATCGGCGCGTCCAGCTCGTCAACCTCGGTCTCGTAAAGTAGCAACCAGGAGGATTCGCCATGAAACGCCATATTCGGATCGGCACAGTCGCCGTAGCCTGCCTCGTGTCATTCGCAGGAGCGGCGCTGGCCGAAGACGCGATCACGGCACCCGCTTCCAAGACCATTGGAGCGACCGCGGCCGGGAAGATGGTGCCGTCGCTCGCCGTCCTCAATTCCGCCGGGGCGACGCTTGTCGACGGCAAGCTGACGATGACGGGCGTCACCCCGAATTCCATCGTGTTCGCCGACCGTCCCGTACGATCGGCCGGACATGTTCTCACGACCGAGTTCATCAAGGAATGGGACGAGGGCAAGGACAGCTTCGCGGTCGACCCGCCGAACGCGACGATCTCCCTCATGAGCAGCGATGGCACCGCTGTCGAAGACGCGGTCGTGGTCCTGACCAAACCAAAGCTGGATGGCGGCACGCTGACCTTTGACGTCCAGGTTCTCGAGGGCGAACTCGCAAAGGCCAATGGCCCGGCTTCGCTTTTCATTGACATGTTCGTGGCGCGAGCCGGAATGGGGCGCGTCGGCGTGGTTGGCGTGGGTGCTGTCGGCTTCCATGGGGGCTGGTATGCGCACCCTGCGGCCCGCTACGGCGCCGCGGTCGCGACGGGGGCGGCCATCGGTGCCGCGGCGGCCTCCGCGCCATACTACTATCACCCCCCTTGCGGCTACTATCCGTATCCGCCCTGCTACTGAAGTCGGGAGCGGCACATTGCAATGGAAGAGGGGAGAAGCAGTCGTGGCAGATGGAAGTCGGCTGTTGGCGTTCTTGCCGCCGTCCTTCTGGCGTATCTGCTCGTCTGCTACCTGGTCATGCCGGAGCTTTGGATCTTCCGCGACCGGAGCACTGTTGCCGATCTCAGCCGGATGGTCACCACGACCGGCGACGACATTCCGGGCGACCCGATCAACGTCGGCGTCGTCGGCCCGAAGCAACAGGTGATCAAGGCCTTCGCCGCCTCGGGCTGGGATCCGGCCGACAGGATCACATTGCTCTCGTCGGTCGAAATCGGCCTGAGCGTGGCGCTCGATCGGCCGGATCTCGATGCGCCCGTCAGCCCGCTGTTCTTCGACGGCCGGAAGCAGGATCTGGCTTTCGAAAAGCCTGTCGGGCGAAGCGCGGACGAGCGCCACCACATACGCCTCTGGCAAACGGCGACCGTCGGCGCCGACGGCCAGCCGCTGTGGCTGGGTTCCGCCAGCTTCGACCGCGGCGTCGGCGTCAGCCACGACACCGGGCAGATCACCCACCATATCGGCCCCGATCTCGATGCCGAGCGCGAACTGGTGATCGGCGACCTCAAGGCCGCCGGGCAGATCTCCATGACCTACGAGCGCGCAGGCGTCGGTGCGAAAAAAGATGGTCGCAACGGTGGCGGCGACCCATACTTCACCGACGGTCGAATCCTTGTTGGGGGCCTGGCCCTGAAATCGGCCGACAAGCAATAGGACGGCGACGGCTGGACGAGGGCATGGCTCTCGTGAACGGGAAACAAGTCGGAGCCCCGGGGCTCAACGAACGCTTCCCGCTCCTTCTCGAGGCGACGGCACTGCTCGCCGAAGTTTTCGTCATGATCCGGACCAGAAGCAAGCGGAACGGTTCCTGACCTCCGGGAGCGAACGTGGCGACATCTACCTCGTTCGCGACAAGGCAGAATGGGTGTCGTCATCCTGAAGAAATCGAAGGTCGGGTGCGGACGCCCTTCAGGAGCTGCAAGACCAAATCCGCATCTCGGGCACTACCATATCGCAGGCGTGGAGTTCAGCGGGACCGGCATGACGCTTCGGCTGGTCCGCGTTCATGTTGCCTGGATACAGTCTGAGGAGAGAGCCGCCGTTCTTTCATAGCGTCCTCTTTCCGTCGTTGCTCACTGCCGTAGGCCGTCGCGCTCGCACCCCTGCGAGCGGCTTGTCCGCCTAAAAGCGGATGGCTACGCCAAAGATGGGCCCCTGCTGGACGACGTCGAAGACGAACCCGTCATTGTCGTAATTGACGCCCAGTGCGCGATATCCGGCGATCGCCGAGATGCTGTCGTTGAACTTGTAGCCGAGACCCAACGCCACGTCCCAATCGAGATCGGCGCCGCCGGCGCCCACCAGACCCCACCCCGTGAGATAGATTTCCGGCGTGAAGAAGTAGTTTCCTCTGAGGCCGGCGACGGCATCGACCCATGTGGCGCTGTCTTCGACATCCACTCCGGCCAGAATGCCGCCATTGAAGGAGATCTCGGTTTCCGCCGACCAGACCTTCATGCCGCCGACCACATCGAGGTGGCCATTTTGGTCTTCGAGTATGGCGTAGCCGACGCCAAGAAATCCCGAAAAGGTCTTCGACGTCACATCGACGCTGTCGGCAAGGATGCCGGCCGGCGTGTCGGCATCGGCACCTAGCTTGGTATAGATCACGTCACCGACGATGCTGAAGCGATCATATCTTGCTTCGCCTGCCGCCATGAACGCGAAGTCGAGATTGTCGAGAATATCGCCGAAATCCGCGTCGACATGAACTTCCGGAAGCCCAAACTGCCCAATATCGCCGGAAATGCCGGCGGCCCAGAAATATGGAGCGAAGGTGAATTCCCAGCCGCTCTGGCTCTCGACGGTTTTTGCTTCCGGCGCCAGCGGCGTGACATCGGCGGCATTGCCGACCGACGCCGCGCAGACGCCCGCCAGCAACAGAATGGAGCGCAAGTATATGGCTTTCATGAGAATCCCCCGATCTCGTTCGTCGCCTCGGCACTGCTGTCCCGAGTCGGCACTGTGCAGCGAGAAGTAGATTTGGACAAGCTTAAATACCTATTTTCCGTTGATGGCCTGCTTCAACTGTCCGATGAGGTCCGAAATCTCCCGGTCCTCAGGCCTCACTCGCGCCAGAGCTTCCGCGTGTTTCAGCGCCTCCGGCAAACGTCGAAGCTTGAGACTGTATTGGAGTGCGAGGCCTAGGATGTCGGCGTCTCCGCCCGCCGCCCACCCATCGAGCCTGTCCAGGGCGTCGTCCGTCCGGCCAGCGGAATCGAGAGCGACGGCGAAGGTCGTCTTGTAGCGAAAGTTTTGCGGATCGAGCCGCACCGCTTCTTCGAGTTCCATTATCGCCTCGGCCAATTCCTGCTTGCGCACCAGGGACAGCGCATGTCCGTACCGCAGATCAGCTTGTTCGGGCGCCATCCGGATCGCTTCGGCATAGGTCTGCTCCGACTTGTCGTTCCGGCCGGTGGCGCGGTAGAACTCGGCGAGATTGATGCGCATCGCCTCCAGTGTCGGGTCGAGAAGAATCGCCCGCCGGAAGGCGGCTTCGGCCTCGGCCGTAGCCTGGCGGGCGAACAGGAAGAAGCCATGACTGCTTTGTATTTCCGCGACGTCGGCATTTGTTTCGACATAGGCGCGCAAGTCCGCGACGGCGGCTTCCAAATGGCCTCGCCGATCGCCGAAGAGGTCGGGAGGAATGCTTGCGAGGGCATTGGCGGCGGCAACGCGAACCGCGCGCGTTTCATCGCCCACCAGGTCGCCGATCGCCTTGAGCCTCTGCTCCGGCGGAATGTTGCCGGCCGCTTCCGCGGCGGCGAGCCTGACGAGTGGATCCGCATCGGCCGCGGCCGCTCGAATGTCGATGCTGATATCCTCCCCGCCGATCCCGCTCATCGCGGCGATGGCGCTGCCCCTGACAATTCCCGCCTGGTCACGGTCGCTGACAAGCGCGCGTAGAGCCTCCACCGCGGCTTGTTTGCCGTTCGCGGCTCCGGCGAAGGCACGGGCGCTCGACGGGCGTTTGCGCCATTGCGTTCCGTACCATTTGTCCATTGTTTCGGCCGCCCAGTCATCGGTTCCGCCGGCGTGACAGGTCGTGCACGCATTTGGCGTTCCGAGGCTCGCCGACAGGTCCGGCCGGGGGATGACGAAGGAGTGGTCGCGGCGCGGGTCGACCTTCATGTAAGTGCGCTCCGGCATATGGCAGTTGGCGCATTGCGCTCCGGTCGAACCGGCCTGATGGCCAGTGTGCGCGGGCGTGTCGAACACGCCGCTCGGGTCCTGATCGACGAAGCGCTCCGGCTTTGTCTCGGCGTGGCATTGCGTGCACAGCGCATTGCCCTCGGCCTTGAGGCCGGCATCGTGCGGCCGATGACAGTCGAGGCAGGTCACACCGGCCCTTGCCATCTTGCTTTGCTGAAACGAGCCATATTCGAAGACTTCGTCGCGTATCTGCCCGTCCGGGAAATAAAGATCCCGTCGGAGCAGGGCAGGGGAGAAATAGTCGAGAAAGGGCTTTCCCGGCTGATAACCGTCCAGCAGCCTGGTACGCCTGGCATGGCAGGCGAAGCAGGTGCTCGCCTCAACCTTCGGCAAGCCTCTATCCGTCATTGGAGATGAAACATCGGTCGCTCGCGCCAAAGCGACGTGCCTGGCGCCTGGGCCGTGACAGGACTGACAGCCGATGCTGGTGGCGACGTAAGTCGACCTGTATTCGTTCGTCCGCGGTTGAAACCTCGCCTGGGGATCGGTCGAATGACAGTCGATGCAGGTGCGGTTCCAGCGGTAGAAAGGACCTGTCCAATGATAGGTCGAGCCCGGTTTGGCGGGGGTGGCGTCGCCCAGCCAGAACCATTGCCGTCTGGCCGTGTCCCAGGCGATATCGAGAGCCTGCAGCCGTCCGCCTCCGATGTCGACAAGGTATTGCTGCAGCGGTTCGTAGGCGAAGGTATATTTGACTTCGAACTCGGCCTTGCCGCCGTCCGCACCCTCGGTGTTCACGAAGAAGCGGCCGTCGCGGCGGGTGAAGGTCGTGACCACGCCGTCATGTTCGAACCTGCTATTGTCGAAATCGCCGCGCACCGTTTCGTCGTCGGCCAAGGCCATGGCCTTCGCATGATGCGACTTCGAAAAAGCAGCCACCTGATCGGCGTGGCAGGCTGAGCACGTCCTTTCGTCGACGAAACCGTCGTGGATCGATATTCGTGGGTCGGCGGTGGTCGGCGAGAGGGCGTCACTCGCAAGACTGTGCCCGGCAAAGGCGAGCAAGAGGAAAAGCAGGGCGGTCACTCCCTTCGCCGCTGCTGATCGAACAGACGCTGCCACTCAATCGCTCCCTGTCGACGTTCCAGAAAGTCACGGCGCCATCGTGCGAGGCTCCGATACTCGGCTTATTTCCCCTAGTCCTTGAACACCTGCTTCCAGTCGGCCTTCATATCGACGACGGTCCAGCCGGCGATGGAGGCCGCATCCAGCGCCTTGTCGAGGCGGCCGAATTCGGTGTCTCGGTCGTAGGCGTATTCGCGCTCCGCATCGGTATGATGGATCAGCACGCCGAGCCTGGCGGGTCCACCGGCCATGGTCGTCCATTGCAGCATTTCGAGATCTCCGTCGGAATTGCCGAAGGCGGCAATCGGCCGCCGGCCGATATGCTGGTTGATCCCGACGGGCTTGCCGGCCTTGTCGTCGATGAAATTGACTTCAGGAAGCCGAAACAGGGTCGGCGTGTCGTCCTGCATCCTGAACTCGGTCGTGATCGACGAACCGACGACCTGCTCTGGTGGGATGCCGTAGACCTTTTCCGCCCAGGGCCGCATCAGCTCGACGCCGCCGCCTGAAACGATGAAAGTCTTGAAGCCATTGTCGCGGAGATAGGCGAGAAGCTCGATCATCGGCTGGTAGACGAGTTCGGTGTATGGCCGCTTGAATCTGGGGTCGCGTGCCGAAGCGAACCAATCGGTCACGATCTTCTGAAAATCGCTGGTGGTCATTCCGGCATGTGTCGTCATGATGAGCTCGACAAGGCCCTTTTCGCCGGACGCCGCGAGCGCCTTCATATCGCCTTCGAGCACCGCCTTGAACGGCTGCGTTTCCTTCCATTCCGGATGTTGCGGAGCAAGCGTCTTCACTCGGTCAAGGGCGAACGCGAGCTGCGTATAGATCGGATGTTCGACCCAAAGGGTTCCGTCATTGTCGAACACGGCGATACGCTCCGCTTCCGGAACGAAGTCGGCTGAACCCGGTTTCGTCACCTGCTCGACGAAAGAGATGATCGCTTGCTTCGGTGCCGTGTCATTCCACGAAGGCAGCGCGTCCGTTTGGGCGACCGCCAGCGTCGCGGCAAAAAAGCATACCGCGGCGGCGAGCGCGACGCCTCGGGAAAAATGCAGGAAATTACGTGCCGAAATCATCGCAACGCCTCCCATCGATCAACTTGCAGCGATCGTGCAATCGGAGATATACGGCAGCCCCGGATCGCTCCGGGGCTGCCAAGGACCTAGTTTCCGGTCGGAGCCGTGATATTGACCCCCTCCTTGCCGAGTTGCTCACGAACCGACTGCAGCATTTGATACTTGGAGAGTTCGATCGGACCGTCGTAACCCATGCTCTGCAGCTTGCGCGGGGGGTACTCGACGTAGGTTTTCATGAGATCCTTGATCGCCGCGGAGATGGAGACCAGTGTCCAGGTGTGTTCGGTGTAGTTGTTCATGAAGACGTCGTAGCGTTCTTGCGGATCTTGCAGCAGATCGAACACCTGCGGCACGATGGCGACGTAGGACTGAGCGCCCTTCCAGCCAAGGTTGGTATCAACAGCCAAACCGCCCGTGGCCTGCCCATTGTCGCCGCGCAGGTTGAACACGGCCTTGTAATTGCCGACGCGGGCAGCGCCCGGCGTCAGTTCGTTCTCGGTGAAGTAGAACCAGTTCTTGCGGGCCGATTTTCCGGTCCCCAGCAGGACGGGGGTCATATCGTAGCTATCGAAGATGATCGGTTTATCTTCGCGGTCCTTGGTGGGCAGCGGCACGCCGCCAGCCGCGGCGAAGGTCGCCATCAGATCGAGGCCGCCGACGATGTCGTGATTTTTCACGTCATGCTTGATCTTGCCGGGCCAGACAGCGATCGCGGGAACACGGTTGCCGCCTTCGCGCACGGTGCCTTTCGTGCCGCGGAATGGTGTGTAGCCCGCGTCCGGATAGACGTCTTGCCAAGCGCCGTTATCGGTCGTGTAAAAAACCAGCGTATTTCTGTCCATGCCAGTCTCACGCAGCTTGTCCATGATCCTGCCGATACGTGTATCGAGCTCCACGACGGAGTCCGCATACTTGCTCTTCGAGATCGATTTTCCTTGAAAGTCCGGGGCCGGCATGTTCGGCTGGTGCACTTTCATGAAATTGACGTTGATGAAGAAAGGTTGATCGGGCGTCTTCGCGGCTTCATCAAGAAAGCCCAGTGCCGCTTTCTCGACGTAGCCGTCGAAGAACGGAATGCCGACAACGCCCTCCTTGCCGTCGATCACGGGCGTATCGACATACTGGCCGTTGATCTTGAAGTCTTCCTTTACCTCGCCGCCGGCCTTGCCGGACAGCGAGCCCGTCGTCACCTTCTGGAACAGAGCGCGGGTTTCCGCATCCATGTCCGGGAACCAGGTCGGGTCGGCATAGGTGTAGGCATTGAGATGATAGAGGCCGACATACTTCATCTCGTCGTAGCCCTGCGCAATCGGAAGCGCGTAGTCCGCCTCGCCGAGGTGCCACTTGCCAGTGAAATAGGTATGATAGCCGCCGCGTTTTAGAACGGACGCAAGCGTCCATTCGGCCGCGGGCAAGCCACCACCCTGGCCCTGAAACGCCACTGTGGTCATGCCGCTGCGGTTCGGAATTCGTCCCGTCTGCATGGCCGCACGGCCGGGCGTGCAGCTCGGCTGGGCATAGAAGGAAAAGAAGGTCATCCCATCGTCTGCCAACTTGTCGATGTTCGGGGTCGGCATCCCGCGACCTTCACCTCCGCCATAGGGGCCGAGATCGCCGTAGCCGGTATCATCCGAAACGATGAACAGGATGTTGGGCTTTCGTTGGGCGTCCTGCGCTTGCACGGGCGAGGCTGCGCACCAGAAAACGGTGGATGAAGCCAGTACTCCGATGCAGCGGATAAGGATTCTGCTGTTCATTTCAAATCCCTCCGTCGACGTCCGGTTGAGTGACGAAGCCACTCGCGGCAAAGCGCGGCGATTGCATGCGTCGATTCAACTGGACTGCCTTGAAAATGAAGATCCTGCCGGAGCTGCCTCCGGCGGGGTTGCGAAGTCGGCCGCATCTCTGCCCCGGCCCGCTGAACTTTAGCGAATGCTGCCTTCGCCCGATATTGTACTTTAGGGAATCTCTTCATGCGGTGGCAATCGACAGTAGTGATGCGCAGATGACGGCGCAGCGGGAAGCTGTTATTGTTGCCCGGCTTTGGGGGAAAGCGGATGGGCTTGGGCGAATGGTCAGGTCGACTATGCTGCACTGCCTTTTTGTTGGCGGTGGCCGTCCTGGGTGCGTCCAGTCGCCATGCCGCAGCCTCCGACGCCTCGATTGCCATCGTTGGCCGGGTTCCCCGCGTCCTCGTTCTTTATCCCTATGACGAGAGGATCGCGGCGACGACCGCTGCCGGAGAGGCGTTGCGAAGCCGTCTGCTGGAGGCGACCAACGGCAAGATCGATCTGTTTTCCGAGTTCCTGGATCTCTCCCGCTTTCCGGAAGGCGAGCATGTCGCGCGCATGGCCCGATATCTGGGCGAGAAATACGCCGCGCGCCGCCCCGACGTGGTCGTGGCTTTCGGCAGGGAGTCGGCCAGCTTCATCGTCGCGAACCACGGCACGATCGCTCCGGGCGCGAAAATCGTCGCCGCCGGTTTCGGCACGGCCACCGCCGAGAAGATCGCTTTGCCGGATGACGTGATCGGAGCCTTCTCGACATTCAACATTCTGAAGACGGCCGAGATGGCCCGCGGCCTGCAGCCTCATGCCCGCCACCTCTACATCGTCGGAGGCTCGTCCGACTTCGACCGGAGCTGGCTGACGACGACCCGCGCGGATTTGAAACAGTTCTCCAAATCCTTTGATACGACGACCTATCTGGAAGATCTGACGATCGACGAATTCGTCGAACGCGCGTCCCGCGTGCCGCCCGACAGCATCATCATAGCATTGACGGTCTTCAAGGATAAGACAGGGCGCAACTTCGTTCCGCGCGACGCGATCAGACAGATCTCGGCAACCGCCAGCGCGCCGGTCTACGGACCCTACCAGACCTACATCGATCATGGCGTCGTCGGCGGCAATACCGTCACGTTCGACGCGCTGGGCCGGACCGTCGGCGACCTCGTCATCGATGCGATCGCGGGCAAGCCGGTATCGGATCTCGAAGCGCCCCAGACTTATATCGCCGACGTCCGGCAACTCCGGCGTTGGGGGCTTGCCGAGGAGGATCTGCCGCCGGGCACGGTCCCGATGTACCGGGAAAAAAGCCTCTGGGAGGAACATTGGGTCATATTGGTGGCGGCGAGCGGCCTCCTGCTGGCGCAAGCCAGCATCATCTCGGTGCTGCTGCTCGAGCGGCGGCGGCGCCGCGTCGCCGAGCGCAGCGCGCGACTTCATTTGCTGGAAGCCGTTCATCTCAACCAGTCCGCGACAGCCGGCGCGTTATCCTCGTCCATCGCTCACGAACTGAACCAGCCCCTTTCGGCCATCCGAAACAATGCCGAGGCAGCCTCGGTGCTATTGCGAAGCGCGAACCCGGATCACGAACTGATTCAGCAGATTCTCCTCGACATCCAGGAAGACGATCAGCGAGCGGGCGATATCATCAGCCGAATGAGAGGGTTGCTCAAGAAGAGAAGCGAGATCGATTGGCAGGAGTTCGATCTGAACGATGTCACGTCGAGCGCGATCCACATCATTCACGGCGAGGCGGAACGGCGCGGAATTACGCTGACCTCAACACAGCCGCCGGGCGAGCTGCCGGTGCGTGCCGATAAGGTTCACGTACAGCAGGTTATTCTCAATCTGGCGACCAACGCGATGGACGCCATGCTGAACGCCGTCCCGGCCGGGAGAACGCTTACCTTCGCGACGGGACTGGCGAACGAGAAGGCGGAGCTTCGGGTCTCCGACACTGGAGATGGCATTCCCGAGGAAAGGCTGATCCGCATCTTCGAGCCGTTCTATACCACCAAGCAGGCGGGCACGGGGCTGGGTCTGTCCATAGCCCGCGCCATTCTGGAGACCTATGGCGGTACCATCTGTGCCGGCAACCGCCCCGAAGGAGGCGCGGTCTTTTGCGTGGCCCTGCCTCTCGCTCACAGGGAGGAGCAATCGAGATGAAACCGGTTGTCCATATCGTCGATGACGATGAATCCTACCGGACGGCGACCGCGAGGCTGCTTTCCGCACACGGCCTCAGGGTCGAAGCCCATGAATCCGGAGACCAGTTTCTCGCCCGGCTTTCCGCTTGCGAGCCGGGCTGCGTTCTTCTCGACCTCCGGATGCCTGGCCAGTCCGGCCTGCAGATCCAAAACCGGCTGTGCGAGCTGGCGCCGCTAATGCCTGTCGTGTTCCTGACGGGGGAAGGAGACATCAAGGCAAGCGTCGAGGCGATGAAGGCGGGCGCCAGGGACTTTCTGGAGAAAAGTTCGACCGCGGCTGCATTGATGGAGGCGATCGATCGCGCTCTCATCCAATATGAAAGGCAGAAGGCCGAACACGACCGCCTCCAAGCCCAGCGGGCGCTGGTGGCGGGACTTAGTCCGCGCGAGGTCGAAGTATTCGGTCTCCTCATTCGCGGCCGTCTCAACAAGCAGATCGCTCATGCGCTCGGCGTCTCGGAGCGTACGGTGAAGGTGCATCGCCATCAGGTCATGGAAAAGCTTGGCGTACGCTCGCTGGCCGAGGCCGTGTTGATCGCCGCGAGTATCGGTCTCATCGACCAGGATACGGCATCGCCGGTGGGGTGATCCGATGTCCTTCCCCTTAGGACAATATCAATCGACCTCCAAGCGGCCTAATTTGACCGGCAACCGTTAGTCTCTCATATGTTCGAAAGAGGGGGCATGAGGTGGAGAACCTTCGCCGCACGGTCGCTGTCGTCGATGATGATGCAAGCCTACGGCGCAGCCTCGGGCGGCTGCTCAACGCCTACGGTTTTCTGGCCATGGAGTATGCATCCGCCGAGGCCTTTCTCGCTCGCGATCCCAAAACAGCGATAGATTGCCTTGTCCTTGATATCGACCTCGGTGGCATGTCCGGCATCGATCTGCAACGCAGGCTGAAGGCCGAGGGCACAACCCTTCCGGTGATTTTCATCACGGCACTGGAAACCGCCTCCGTCAAGGCGGAGGCCGAAAAGGTGGGATGCGTTGCTTATCTGCAGAAGCAATTTTCCGGAGCCGCGCTGATTGCGGCCATCAATAAGGCATTGGATGATCCGTGAACAGTTGTGCGAGTCCTTCGTGCCGGTGTCGTTGATAGTCTTGCGTTTGGGGCCGGACATCATGATGAGTGCTTCGATCCGTCCGTCGCGATGACCATTGCTGTAGACGCGATCGTAGGCGTCGGAGAGCATCGGACTGGATTTAACATCGACGATTTGCAACTTTTCCGTCAGCGGAGATCGCTGCGCACGGAGTCGCGTTCAATGAGGTTCCGGTCAGTGGTCGATCAAGCGGGCAGACAAGTCGTTCGTTCGCAACCCGCGCCCTCGGTCCGACACCCGGCGACGATGTCGAGTAATCGAAATGGCGGGGCCAGGTACGGGAACGCCGACGCCCATGCACGCACGCTAACTGCGCGAGGCTCGGCTCAACAAGCCGATGCCTCTTCTTTCCGGGAACCAATCGAAGCGGGTCGCAGAGCTGGGTCGATCCGATCGTCGGCATGGCGTTGCACTACGACATCAATGACCGATGGTTCGTCGATGTGATGGCCGATGTGGGCGGGTTCGGCATTGCTTCGGACCTCACCCTGCAGGGAATGGCAACGGTGGGCTACAACTGGACCGACACGATCTCATCGTCCTTCGGCTACCGGGCGCTCTATACCGACTACAGCGACGACGGCTTCCGCTACGATGCCACGCAGCACGGGCTGTTCACCCGATTGTCGTTCCACTTCTAGGACAGGGCAAACATCCGACTGGAGGCCGCGGGCGGCGCGAACACCTGCGGCGGCTCTACATGGCACCGGTCGAAGAGCTGGCGCAGTGCCGCTGCATCCGTTCCATCATGCGCTCCGATGGCGACAATGCGGGACTGCGGTTCCCGGCCGTTCCATTCGTCCCCGACCACGATATCCACCCGCTTGCCGACGACCTGGAGGATGACCGGGCGGCCCGGTTCTTCGACAGTGTGGAGGAAGCCTTTGCATCGATAGATGCTGGCGGGCAGTTTCTGCGCCGCCTCCCGCACGGCTTCGAGCGACAGCGGCTCTGTCGTCTCGTAGCTCCACGTGCTGAAGACCTGCGCGTGGTCTTGCCTGTGATAGTGTAGGCGATGTCCGCAATTGTGATCGCGACAGTCCGGAGAATGACCAGAATCCTCAATCGGGGATATGGCTTCGAGCTGCAAGGGATCAAAACGACCGACCGACAGCAGGATCTCCAGGGGCACGTTGCCGAGGGATGTCCGGACGAGCCGGTATCGGTGGAAGCGGTCGTCGAGCCAGGCCTTGATCCGGCCGATCTGTTCGGGGGCGACAAGATCGACCTTGTTGAGAATGAGCAGATCCGCGAACGCCACCTGGCGAAGCTTCAGTTCCATCATCTCAGGCGCCGCGAAGATCTGCTCCGCGTCAACGACGCACATGATGCTGTCCAACCGGATGCGGTCCCGCATGTCCTCGTCCATGAAGGTCAGCGCGATACCGGACGGGTCGGCCACCCCGCTCGCCTCGAGCAGGATATATTCGGGCTGTTCGGGACGGGCCATCACCTGCGTGACCGCGGTGACCAGATCCTCACGAATGTTGCAGCAGACACACCCGTTGGCGAGATTGATCACATCCCCGTCGCTTTCGATGCCGACCACGAGTTCGGCATCGATATTGATCGACCCGAAGTCGTTGACCAGCACTGCAACTCGGAGGCCGTGGTCGCCGGAAAGAATGCGGTTCAAAAGCGTTGTCTTTCCAGCGCCCAGGAAGCCGGTGAGAACCGTCAGGGGGACGGCGTTCGTGCCGGGTTGGTTGGTTGACGTCATCTTGATTTCCTTCCGGAGTTTCCAGACAGATGCTGATGCCGCGATTGCCAGCCCTATTTTACCGCCTCGATCGCATCGATGATTGCCTGAATCTCCGCACTCTTGGTGGAGAGCTTCGCCTGTGCCGATTTTGCCTTCATGAGAACTATCTCGCGGACATCGATCGTGAAGTCCTGCGGGAAGTTCGGCTGCGGCTCGCGATACACGTCGGATGGATAGTACTTCTTCGGATCGATCTCCCGATCGCGGACGGCCTGCTCCTGCACGTCGGCGACGGTATGCCGTGGATTTGGAAATTTGACCTTTAGATTCGCCGGGCTGAGGTCGAACAGGCCGATGGCTTCCTTCGGGCTCGGACGCGCCATGTTGCCCGCTTCGGGAAGCGCAGCCTTGCGCGTCCAGACGGCGTCCTTCGTGACATTGACGACCACGACGTCGGGCGCGCCGAACTGGAACAGTCCGCTATAGTGGGTGCGGATTCCGGCGGTGATCTCCGGGATCAGCTCCTCGTCGTAGCTCAGATGCGTCACCATGGCGAGACGCGGCTGAATCTTGTCGAACATATAGCCGACTGCGTAATGTGGGCTGTGGGCCTGGTCGATCGTATTGGTGACCATGACTGGCGGCATGCCGAATTTCAACGCTTGGAGATTGGCGGTGTCCGGTTGAACTTCGGTCACGAAGACATCCACACCCTTGGCCAGTTCCAGCGAAAGTTCGTCCGGCCGCCCGTCGCCGGTCCAGACGAACGACAGCCCGTTCCAATCAAGCCTGTAGGCCGAGGCACCGTCCTTCGTATGCGCGCGCCGCCAATGGCGAATGACAACACCATCCTTGTCGTAGCAGATGCCGTTGTCGTCGCGGAAGTCGAACTCGTTGACCTCGATCTCGTAGCCGTCGCCGATCGGGAGGGCGTTGAAGGAGTCCGTGTGCCAATGGGTCATCATCTTCATGCCATCGATCATGTGCTTGATGCCGTCCTTCGGCGTCCGGCCCGATGGCCCATGGACGCGCAACGGCTTCCAACGCCCCATCCACGGCGCGAACGCGTAGAGATACGGAAGGTCCGCATAATGATCTACATGGAGGTGGGTGAAGAAGATGTCGTTGACCGTCTGCAACGGCACGGCCATCGCGATGATGTTGCGCATGCAGCCCGAGCCAAAATCAAAGAAGAACCGGTTGCCGTTGCCAAGTTCAATCATGATGCAGGTGCCGGCCTGCGTCTTCGTGACCGGGATGGGCGTACTGCCAATGAACGAGATCCGCATCTCGTCGGGGCCGACCTGCTCCTGGCCTGGATAGTAGATGTTGTTGCTGACGAGATAGGGCGTCGGTCGGTAATAAGGTGGCAGCGTGATCCCGCCGCTCGGCACGCCGCCGTACGGGTTCCTTGCGGTCACAGCCTCCTCTTGCGCCTGCGCCGATGCCACCGCGGTCGTCGACAGAACCGCAGCTCCGGCCAGACCCGCCGTCTTGAGGGCGTCGCGGCGGCTCATGCGCCGCTGACCGCCGTCCGTATCATCTGTCATGACGTGTTCTCCTCTATCTGCTCTTCCAAACTTAACGGCTGGACGAAATGGTTGCAGGTGGGCGGCCGAGAAAAACCGATTCAAGCGGGCATCTGCATCCGCCGGAAACTACACTTCCAAGGGAAAGCTCGTTTGTCGATGGACGGCCGCCGGGGTCTCGCCCGGCGGCCGCTCACTCAGGTCAGCAGTTGTATACGCCGCTCACACATCGCCTTGTTGTCCGGCGCGCTACACCAGCGACGCTCACAGGCGTGAGCGGACGGCCGACGCGGGCCTCGGCGCTCGAAACGAAGCCGGACACGCCGGGGAAGGAAACCTGCTCGCCAGCCTCCAGACTGAACAGGCCGACGACCACGGCGAACAACGCAATTTTCAATTTCCGTGACACGTTCATTTGGCTTCTCCCATTGCGAAGTGAGCTGGCAGGTCATCGATATCCGGAAGGGATTCCATGCTGACCTGTTTCGCCCCGGTCTTGTTATCGAACGTGAAATCGGCGGCCACAACGTCAATGCCGGTCTTCCAGTCGGAGATGCGGATGCTGTACTGCGGCCCCTGATCGACCTTTGTCGACGTAATGATGTACCTGCAGGGATAAGGCTGGTCTCCCTGCGCGATCCAGATCTGCCAGTCCACTTCGGGGGTACGGAATGCCAGGTGGTCGCATTCGACGCCACCGATCACGCCGCTGCCAAGATCCTTGACGTCGGTCACGTCCTTCATCAGTTCTTCATAGACGTTCGGGAGCAGCAGGTCGGCGGCGGGTAACGGCCGGCCAAGCTTGTCGCGCAGCGCATCGATCAGGTTTTCGACCGAGCCGGGAAGCTCTTTCTGGGTGTAGGCGTTGGCGTCCTTTCCAAAAAGAGTGACCGTCTTGCCGTCGAAGCTCATCTCCACATCGGCAAACCCGCCCTTGCGTGTCGCACGGACCTTGTCCGGGCGTCCGAGGTCGATCCTGCCGGAATTTGCCAGAAGCAGCTTCTGGTGATCCTTGGTTACGATCTCAAGATCGCCGTCGTAGGAAAACGAGATCGCCTTCTGCGCCGCCAGATAGTCCGACATCGCTTTGAGGAGGCTCTTGGCCTCCGCCTCACCCGCATGCGCCACGGTCGATGACATGAAGACGGCGAGTGCCGTCGACAGCAGTCCGTTCCTTGCGGCGCGCGTGGCATTTCGCATCGTCGTGCTCATCATATGCCCTCCCATGCCTTGCCCGGTCATCGGGCAGCCGTCAGAGACTACGCGCCTTCGCTAGAAGGCGCATGTAACATCAGGTATCACCCGTGTAGCTTTCGACCTCAGCGGGGCTGAAGGTCCGAGGCCGCCGTTGATGGTTTGACCGTGGATTCAGCATTATCCGGAACCGCCATGCCGGCCTTGCGCATCGCAGCCAGGAAACGGGACTGGTCGTCGGGCGGCATGTTGCGCCACTTCAACTCGGCTACGACGTTGGGCAGGAACCCAGGCATCATCTTTACGAAGATCTCACCTTCCCGACGCGCGTCCATCTCCATCCCCGCTTCCGCATAGATCATCGCCGCAACCAGATGAAAAAGCGGGAACGCCTGTGCGTCGGCCTGTCTGATCTCCTGCACCGCGCGTCGGTGGTCCCCCAGCATGGCGGAGGCCAGGGCGCGAGATCCTCGGTAGAAGCCCCCGCCGCCCGGATTGAGTGCGACGGCACGGTCGAGAAGCACCGCGCCGCGCTCCCATTGTCCGGTTAGGCAGAGGATCCGTCCGAACTCTCCGATGAATTCGGTATCATTTGGATTGATCGCCAAGGCCTGCTCACCGACACGGATCGCATCCTCCGGCTGCCGGTTGAAGAACAACGCAGTCATCAAGGCCTGGAGGGCACGGGTGTTGCCGGGTTCGGCCCGTGCCGCCTGCCGTGCCGTCTGAAGCGACCGCTCCAATGGGCTGATGGCGGCTGCGCGGGGGTTGAATTTGAACCTTCCCTCATCGAGATAGATGAGAGACAGCATCGCCCACGCCGTTGCAAAGGTCGGATAGCGGGCCACCGCACTTTCCAGACAGTCGCGGACGACAGCATGGCGTTCCGGGCTGACTTCGGCGCGGTAGTCGTAGAAACTCAAGGTGCACTCATATGCGCCGCGATCGTCCGGCGGTGGGCGGGCGGCATCGGCCTGGGCCACGATGCCGTACGGCTGCGCGACGGCTGTGGCGACTTGGCTCGCCACATCCGTCTGGAGCGCAAACAGGTCACGGGAGCGCAGGTCGTTGTCGTAGATCTGCGACCACAGGATCGCGCCGTCGCTGGTGTTTGCAAGACGAGCGGTCACACGCATGTGGTCTCCGGCCACTCTGACGCCGCCTGACAACAGATAGCGAGCGCCGATCTGATCGCGGACCTGCCTGACGTCAACATCCGGTAGCAGCCCGTTCGAGGTCTCGCGCCCGAACACCTTGATTTCCTTAAAGCGTGGCAATGACGTCAGTAGTTCTTCGGTGAGACCGCGAGCATAGAGCTTGGCCTGCGGCCCTTCCCCCAGATCGGCGAACGGGGCGATAACCAAGGTCGGCTCGTCAGGTCCGATGACGGTCGCTTCGTCAGCCGGAGCGAAAGCAGGGCGCGAGATCCAGTAGGCCGCGGCCACCAAGATGAAAGCGACGGCGGCGAGGCCGGAGACTGTCCGCCACTGCGCGATCCACCACGACTGATTGACAGGAATGTGGCGCTCAATTCCCTCTGCAGAACCCGCCTCGTCATGCTCCGGCTCGATCGATGCGGGGACGCTCCATGTGAAAACCGGGGCATATCCGCCCTTCGGAATGCCGATGCGTATCGGATCCGCCTGCCCGGCAGTGAGGTAGTAGCGTTCGAGCACGCGCCGGAGCCGTCCGGCCTGGATCCGGACGACGGGGTCCTCTTGCGTGAACTTCTCGTCACGCTTGAAGACCTCAAGAGCGATGGCGTAGCCTTTGATGCGGCTCGCACGCCCGGCCAGCGTCTCTTCCACGATGAAGCTGAGAAAGGCGGCTCCGCGGCCGACGTTCGGAAACTCGGTACTGTTGATGATGCGGTGCAGTTGGGCGCGAATCTCCTCCTCGCAGGGCAGCTTGTGGTCTTTGACGTCTGTTGTTGTCAGCACGGCCCGCTCCTCTCCCCAGAGTCACCCGCCTATTCCCCGTATGTTACAGTAACACACTCCCCTATCCCGGCCTATCCAAGGTAATGTCCTGTTAGGCAGGCGTTGCAGTAGTGTTATTGTGTAAGCATACAAGGAGGAAAACAAGCTGATGGCTGACAACGGGACTGCTGTCAAAAACCGCTTTCCTGACCGCACTCAGGCGATCGACGAGCTGCTGGCCCGCAACCAAAGCTTCAGGGACATTTGCGCCGATTACGCCAGAAGCCGAGTACAGGAAATGGCAGTCTTCTCCCGATCCGCGTCGTGACAGCCGCAGCGTCGAATACACCGAACTCGTCGAGGAACTGGCGACGGAAATCAATGCGGCCCTCGACCTTGCAGCGGTGGTGCCTTTCCCGAAACGCTGATTTGCAAGGTGTAGGTTACATCTGTGTAGTTCGCTGTCGCAGGTGATTGCTACTACTTGGCGCTGCCCTGGCAGCATCGGGAACCCTCAGCAATCCGCCATATTTTTTCAGGTTGAACCAGGCGGCCTGTCTCGCCCAGCTTGGCAGGGTGGAAGAAGGTGCAGTCATAGCGCAGCAGAAGCCCGACACGTTCGATGCCACTGTCTATGCCCGCAATACCGTGCAGTTATGTGCCTTACCAGGCGATGGGGAACTTTGGTTCGATGGCTTCCATAAAGCTGGAGTGTTCGTTTCTCACACTGTCCCGTGGGGATCCCTTCCAGCCATTCCTCGGCGTCTAAAGCGCCAGCCGCAACTGCGGCGTCGTTTCAAGCCTCCTCCGTTCCAGCGAAGACAGCGACACGCCGAGCAGACGTATGCCTTTTCGCGGCGGGAAAATTGGCGCGAGGAGCAGGTCGACCACCTCCTCAAGATCGGTGATCGCGGACAGAGGTGCCGGAACGGTTTTGCTGCGGGTGATCTGGCTGAAGTCGGCATATTTGACCTTGAGCGTCACCGTCTTGGCACCGATTTCATTGGCCTCGCAATAGCCCCATACCTTTTCGATCAGCGTCTGAAGCCCTTCGCGCGCGGGTCCATAAGAATGGATGTCCGCAGAGAAAGTGTCTTCCGCACCGACGGACTTCCGCACCCGGTCCGGTCTGACCTGGCGATTGTCGATGCCGCGGGCGATGCCATAAAAATACGGCCCCGACTTTGCGAAATGTTCGACGAGAAAGTCGAGCGTTCTCTCCTTGAGGTCCGCTCCGGTCTCGATCCCGAGCCGATACATCTTCTCGGCCGTCGCCGGCCCGACGCCGTGAAACTTCTTAATGGGCAGGCGCTCGACGAAGGCTGGACCGTTCTTCGGCGTGATGACGAACTGGCCGTCCGGCTTGTTCTGGTCGGATGCCATCTTGGCGAGGAACTTGTTGTACGAAATGCCGGCGGATGCGGTCAGTCCTGTCGCTGCCTTGATCCTGGCGCGGATTTCGGCGGCGATCTCAGTGGCGATCTCCATGCCTTTGAGATTTTCAGTGACGTCGAGATATGCCTCGTCGTGCGACAATGGCTCGATTATCGGCGTGTATTCGGCGAAGATGGCGCGGATCTGCAGCGAGACGGCCTTGTAGACGTCGAAGCGGGGTTTGACGAAGACAAGATCGGGGCATTTCCGCTGCGCAGTCACCGACGGCATGGCGGAATGGACGCCGAATTTGCGTGCCTCGTAGCTGGCGGCCGCTACGACCCCGCGGGCAGCAGGACTGCCGACAGCAACCGGCACACCTCGCAGCTCCGGATTGTCGCGCTGCTCGACCGATGCGTAGAAGGCGTCCATGTCGACATGCACGATCTTGCGCGGCCGTTCGCGGTTGTCTTCGTCTGTCATTATCTAGCTTCCATCAGCGAGACCATGACTCAAACATGGGAAGTATGCCCCACACTTGTCACCCTTGGTCGTCTGCATCCGCTCGCAGCCCATGGCCATGCGCCGGCGGATTTCCGCGAAGGTGACGCTTGCGCCAAACGCTTTCACCAACGTTTTCCGCTCAAGCGCACTATGGCGATCGCAGAGGAGGCAGATGAGTTCGACCACCGGCACCTTGTGATCTTTCAGTGTCGGCATCGCATCGTCCACAAGCCGCGTTCGGCGCATCCGAAAATATTCCTTCCTTACCATCCGATTGAATCCGCTGGCGATTTTTCTGCTTTGCACCCGTGCTCAACTTCAGCGGGTTACATGCGCATTGACTCATTTACGCCTTAAGAACAAATACAGAACATATTACTGTTGCTCAAGCTGAAAACGGGTTGCCGACAAAGGGAGATCATGAACTCAGCCGCCGCTTCAAACGCCGTCCTCGACAGCCTGCGCGAGCAGATTGCGCACCTGGAAAGCGCCAGTCAGCGCAAGCGAGGCGTTTTGCCTTTCGGCCTCGCACAAATCGACGATCGGCTTCCGGGCGGTGGGTTGGCCTATGGGGCGCTGCACGAGTGTGCTGGCGGCGGGGCGGGCACCGTAGATGGGGCGGCCGCCGCCCCGTTCGTGGCCGGGATAGCGGCTCGTACCAAAGGCAAGGTCGTCTGGTGCCTGACACGTCCCGACCTGTTCTTCCCGGCCTTGGCGCAGGCGGGTCTGCATCCGAACCGGGTCGTCTTCGTCGAGTCCGACAAGGAGGAGGACGTCCTTGCCAACATGGAGGAGGGCCTCTCGTACGGCGGTCTCGGCGCGGTGATTGGCGAGATCGTCCGCCTGCCGATGGCGGCCTCCCGGCGACTGCAGCTTGCTGCCGAGAAGACCGGCACGATGGCGCTCGCGGTGCGGCGGTGGCGACGGCAGACCGAGGCTAGCGACTTCGGCCAGCCGACTGCCGCGACCACGCGCTGGAGGGTGAGCGTCATTCCAAGCGAGGAGCTGCCGGTTCCGGGCGTCGGGCGGGCGAGGTGGTTTCTGGAATTGATGAGGGTGAAAGCGGGTGAGTGCGCCGAGTTCGAAGTAGGAGCCTGCGATGCCGAGGGTCGTATCGATATTTTTTCCCGATCTGCCGACGGACAGGATCAGGCGGGCCGATCCCGCTATTCCCGTTGAGCAGGCGATCGCCGTCATTTCGAAGAGCGGTTCCAAGCGATGGGTGTCGGCCGCTGACGCCGCAGCCAGGAAGGCTGGTGTCCATTTGGGCATGCCGGCCGCCAAGGCACAGGCACTCTTCCAGGGCCTCCGGATGATCGACGCCGATCTCGCCGCCGATGCCGCAGCGCTCGAGCGCATTACCATGTGGGCGTTGAGCCAGTATTCGCCGATCGTCGCCATCGACGCGCCGGACGGCATCGTCATGGACACGGAAGGCGCGGACCATTTGCAGGGCGGCGAGGAGCGCATGTTGACGAGCATCGCCAACCGCTTCCGCGCTAAGGGCCTGACGGCGCGGGTTGCGATCGCCGAGACATGGGGCGCCGCCAACGCGTGCGCCAGAGCGATCAGCCGCGAGACCGTTATCGTTCCGAGAGGCGAGACCGTTCGGGCGGTCGAGAAGCTGCCGCTCTCCCTTCTGCGCCTTCCGGAGAAGATCGTCGGTGATCTGCGGACGCTCGGCTTCAAGACCATCGGCGAACTCGCCAATACGCCACGTGCCCCGCTGACGCTCCGCTTCGGGCCGGAAATCGGCCGCCGCCTCGACCAAATGTTCGGCCGCACACCGGAGCCTATCGATCCCATCCGAACAGCCGAGCTTGTCGAAGTCAGTAGGGCGTTCGCTGAACCCATCGGCGCCGCGGAGACCATCAACAAGTATGTCGCCCGGCTGGTCGTCCAGCTTGTCGATGAGCTACAGAGAAGGGGTCTCGGCGTCCGTCGCGCCGACCTTATTGTCGAGACGGTCGACGGCACCCGGCAAGCCATCCGCGCCGGGACCGCCAAACCCGCGCGCGATGTCGCCTGGCTGACGAAGCTATTCAAAGACAGAACCGAGAAGATCGAACCCGGCTTCGGTATCGAGAAGATGACGCTAGTGGCGGTCATGGCGGAGCCGCTGGAGGAAGCCCAGAAGTCGTCGTTGCTGGTCGAAGACGAGGTCGTGGACCTCACGCCGCTAATCGACATCTACGGCAACCGTGGCCAACGCGTCTATCGCGTCGCCCCCGTTGCTTCCGACGTTCCCGAGCGTTCCGTCCGGAGGATCGGTGCCGCATCCGATCCGGTAGAGGCCTCGTGGGTCAATCACTGGCGACGCCCGGTCCGCCTGCTGGCGCGGCCGGACCAGGTCGATGTGATGGCGCTGCTGCCAGACCATCCGCCCGTCTGGATCATGTGGCGGGGCAAGCGCCGGAAGGTGAAGAACGCCGATGGGCCAGAGCGGATTTTCGGGGAATGGTGGGAACGCAACTCCGAGATGGCGGCGGTCCGCGACTATTTCGTGATCGAGGACGAGGGCGGTGAGCGGCTCTGGATCTTCCGGTCCGGCGATGGCGTCGATACGGAAACAGGCAGCCATAAATGGTTCGTGCACGGGGTCTTCGCATGAGATACGCGGAGCTGCAGGTCACGACACATTTTTCGTTCCTGCGGGGTGCGAGTTCGGCGCAGGAGCTGTTCGAGACCGCCAAGATGCTGGGGATCGATGCCGTCGGCATCGTCGACAGAAATTCGCTTGCAGGGATTGTTCGGGCGCTGGAAGCCTCGCGGTCGACCGGGATCCGGCTTGTCGTCGGCTGTCGCCTCGATTTGCAGGACGGGATGTCGATCCTCGTCTACCCCACCGACCGCGCCGCTTACTCCCGGCTGACACGCCTCATCACGCTGGGTAAGTCCCGAGGCGGCAAGAACAACTGCATTCTGCACCTGGATGATGTCGTTGCGTATTCCGACGGCATGATTGGCATCCTTTTACCGGATCTGCCCGACGAGAGATGCGCGGTCCAGCTCAGGAAGATGGCGGAGATATTCGGCGACCGGGCATATCTCTCGCTCTGTCTCCGACGGCGCCCGAACGATCAGTTGCGGCTACATGACCTGTCGAATATGGCGACGAAGTTCAGGGTGAAGACGGTCGTCACGAACGACGTGTTATTCCACGAGCCGGGCAGGCGGCAGCTACAAGACGTTGTGACCTGCATCCGGCACAACACCACAATCGACACCGTCGGGTTCGAGCGCGAGCGCCATGCAGACCGGTATCTCAAGCCTCCCGACGAGATGGCGCGTCTGTTCCCGCGCTATCCGGAAGCGCTCAGGCGCACGGTGGAGATCGTCGATCGCTGCAGGTTCTCCTTGGAAGAGCTCACCTATCAGTATCCAGAAGAGGCGATCGTCCCCGGCAAGTCGGCGCAGGAGTCCTTGGAGCAGTATGTGTGGGAGTGCGTGCCGCATCGGTATCCGGAAGGTCTGCCGACCGATGTACTGAAGACGATCCGTCACGAGCTCGATCTCGTACAGAAGATGAAGTACGCGCCGTACTTTTTGACTGTTTTCAGTATCGTCAAGTTCGCACGGTCCCAAGGAATCCTGTGTCAGGGTAGGGGATCGGCCGCCAACAGCGCCGTCTGCTATGTCCTGGGCATAACGAGCATCGACCCGTCGACGAACGATCTACTCTTCGAGCGCTTCGTTTCTCAGGAGCGTGATGAGCCGCCAGATATCGACGTGGACTTCGAACATGAGCGTCGTGAGGAAGTGATCCAGTGGATCTACAAGACCTACACCCGCGAGAAGGCCGCTCTCTGCGCGACGGTTACTCGGTATCGGGCGAAGGGCGCAATCCGCGATGTCGGCAAAGCGCTCGGACTGCCCGAGGACGTGATCAAGGCCCTGTCGTCGGGAATGTGGTCATGGTCGGAGGAGGTTTCGGATCGGAACGTCCGCGAGCTGAACCTCAACCCTGAAGACCGCCGTCTCGTACTTACGCTGAAGCTGGCTCAGCAGCTCATGGGCGCGCCGCGTCACCTCGGCCAGCATCCTGGCGGCTTCGTCCTTACCCACGACAGATTGGACGATCTCGTGCCAATCGAACCTGCCAGCATGAAAGATCGGCAGATCATCGAATGGGATAAGGACGACGTCGAGGCGCTGAAGTTCATGAAGGTCGATGTATTGGCCTTGGGCATGCTCACCTGCATGTCGAAGGCATTCAATCTCATCCGCGAGCACAAGCACGAAGATCTCGATCTCGCGAAGATCGAACAGGAAGATTCAGCGACCTACGCGATGATCCGGAAGGCTGACACCTTGGGCACGTTCCAGATTGAATCCCGCGCGCAGATGTCGATGCTCCCGAGGCTTCGACCGCAGACCTTTTACGATCTCGTGGTTCAGGTCGCGATTGTCAGGCCGGGGCCGATCCAAGGCGATATGGTCCACCCCTATCTTCGCCGCCGTGAAGGCAAGGAAAAGATCGAATACCCGACACCGGAGCTGGAGGCCGTTCTCGGGAAGACCCTCGGAGTGCCACTCTTCCAAGAAAGCGCGATGCGCGTGGCTATGGTCTGCGCCGGGTTCACGGGCGGGGAGGCCGACCAGCTCCGGAAGAGCATGGCAACCTTCAAGTTCACGGGCGGCGTATCGAGGTTCAAGGACAAGCTGGTATCCGGGATGGTCAAGAATGGCTACACCGCAGAGTTCGCAGAGAAGACCTTCTCACAGCTCGAGGGATTCGGATCCTATGGTTTTCCCGAAAGCCATGCGGCCTCGTTCGCTCTCATCGCCTACGCCTCCAGCTTCGTGAAGTGCCATTATCCGGATGCCTTCTGCGCGGCGCTCCTGAATTCCCAGCCTATGGGCTTCTATGCTCCGGCGCAGATCGTCGGATGTGCCAAGAACCACGGCGTGCAAGTTCTCCCAGTGTGCGTGAACCGATCTCGCTGGGATTGCACGCTCGAACGCGTCGTCAACAGCGACGGACATGCCGTTCGTCTCGGAATGCGGATGGTCAAGGGACTGGCGGCCGCCGATGCCGCTCGGATTGTCGCCGCCCGGATGCATACGGTATTCGAGAGCATCGACGACATGTGGCGGCGTTCGGGCGTTCCGTCCGAGGCTCTGAAGCAGCTCGCCGATGCCGATGCATATCTGCCGTCTATGGGACTTGAGAGACGTGATGCGATCTGGGCGATCAAGGCCCTCCGTGACGAGCCGCTCCCTCTGTTCGCGGCCGCTGCCGAGCGCGAGATGAAAGCGATCGCGGAGCAGCAGGAACCGGAGGTCGCGCTCCGGCAGATGACCGACGGGCACAATGTCATCGCCGACTACAGCCACACGGGGCTGACGCTACGCGAGCATCCGCTCGCCTTCCTGCGGAAGGATCTGCAGAAGAAGAACATCGTCACGTGCTCGGAAGCGATGAACGCTCGCGACGGCCGCTGGCTGATGACCGCGGGCCTTGTTCTGGTCAGGCAGAAGCCCGGATCGGCAAAAGGCGTGATGTTCATCACCATCGAGGACGAAACGGGTCCTGCCAACCTGGTGGTCTGGCCATCCTTGTTCGAAAAGCGCCGTCGCGTGGTGCTCGGATCATCGATGATGGCGATCAATGGGAAGATCCAGAGGGAGGGCGATGTCGTCCATCTTGTTGCACAGCAGCTCTTCGACCTGTCCGGCGATCTATCCGGTCTAGCAGATCGCGACATTGATTTCAGGCTACCGACAGGCAGGGGCGACGAGTTCGCGCATGGCTCTCCCGGAAGTTCGGATTCGCGGGATCGACCGAAGCCTCTGCCCGAGCCGAGGGATATCTTCGTCAGAGATCTGCACATCGATACGCTCAAAGTGAAGGCACGAAACTTCCACTGACGGCAATCCTACCGAAGGAGACCGTCGCTCCCGAATTCGTCCCATCCGCTCAAGCCGGTCGCGGCTTCATCGGCTCGTTCAGTCTGTTTGGCTTTTTCCTTTTTCTTCAGCGAACGCGTCAGCTTCGCCTGATACGCGGCCCGCCTGCGATTTTCCGCTTTCGCCGCTGCGTCCTCCTCTCGCCATTCATCCATGGCGCCACGGTCGAGCAGATCTTCGACGACTCGGGGGTCGAATACGTGAAAGGTGATCTTCCTTGCGCGCCCTTGCAGCCTCACCGTTCGCGTTCCGGCGCTGGGCAGGCGACCGTCTTCGAGCCAGCGCTTCCGCTCTGATGCCGTGATCGTCAGGATATCCTCGATCTCACGAGGAATGATCGGAAGGTCTGCGATGCCGTCCAGTGCGCTGGAAACGGCCGATGCCGTCGCCTTGAATGCTGTCTTCGCAGTCTCTGGCATGACGAGGATGAGCCCGCCTGCCTGCATATCCAGCGACGTCCGCACCGGGGATGGTAGTCGCGAGCGGATTTCCTGCAGGATCCCCTTCACCCTCACACCAGATCCGAGGGTCGCCACCACGGGAAGCGGCCACTCCCTGATCAGCTCGGGATCGTCGCCTTCCTTGCTTTTCGTCTTCGTCTTGGGCATGTCGCAGCAGATGGTGTTGAAGGGGCCGCGCGTCAACGGAACTTGGGATCAATTCCCACGTTCTCGCAGCGAGGAGGAACCCCATGTCTGTGCCAAACGAACCCATTGTGCCGCCGCCGTCGCCGCCGCCCGTCGACACGCCACCGCGCGATCCTGACCGGATACCCGGCGAGGAACCGCTTCCCGATCCCGAACCCGACGAGGGCGCTTCTCCAAGCATACGCCCGTCCGTACATTGCCCGACGTGGGGCCTTCTTTGCAGAGGGATTCGCCTTCAGCGGGAGAACGGGCAATGACCAAGGACTGGCGCGACGACCTGAGCCTGAAGCTCGAAGATTTCATCGACACGTTCGTGGTGAAAGGCGCAAAGGTGACGGACGTCTACGATGCCATCCAGAATGAACTCGACCGCCTGAGGGTCGCGTACGACCGCAACCCGGATCCCGCAGACGACCAATCGGACGAGGCTGTCGAGGAACCGTCAAACGACTGGCCGGCTTCCCAGGCCTGACGCAGGCCCGGGAAGCCGGCTGGCACATCCCTTCGGGTAATTTTCTAGTTGAGACTTGTTGCGGACACACTTCACAGGTAGAACTCTCTCATAGGCCTTGCTGATGAGCGCTGAATTCGCTGCTCGCAACGCCGCATTGCTGAAATGCTTTTGCCCACGGATGTACTGGCACTGGTAAGAAGGCGATGATGAGGAAGGTCGGTGCGGTTTCGCCCCGGCCTTTTTTGTTGCTGAGAGGCTGGAGTTTCCTCAAGGCGGATCAGTGCCGCGTATCCAGCAACGGCTCATCGTCGTCAAAGTTTCCATTGCTGGCGGCATCGTACGGGTTGATGTTCCGGCCGCCGCCACGCGTGCCATATGCCGTCAACTGAACCATGACCTCTTTCGCACGCTCAATGGCCTCGTCTTCGCTTGCAGCGTGACCGTCCGCCACCTTGATCGACACCGCTTCCCCGTCGTCGCCGACAAAGTCTACCCGCCATCCGGTTTTCTCGTGAACAATCTTCGTTTCCAGCAAGTGCATCTGACTACCCTGACTTCCTACCTTTAAGATCTGCCTCAACGCTCTTCCGGAGCGCATCCATGATGCTGACCACATTGGACTTCGGAGCGACTTCGGCCGCCTTCCCCTTCGCCGCCTTTTCCGGCTTCAGCGCCTTCTTCTTCTCAGCGATGATCTTGAGCAGGCTCTCCTGGATTGGATCACTCACCATGTCCGGAGACCAGCGCGCGGTCTTCTGCTTGATGAGCTGCTGCACAAGGGGAATGAGATCCGGATCGGCCTGCTCGTCGATGTCTTCGAAGTAATTCTCCTCCGGTCGAACCTCGTCGCCGAAACGCAAAGTCCAGAGCACGATGCCTTCGCCGCGCGGTTCCAGGACGACCGCCCGCTCTCGGCGGCCCATCACGAGCTTCGACACTCCGAAAACCTTGTCGGCCTTCATGGCATCCCTAATCACCGCAAATGCCTCGTTGCCAACGGCGTCGTTCGGCATCAGGTAATGCGGCTTCTCAAGGTAGATCCACTCGATGCTGTCGGCCGGGACGAACCTGTCGATGTCGATCGTCTTTACCGTGTCGAGCGCAACGGCATCCAGATCGTCTTCGGTGAGGATAACGTAGTCGTTCTCCCCGCGAGCGTAGCCCTTGGCTTCGTTCTCGTCCTTGACGGGCTTGCCCGTGACGGAATCGATGTACCGGGAAACGACGCGGTTGCCCGTCTCCTTGTTGAGTGTATGGAAGCGAACCTTCTCGCTTTCGCTCGTAGCCGGGGTCATTGCCACAGGGCAGGTGACCAGAGAGAGTTTGAGATAGCCTTTCCAGTAATATTTCGGAGCCATGACCTATCCCCCTAGCTGGCCTTGCGCCGCGGAGCGGCACCGGAAGAGGCGGCTTTCGAAGCCGCTCCGCGCGCGGCGCGCTGCCTGCCAGTGCCTTGATTGGCATTGGCCGCAGTGCGTTTCGGTTTGTCGTCAGCGGCCTTCATCATCCCAGCACTCTCTCGGAGCGCGGCCAGCAGATCGTTGGGCTTCGAGACCTGCACCTTCTTCGGCTTCGGAAGCGACTTGCCTTCCAGCTTCGCCTTCACCAGATCCGCGACGGCGGCTTCGTAGCGGTCGTCGAAGGTCGCCGGATCGAACTCGCCCTTCTTGGTGCTGATGATGTGCTTGGCGAGATCGAGCATCTCGCCCTGGATCTTGAGCTTGGGCATCTCCTCGAAAGCCTTTTCGGAGGAACGAACCTCGTAGTCGTAGTTGAGCGTGCTGGCGATCAGGCCCTTGCCGTGCGGCCGTATCAGCACCGTACGCATTCGACGGAATAGGACGGTGCGGGCGATGGCCGCGACCATCGACTTCTTCATCGCATCGCGGAGAGCCGCGAACGCGTCTCCGCCCATCTTGTCGGGCGTGAGGTAGTACGGCTTGTCGAAATAGACGTCGTCGACGTCGGAGCAGGGGATGAACGCCTCGATCTCGAGCGTCTTGTTGCTCTCAGGGATCGCGGCGGAAACTTCCTCGGGATCGATGATGATGTACTGGCCGTTCTCGATCTCGAAGCCCTTGGTCTGGGCTTCCTTCGGCACCGGATCCTCGGTCTCGCTGTCTATGAAGATGCGGTTGACGCGGTTGCCCGTGGCCTTGTTGATGGTGTTGAAGGTGATGCGGTCGCTGGTCGAGGCTGCCGTGTAGAGAGCGACGCCGCAGCTTACCTCACCGAACTTCAGAAAGCCTTTCCACTGCGCACGCTGTCCTGACGGCATGACAAATACTCCGAATCATTAATACGCGACTCAAAGACGTGTCAGGGTGATTCGTTCCGACTCCAAACGAATCATTTTTCAATGCTTTGCGGAATTTCTCTCCCAAATTGATTCCGCCGTCTCCGATGGTCGAATTGCGCCTGGCAGTAGTGGAAAGCGGTGGAGATTTGTTCAGTTCGAGACTAAGCAACCACCTTCCTCCAGCACAATGGCGGGCACCGCTTAGGGAATTCCGCAGCCGCTTCAAAGCATCATCATCATCCACTATCTCCCGGGAACCACCGGAATCGTTGTGAGTTTCTACTGCGGACGCTCATTCCGAGGAGAAGCCCGATGGCACAGACACCGACATCCCGCGGCCGCGCACAGGATCGAGCCCGCGTGGCCGGCGGCCAGGATCACGAGGTCAAGTACGAAGCAACGAAGGAAGGCGTCTCGAAAGATGCCGTCAAGAAGGCCGTGAAGAGCGCTGGAAACTCACGGAAGAAGGTCGAGGCCGAGATTGGTCGCCGTTAGACGACCGAGCGGCGTTGCCCTGTCCACGGACGAGGCAGTCCCCGTGGGTGTCCTGTCTTTCCTAGTCCGGGATATGGCGACGCCGCTCGGTCGTAACGGAGCAGTCATAGCCACGCAGGCCTGCCACCTCCATGTCTGGGGTAACGCATGTCCAAGTGCATACAGGAAGATCATCTGCTGATGTCGAAGGCGGTCCGTGAATGGTATCGGTACTACGAGGTGGAGTGGGACGATCAAGCGTCCTCTTTTTTGTGTGATGCCGCCATCGAACTCTACAACGAGGGCTGTCGCTCGGTAAAGGAGATGGCGACCGTTCTGATCGGCACTTACGTCGGGCTGGCCGCCACGCGCGCAAACGCGCCATCTTCGAGCTCAGTGCATTGACAGGCCAAAATCATCTCGGGCTGAACTAGAGGAATTCGCACTGCATGCCATTGGTGGGATAGTCCGCGGCAACGTCATCGAACGCCACCATTCCGACTGCAAGCATTATCAGCATTTTCATCGGTTTCCCCCCGTCCTCATCTTTGTTCCGGCAGCAAGGGGGAATTCAAGCCTCAGGACACGCCGCATCTTGTGACCTGCTCAGCGTTCAACGAATCCTTGCTACGACTCGTTCTGGTGTCTAGCTTTTCGATGCTCGCGCATCCGCGCTCCGTTGCATCACGCAGTTCGCTCCCGCAACATTGTCTCCGAGCATGCTCTCCCTGAAATGACTAGGATCCGACATGCTTGCCGAACGTCGTACGACACCGGAATCCAACCCCGTCGACGCAGCTATGGCTTGGCACGGAGGGGATCCGCGCGCAACCATCGATGCTCTGCTCAAGGATCGCGAACGGCTGTGCGAGCAGCTTGCAATCGCCCGGGCATGCATCAGCAAGGGGCTATACGCGCGGTTGGCTGCCCGGCGCTGAATTCGAGGGATGATGACGATAACTGCGGAGACGAGCAGCATCCCGGGGTTCGTCGCAGAACTCGTGAGGGCGGCGAAAGAAGTCGACCGCCTGACCGCGGGCGAATCGAGAGCTTGTTGCTTCGCGCGATGACTACAGTGCGCGATCTGCGCGAGCATGCTGGCATCCCTGGAGGTGGTACCGAACACGATGCAATCGTCCGGCTGGATATCGTGGCAAAAGGCGTCGTCACATTTTCCCAAGCGAATATCTCGGCAACCCTTCGCGAAGCGGCAGATATGGTCCGGACTCTCTGGATCATTGTTGACAGCGGGACCGTTGTGACCTTGAAGCCCTAGTCGCCGTATGGCCGACCGACGATGGCAAGGAATACATCGCGTCGGTAAAAACATGTCTCGATGCCATTCAGGGTAATATCCCAGCAAAGGCAGCGCGTACCGCACTCCTTCACGCTGCGGAGGAAGCCGGAATTCCCGTGATTGCCGTCGTCCACTGACGGAATGCCTTGCCGCAAGCCGGCGCCGAGGACAACGGGCGAGCGGAGCAGCAGTTACGGCGGCGCGTCATACGATTGCGGAGCGGGCATGTGCATCTCCTGACCGACAATAGGAATAGTGTCGGCAGCATTGGGTTCGGGGGAGGAAGCCGATCAACGGCGCCTCAAGCGTTCAGGAGAAGGTGGGCCCGCTCGCGACGCGATGCGTTCTTGCGTTCTTGGCTGCCATGGACAACGCGTCCACTATTCTTTCGGGGCTCGCCGGTTTGGTGACGACAGATCGGCCCTCCGGGTTTTCGATAAGGCCGGGGTTCACGGTGAAATACACCACACCAAGTCCGAACCCGGAAAAGAGGGCGCGGGCAATGGACGGCCCGGTGAGTCCATCCCCAAGCCGGACGTCGATGATGGCGATGTCTGCTTCGGAGCCGAGCTCCAGAGCCTCTGACATGTTCCCCGCGATGCCAATGATTTCGAATCCGGCGTCGATCGCGACGTCCTCGATCACCAGAGCGATTCCCGGTTCGTCTTCGACGATGAGCAGACGCATGTTTCGTCTCCAGGGCGGCTACAAAATCGGCGCGGCGCTCTCTGGCGTCGCCAATCGAAAACATTCCCCGCTACAAGCCGTTCCACGTGTAGGACTTCAGTCTCAAGCATACCCAACTAAGGTCCGAGATCCGGATGCCTCACCGAGGTCGGGCGCCGGCCCCTGTGCGCGACCCGCGTGTACGAAGTGTCGGAGGACCAGATCTTGACGCCTTGCCTGGAACTCCAGGGTTCGCCAACGTGCGGCTGACATATCTACCCTCTTCTACGAAAGTAGAGGGTCTACGTCAGACCAAAGTCCGTTTGCGCCCGCAGAACAAAGCTAGAGTGTAGGCTTGTTGACGGCGTTCCAACAATGTCGGCGGCTGGGATTTGCCCGCCCCGAATTGAATGTACGAAAACGGCAGAAATCAAAAAGCAGTCCCTTCACCTGTACGAAAGTATCTTTCTGGATGACGTGGCGAGAGATCTGCAATGCTTTCATATAAAGATGAGGATCGACCAGACACATTTCATTCTGACCAGCCTCTGGTCTCGGTAGTCATCCCGGCCTTCAATGCTTCCACTTACATTGAGCGCACGCTTCGGTCCGCTATGCGAAGACCTACGCCGCCCTGGAGATCGTCGTTGTCAACGACGGTTCCACGGACGACACGGCAAAACTCGTCGAGCAGATAGCCACGTCAGACCCACGGATCCGCCTCCTGTCCACCCCCAACCGCGGTGTCGCCGCCGCAAGGAATACTGGGATCGAGGCATCATCAGGTCGATTCGTGGCATTCCTGATGCGGACGATCTCTGGCACCCCACGAAAATCGAAAAGCAGGTGACGCTCTCGAGCGGTTGCCCTCGCACTGGGCTGCGGTCTATACGCTGCATTACATCATCAATGACGACGACGAGATCATTCGCCCTGGCAGTTCCGATGTTGCAAGAGGATATATCTATGCTCGGCATCTGAATGTTAAGTATATAGGGAATGGAAGCGCGCTTCTCGTCCGGCGCGCTTGCGATAGGTGGGTTTGATAGCTCATATGCAGCAGCCGGCATTGGAGGCTGCGAAGACCTCGATTTCAAGCTCAAGCTAGCCGCACGCTACTTCATCGAAGTCGTTCCCGAACGGCTGGTGGGATATCGAAAGCATCCAGGCAGCATGTCTTCCGATCATCTGCGAATGGGTAAAAGTGCTTTGGAAGTCGTCCGGCGTTCCCTGGCCGCAAATCCGCAAGTCCCCCGATACGCGATCGGAAGTGCAATCGACGCCACGCAGAAATATGCGTTTTGGGAATTCCGACAAGCTCGGAGAACGTATCTGTCACTCGTGACCATTGGGGTGATTTTCCGAAGCGACCCGTGTTTCGTGGTTCGGCTTGTACTCGAGAAGGGTCTGCGCGGAATACAACACTGTCTTCGTCTCGGGACGACCACAGCAAACCGTGAAGATCAGCCGCGAATGAAGAGGTTGAAATTCGACGATCATATTGCTCCTTCGCGTCTGGAATGCCCAAAGGAGACCCCGCGATTACGACGTCATCTGATGCGACTGGCTGCGGTGGATGCCAAGCTGAATTCAGCCCTCGCTCCCCGAGCGAACGGCACCTGATGCGGACGGAGGAGAGGAATCGCGGGCCTTGGAAGCAGGCCCGCGATGCTTTCAATTTATTGGACGACCTCAATCACCGTGCGCGTCTTCGGATTGACGAGCACACGTTTTTTGTTGACGACCACATAACCGTAATCAGGTTGATCGGGGATTGTGTGGACCTCGACCGTGTCCGGAAGCGCCGTACCGACTGCGACGTCACCTTCAAAGGTGACGGATGGCGTTTCCTGTTTTAGTACATAGGTCTTGACCTCGCCGGGAACGACGACCGTCGTCGTCTGCGCGACCGCCGCTCCTCCGAGTGACAGAAACAGCGCTACCGCAGAGATGACCAGTGTTTTCATGTTGTTATCCTCCCAGGATTTTGAGTGTCCGGATAAACGCCACCGATAAGATATAGTTCCTCCGCTACATGGAATGCCTGCGGCCATGCCTGAATAGGCGAGGTTAGCGTTCTCCCTCGTGCTCCGCGAGCTCATCACGAACGCGACAAATGGATTCGCTTCGGCGCGTCCTCAATCTGTTCGAGGATGTGGATCAGCCCCAAAACCACACTCTCGTTCAGGCGCGCCAGATTGCTGCAGACGCAGCGTCCAACCCAGCGGAGATTCGTGAGCTGCCGATCCGTCCTGGTCGGCATCGATCCGCATGAACGAGACCACCCAGTCGGCCGGCATGGCACCGGGAACGTCCTCGGCCACAATGATCGAAATGATTTCCCCGATCGTGTCGAGGCCGCTGAGGGTCGACCGGCCTTCGCGTTCCAGCGTCCAGAGATAACGTGTCGTCATGCCCCGGACTTACGCAGACGGTCGGACCCGTACAAGGCCGTCTCGACGGCTTCCACAAGCTGTTCAGGCGAGGCCGGCTTCATCAGGAGATGACCTTCTGCGAACGCGGGTTCCAGCTCGGAAACGGATTCCGTCTCGCCCGAATAAACAATGAACGGAATGTCGCAATAGACGAGATGCCGCGCCACGGCAGTGCAGACGCCGTCCGAGAGGCGAGGGTCGACGATTGCGGCGGACGGCGAGTTTTCCTTCAGCCAGGAAACGGCGTCCGAACCCGTCGAGAGCGTTACGAAGCAGCGCTGGCCACAACCCTCCAGAACCGTTTCGATATCGAGCGCGATGAACGGTTCGTCTTCAAGGATGAGAATCGTAGGCATATTTCTCCTTCTGGGGCAGCGCAAGAGTATCGAAAACGACCGTGCCTGTCACTTCCGACTGAAGTCCGAAGATCCGTTCGGAGTGGCCGTCAATCAAAACTTCGTGGGTATCTACTACTTTATTAGCATTTTCTTATCTATCCGCCGTTGACTTTCGTTGTCGCTGAATCATGTCCGTTACAGAGGTAGGAGAGGCGGCTCCATGCAGAAAGCAGTCCTGGTAGTGGACGATGAAGCGCTCATTCGCTTCGTCGCTGTCGACGTCCTCGAAGACGACGGCTACGTGGTCTATGAGGCGGGCTCCGTCCTCGAAGCGGTTGGCATCCTGTCGAGCCGGGAGATCGATGTCGTCTTCACCGACGTGGACATGCCCGGTGGCCTGACGGGCGTAGACCTGGCGAAGCTCGTGGCAGGCGTCTATCCGGAGATCGGCATTCTTATAACCTCGGGCAGATACCACGTCGGCGCAGACGCCCTGCCAGCGGGCGCGCGATTTCTCCCTAAGCCGTATGACCTCGGACTCCTGTCGTCACACGTCCGCGAGCTGATGCCGCGCGGGTCGTCGTATCGTGCCGGCAGCTCAAGGTAAAAACAGACGCAACATTTTGGAATCTTGTGCGTTTCCAATTCTTTGACAGAGGAGAAAGTCATGACCAAACGCGAACTGATCGAAACGAGAACGGACAAGCGCTTCGTGCGCCGCGACAAGCAGGGGCAGTTCAAGGAATCGACGGATGTCGGCCGTTCTCTTTCCGCGGACAAGCGACACAAGTCCAAGACCGAAGCGAAGCGGGGCGAAGGCGACCGCGGCGACCATCATGCCAAGCAATGACGAAGCATGATTTCAATCGGCCCGTCCTCCTCGAACTTCCGCCCGCGGAGCGGCAGGCCGTCCTCAAGCGGATTCGCTCAGTTCGCGGAAAAGTCGATCTGGATTGGAACAGACCTAATGCAGCACTGCAAGCTTCGCCTGCCTCTCCAGAAGACCCTCGACGGTACCAACAAGCCTCGCGGCCCGCCGCAAGATGACCGCGCCGGTTGCGCTCACAGCGATGTCGTTGGACATCCTTTCCATACAGCCTGCCACCTCCATCATTGCCGTGCCGAGTTCGCTGCGCCCGATGCGGTCCGCCAGCCGTGCAAGGCGGCGGATGTTCTCCACATAGCGCGAAATCACCAAGAGCCGCTGTGGCACGGGATCGTGGGTAGTGGTGACACTCCGAGGTTGGGGTTGCCGGACTTTCATGTTCGGCCTCCGCTTATCCAAGTAAAACCGGACGGCGCGAGGGCTGCGTCTGCGAGCCCTCGTCTAGCCACTCGTCGAGCTTCTTCAGTGCGTCGACAATGTCCCTGTATCGAACTGGATGAGGGACGCCCGGCGGATGGCGCAGTTCCGGCAAAGATTCGACCGCGTGAAGGTCAGAAGCCCATGAAGCGAGAATTGCTCGTTTCTCGTCTTTCGAAAGCCGCGCGGAGACGACCTCCTCCGGGTGGTCGAAGTGTCGGTGCAGGTGAAGAATGTGCGACGCGGATATCGCGTCGACGGCGTTGTGAGGATTGGTGTGGTCAGAGCCTTTTGTTTTCATCTTGCGTCTCCTAAAAACTTCCAGCTAACGGAGCGAAAATCTCCAGGTGGAAAAGAGATTGTTTCAACGAAACAGCATTCAAGAGGTTCGAAGCGCGACGCTCAATTTTTTTGATGCGCTTCTTGAATCAAAAAACGCTCGAGACCAGATCATTTTGCGTCGGTCGCCCGATGGGGCCGACAGCAACCCGGAGACGCCAGATTCCGCGTCTCCATTCCATCTCGCTTTACGGAGGATTTGGTATGAGAAACGACTTCGACTTCGCACCGATTTATCGGTCCAGCATCGGCTTCGACCGTGTCTTCAATCTCTTGACCAACGCGCAGCAGCGCCTGCAGGCCATCGAATATCGAAAGTAGGGCTGCCGATCAATGCGCACCATCCCAGGATACATCTCTCTTTAGCTCGTGGCGGCCTGTCTCGAAGCGGGCATGCCATCCGTCCTGGCCCCGTGGAAGAGAAAGCCGACCACGCATCCGCCTCGGCCAGCACGTCTCGTTGCCAATTAATGCAGAAGCAATGACCTCGCCTCGGACGAGGCGAGGTTTGGCATCAGTGCGCTTTTCCCCGATAATCGGCTGAGCGTACGCCATGATGGAACTTCGAGCTGTCAGCCGGCATTTCGACCGGTCTCCCTTACCCAAATTGTCGGCAGGCGGCCGCATCGCCTTTTCTTCTTATCGCAATGAGAATCAACAGATCTTACGGAATGCCAACTAGGCTGCCCGCGCTACCAATCCGCGCCAATATCAACTATACTTTCATCGACTGAATATCTTGGCTTGTTTGTCGGTCGCTCCTTCAGGAGAAGGGGCGCATCGAAATGTGAGTTTGCAGCAATTAGCCGACCCGTTCTGTGCCGTGGGTCAGCGAGGGGTGTTCGGATGAAACCGAAACGACGTCCCTTCCTCAAGCTTGCAGTCGCGCTGACGCTGAGCTTTCCTGCCATCGCCGCCGCGCAGCAGACGTCGGCTGAGACGCCACGAATCGGCCTTCTCGCCTGGTGGCCGTGCGCTATGCCGTATGTGAGCGAAACCAGTGAGTTCGGAATGTTCATGCAAGGACTTCACGACCTGGGCTACACGCTGCACGAACTTAGCTTCGAGTGCCGGAGCGCGAGTAAGCAAGACAGTCGGCTTGCGGCCGCGGCGAGGGACCTGGTGCAACTCCCCGTGGATGTGATCGTGACATCGTCTCAGCCGGCGGCGCATGCCGCCCAAGCAGCGACCGATGCGATTCCAATCGTGACCATCATCAGCGGTGACCCAGTTGCGGCAGGCTTGGCGAGAAGCCTCGCAAAACCTGGGGGCAATCTCACGGGCGTCACTTATTACGCCACCGAACTAGCCGCCAAACGGCTGCAGCTTTTGATGGAGGCCATACCGGGGCTTGTCAATGTCGGCGTGCTGGCAAACCCGGTGGTGTCATATCTCCCTTTCGAAACGGACACCAAGCAAGCTGCCCGCCACCTCGGAGTGGCTTTGAGCCTCCAGCAAGTCAGCGAGCCGGGCGAACTCGATGCTGCCTTCTCGCGCATGAAGGCCGATGGCGCTCAGGCTGCCCTGGTGCTTCCCGACATCATGTTGGCCGACCAGTCGTCACGAATCGCCGCCTTGGCGATCGAGCATCACATGCCGATCATGGCTTGGGGCTTGTGGTACGTCGCAGACGGCTGCCTGATGGCCTATTCGGCGGACTATGGTGTAATGCAACATCGGCTCGCCTATTATGTCGATCGCATTTTGAAAGGAACCAAGCCAGGGGAGTTGCCGATCGAGCAGCCGACGAAGTTCGACTTGTCGGTCAATCTGAAGACGGCAAATGCACTCGGGATCGAGCTGCCGCAGACGGTTTTGCTGATGGCTGATGAAGTCATCGAGTGAGGATGGTGTGCGGCGTTCGGTCCAGCTTCAAGCCGCCCCGATGCGCCGATCGCTGTTCCGGAAGTACTTCCTCGCCTTCTTCGCTGCGGTCATTGTTCCGCTGGCTGTTAGCGGCATCGGCGACGCCTGGTTCGGCTATCGCGACCAGCGTGCAATGCTCAGCACTCTATTGCGGGTGGAGGCCACATCGGCGGCCGGCAAAATTCAGAGCTTTCTCGACGGAATCAAGGATCAACTGGGTTGGACGGTCCAGCAAGCCTGGACCGCTGATGCCGAGGGACAGCATCGGCTCGATGCACTGCGGGTGATGCGCCAAGCCCCGGCGATCGTCAGCATCACCCTTGTTGACGATGTCGGTGTTGAACGGCTGCATGTCTCCCGTATCGACTTGAACAGGATGGAAGGCGGATCGGATCGCTCTGGCGATCCTGCCGTCGTGGGAGTTCGCTCGAGCGGCACATGGTTTGGGCCAGTCACTTTTCGCGACGGCTCCGAACCGTTCATGACCATGGCCATGGCCGGAAACCGTAAGGCAAGTGGCATCGTCGCCGCCGAAATCAACCTGAAGCTTGTCTGGACGGTTGTTTCGGAAATTCGAGTCGGTAGTCGTGGCCGGGCGTTTGTTCTCGATCGGACCGGCCGGCTCATCGCCCACCCCGACATCAGTAAGGTGTTGCAGGGCACGGACGAGAAGACAGCGGCGGCCCTCACCAGATTGCGGGACGAGATCGCCGCCGCCGGGGGAGAGGCGACCACGGCCCGCAACGCCGAGAACGAACCGGTTGTGACCGCCATGGCGGCGATCCCCAATCTCGGTTGGACCGTGTTCGTGGAGCAGGCGCAGGCCGAGGCTTTCGCACCGCTGTATGCGTCATTGTGGCGAACGGGTGGCCTGCTGCTCGCCGCCGCCATCTTCGCATCGGCGCTTGCCTACTGGCTTGCTAGGCGGATGACCGAGCCAATCCGCCTGCTGGAGGAAGGCACCGAAAAAATCGGTGCTGGACAGTTCGAGCACCGGATCGACATCGTCACAGGAGACGAATTCGAACGGCTGGCGGACCGGTTCAATGAAATGGCGCAAGAACTCGCCGTATCGCGGGATCGTTCAGAGCGAATTGCACGGCTGAAGCGTTTTCTCGCACCTCAGGTCGCGGAACTCGTCGAAAAGTCCGGCGACGAGAGTGTGCTCGCCGGACAGCGCGCGGAAGTCGTCGCTGTATTCTGCGATTTACGTGGCTTCACCGCTTTTTCGGCGCACGCCGAACCCGAGGAGATCATGCAGGTCTTGCGCGAGTACTATGAGGCGCTCGGCGCGATCATTACACACTACGAGGCCACGCTGACCAACTTCGCGGCAGACGGTTTGATGGTGCTCGTCAACGCCCCGGTACCGTGCGCAGACCCGGCGCTTCGTGCTGTTGAGATGGCGATCGACATGCAGGATGCCATCCAGCGCCTAATCGCCGAATGGCGTCTGCGCGGTCATGCGATTGGCTTCGGCATAGGACTGGCGATGGGCTGGGCGACAGTCGGCCGAATTGGTTACGAAGCCCGTGTTGACTACACCGCGATCGGACATGTCGTGAACCTGGCATCGCGACTCTGTTCATCCGCCGCCGATCAGCAAATCCTCGTCGATCACGCTGTAGCGCAATCCGTGCGTGGAGAAATTTTATTGGTCGCTCTCGGCCCGCGGCAGCTCAAAGGTTTCGACGAGCAAATACCTGCTTGGAAGGTCGGAACGAGAAGCGGAAGATCAAATGGTGGCACGAACCGATTGAGGGGTTGAACGGGTAGGTGGACCTCACGCAGTTGAGCAGCGATCAGCCTTCTGAAATCTTGCTCGGTTCGCCAACTGCACCTGTCGGGGAGCCAGCCTTCATCGACCGGCGCGTTTCTTGCTTGAAGCGGATTTCGCTCTTCCGGCGCGGTTATGCACATCGACATCGACGTGTTCCGTCGCCAGTTCACCGAGATGGGGCCGAAGCGCCGCACTTTGTGATCCTGACGTCGACACGCGACAAGGCGCTGGAGATGTCGAATCCTTCTTCTGCTCGGTCCCGACGATCACCGCAACGACGTACACTTCCATGGCGCTTGTGTGCTGTGCAACCACCGTTGTGGTATTCTGTCTCCCAGGGAGGTGGTTGTCATGCCGCACATCGCCTCATGGCTGGCTCGCCTAGGGTGGGACAAGTACACAGAGGCGTTCACTGCCAATGAAGTCGATTTTGATGCGCTTCGGCATCTCAGTGAAGAAGACCTGAGAGAGCTGGGGTTACCCCTCGGGCCGCGTCGCAGGGTTCTGGCTGCAATTGCCGCACTGGACACGATGCCGCGAGGGAGTTCCGTGTCCGCGCCAGCGCCTTCGCCAGTCGAAGCCGAGCGGCGGCAGTTGACCGTCGTGTTCATCGATCTTGTAGGTTCGACCGAGCTGTCACAGAGGCTCGATCCGGAGGAAATGCGCGACGTCCTGCGCGCCTATCAAAGTGCGGTGTCGACGGAGATTGCACAGTACGACGGTTACGTTGCCAAGCTCATGGGTGATGGCGTGCTCGCCTATTTCGGTTGGCCAAGTGCGCATGAAGACGATGCTGAGCGGGCGGTGCGGGCGGGTATGGCGGCAGCGGCAGCGACTGCCAGCCTGACGTCCCCATTGGGCAAATCGCTGGCAGACCGGATAGGTATCGCCACCGGTCTCGTCGTTAGTTGGCGACCTCATTGGCGAAGGATCAGCGCAGGAAGAGGCCGTGGTCGGCGACACGCCGAACCTCGCGGCTCGCTTGCAGGCCTTTGCCGAGCCAAGCACCGTCGTGATCGCTGACAGCACGCAGCGGCTGGTTGCAGGGTTGTTCGAGATGATCGACCTCGGTTTTCAGCAGCTCAAGGGCTTCGCCGCCCCTGTTCCCGCCTGGCGCATCACCGGCGAGGCTGATGCCGAGGGACGCTTCGATGCGCTGCACGCCATCGCGACGCCGCTGGTGGGGCGATCCGAGGAACTCGAGCTTCTGCTTCAACGCTGGGAGCAGGCTCGCACAGGAAAAGGCCAGGCGGTGATGCTGTCGGGGGAGCCTGGGATTGGCAAGTCCCGCCTGACGGCCGCGTTGGAAGAGCGACTGAGCACCGAGCCGCATGCACGGTTGCGCTACTTCTGTTCCCCCTACCACGTGAAATACCGGAGGCTCTATCAGTATGGAAATGTGTTGGACCACTTTAGGTCGTGATTGTTGTGTGGTGACTATAGCGTCAGGCTAGCATGATTTCCCAATACCTTGTGGCTATAGTTTTGATAGCTTCGCATCAGCATTACAGCGGCATCCCTGTCGGCGAATTTCAAGCGGACGCCGGCGCTTGTCAACGGTAGTGTAAGATCGGGGGCAGGGCGATATCGCCCCTACCAACGCTACTGCCGAGAGGTCGACATGCCTATGCAAACTGAGGTTACTACGATCGGACTGAACGGCGGTAAGGTATGGAAACTATGTCGCGCCGCTATTGGAAATGCTACGCGCATACCTTCATAGTCTAACACGCGAAGCCTTTAGATCCTGAGTATAGTTCGGAAGAAATGTCGATCTGATCGATCAAGGCTTCAGGATACAGGGCGCAAACAAGGTCGGAAGTTCGCCTGCCATCGCGACGCTCGACCATACATACAGCGCGCGTCTGCGTCGGGGTTGGAGGATAAGATGAGCGTGACCGAACAACGAGCGCCTGAACTGCGGGTGCAGAAATGGATTGGCGAGGATGGAGGAAGCATCGCGCCGCTCAAATTGTCGGATGTCGGGATCGGCCCGAAGATCTTGTTCGCCTTCCAGCACTGGTGCCGTGGCTGCCATTTGGATGGGTTTCCGACTTTGCGAAGGTTGCATGATGCATTGAGCTCCAAGGGCGTGGGGTTTGCTGTGATCCAGACCGTCTTCGAGGGAGCGCATGAGAACACCTTCGAGAAATTGCGCGTCAACCAGCTCAAGTATGAGCTTCCTGTCGCTTTCGGTCATGACGAGCCACCGGCCAGCGCGACGCTTCCCACCTTCATGGAAGACTACCGCACCCGGGGAACGCCCTGGTTCACGGTTATCGACGCTGGCGGCCGCATCGTTTTCTCGGACTTCCATCTCGACGCGGACCAACTCGTGAAGGAACTGGAGCTAGCGTAACCAATGGGGCGTTGGCTCATCCTGATTACCACCCATCTCGTGATGCTCGCTATAGGCTTTGCAGGAGGCATCTATACGCTGCCGGTCCTCACAGCGCCGCGGGGGCCGGACACAGCAGCGCTTCAGATGATCGCGACTGAAACGCTCTACGTAGGGGCCCTAGTTCGCAATCTCAAAGGCAGCGACCTACTTCATTGGGGCGAAGGCGAAGTCCGGGTCTCGCGCAATCGGATCGCACACCTTGGGCGTCTCGCCCCTGGACCGGACTACAAGCTCTACCTTGCCTCACGTTTCGTCGATACGAAGGAGGCCTTTCTCCTAGTCAAGGACAAATCGGTCCGCGTGGGCGACGTGAAGACTTTCAACGGCTTCATCGTGGAGATGCCCGCCGGCATCGATGTTCGCGACTACAATACGGTCGTCATCTGGTGCGAAGCATTCGACCAGTTCATCAGTGGGGCGGAATATCAACCCTCACGTCAGGATCGAAAATGAGACAGGCGATGGATATCGTAAAGTCGGCGGGTGGACGCGGCCTCGTTCTAGCGCCGGTGGCGGCGTTGCTGTTGAGCGTCGCCGCTCTGCTACTGGGCAATGGTTTGCTGGGTACGCTCTTGATCGTGAGAGCCGGCCAGGAGGGCTTCTCGAGCGGCGCGATCAGCGCGATGATGTCCTTCTACTTCGCGGGTTTCACGATCGGCGCGCTGGCGTTGCCGCGGATCATCGTTTCTGTAGGGCACGTCAGAACCTTCGCCGGCTTTGCGGCTATCGCTTCGATGACCGCCCTTCTCCATGTGGCCTTCATTGGGCCTATTGCTTGGATGCCGCTTCGCCTCGTTACCGGCTTCGCCTACGCGGGCATGATCCTCGCAACGGAGAGCTGGCTCAACGCCCATGCATTGCAAACCACGCGCGGGCAGCTCCTGTCGATCTTCGGAGTTGTCTCGATGGGCTCATGGGCAATCGGGCAGGCGTTACTCAACATCGCACCGCCTGCCGATGTGACATTGTTCCTCATCGTGTCGCTGTTGATATCGGCAGCGGTGGTTCCGATCACCTTGCTACCCAGTCATCCGCCGGGCCAGGTGGCACAGGAACGGGTCGCGTTCAGGGACCTCGTCCTCGCATCACCTCTCGCTGCGGCTGGCGTTTTCTTGGCCGGCCTGGCTATTGGTGGTTTCTGGGGCATGGGCCCGAACTTCGCCCAGAGGATCGGACTCGATGTGGGCGGCATATTCGCTTTCATGGCTGCGGTTGTTGGTGGAACACTTGCATTGCAATGGCCACTCGGCTGGCTTTCGGATCGGGTGCCCCAGAACCGTGTCATTGCCGGCGCGGCCCTAGCGGCCGCAGTGGCCGCCGTCGGCGTAGCATTGGCGGCGGAAGCGCCTTTGCCCGTGCTCCTCGCAGCGGGTGCGCTCTTCGGCGGATTTGGCATCCCGATCTATTCGTTGTCACTCGCCGTCGCGAACGACGATCTTCCGGCCGGTCGGCTACTCGGGACCGCACGCGGGCTTCTTCTGCTTAACGGGGTCGGGACAGCCGCTGGACCCCTTATAGGGGGAGTTGCGATGAATATCGTCGGCCCAGGCGGCTTATTCCTCTATGCGGCCGGGTTGCTCACTACCCTTGGCGGTGCTGACCATCGCACGCAGGCAGCCAAGGCGCCCAATCGAGGCCAAGGCCACCCGTTGTCCGAGCACGCCGATGATAACAGGATCTCTCGATGCGATGATACGAACGCAGGAGGACGCGTAGGACGCATCAGATCTTGGACGCGGCCCTGGACGAGATACCAAGGCCTACCGAAATCGAAAGCAGCGATCGTTGCAATCCCCAGCTTCGTGGAACACGGACTTTTCCTCAATGAGATTGATGCAATCGTAATCGCGTCCGGTGACGCGGTGGAAGTGCGACACCGTAGGGCAAGCTTAAGGCCTCGCTGATCTACACCTGCGCGACTTGATGGCGGCTCTGACGCGAGATGATTCTCAAGCGCGACCTACGGCGATTCAGAGCAGAGAGGCCTACTCTATAGCCGCAAGGTATCGATTCGTTCCCCGCCTTGATGGGCCGGACCCTTTTTTTTGGTGGGCCAGATAACTCGAAAACCCTCAAACCCCTTTAAAACAGAGCTTTCTTAATCCGCGCGTTGATGAAGAGGACCAGAGTATGACTTGCTGTCTATGCTCCGCGCACATATAGCTGTGGCAATGGATGGACCTCGAGATCGAAATATTTTCGGTGCGTTCGCACTCATGATCAGCGACGACATCGTTCGCGCTAGTTCATCGCGGGCGCCGGAAGCTGGACCTGCCGCCTCAGCGCTGGCGTTGCTCGCGCACAAGCCCGGGCTCTCGATCCGTATGCTTGCAGTCGGGGTGGGCCTTTCACATGCAGGGACCGTTCGCCTGGTGGATCGATTGGCGACTGAGGGGTTGATCGAGCGTAGGGAGCATTCGACCGACGGGCGCACGCGATCCCTCTATCTTACTCCAGCCGGGAAGGTCGCGAGCGACGAGGTCCTGGCTTCGCGCGATCAAGTGATTGCCGAAGGGCTATCGATCCTTAATCCGGACGAACTGAAAATCTTATGCGACATCGCTGAACGCGTTTTGCGCGATCGCTTGGAAAACCTCGAGCATTCATACCGCATCTGCCGCCTGTGCTGCTACGAGGGCTGCACGAACTGCCCCATCGATTCCGAATTACATGAGCGAGGTGTAGACCGCGAGAAGAACGACGACGCGTAGGACGCGTGTAATTAGGGCAGATCAATGCTGAGCGATAAAATCAGCAGCCAGAAAGCCCACAACCGTGATGAGGCCGATGAACTGCGGCGCCCACCGCCGAAATCATGCGGCGCGTCATCCTCCTGAAAAAATGCGTCCACTATAATCGCTCCAGCCAAAAGTCCGCTGCCCGACATCCGGCCCCAAAGGCCAACAATCATGAACTCAGGCATCATAGCAGGAGTCCGGCCTGCAGCGACGCGTGGCGCTTGCTACCCCATCCCTTACGAACCAAGAGGGCGGCTACGACTTGCTCATCGACCTGATCGTTCCAGACGCCAGGTCGGGCGCGCGAAATGGCAGCTATAGCCCCCAGGATAGCGCACCAGGTATTTTTGGTGCTCCGGCTCCGCCTCCCAAAACGGTTCTTCCGGATTGATTTCCGACACGATCTGGCTAGGCCAGCGACCTGATGCTTCGTTCTCTGCGATGGTCGTCAGGGCGACTTCCTTCTGCACCCCGGTGGTATAGAAAATTGCAGATCTATAGCTCGGACCGACATCGCTGCCCTGTTGCTCGTAGGTCGTGGGGTCGTGGACCTGGAAAAAGAGCTCCAAGAGAGAGCGATAGCTAAGCACGGAGGGGTCGAAAGTCACTTCCACCGCTTCTGCATGGCTGTAATGTCTCTCATAGGTCGGATCAAGCATCTCTCCGCCTATGTAACCGACACGCGCCGATACGACTCCCTTCGCTCGGCGCAGCAAATCCTCCATGCCCCAGAAGCAGCCGCCTGCGAGAATCGCTCGCTCTGTAGCGGCCGCATCATTACCGGCAGCTGATTGGCTCATAGCTCGTTCGCCTTTCTCTATGTGGGTCAAGGTCAAGCCAGCCTCGTGGGATCAGCAGCCTGACTGGTGATAGAAAGCTCGGTCTGCACGTCCGAACCCCGGATAAGAGTTAAATCTACGGGACATCGATCAGCTATCGCGAGAATCCGAGCGCGCTGATCATCACTCAGCGGGCCATCGAGGACGATGGTCCGGGAGAATCGATCGGGTGGCATCATGTCCGGCACCTTCTCGTGCTGCACGGTCGTGCTCGCCCGTTCAAGCGGAAAGCCCTTGCGGTCGGCGTAGAGGCGCATCGTCATCACCGTGCAGGCTGCGAGGCCGGCAGATACCAGTTCGTAAGGAGATAGTCCGGTTCCGAGACCACCAACCGATGCTGGCTCATCGGCGAACAGAGTGTGCTCGCCGCTGCGAACCTTGAGCTGGAACCTCCCCTCAAGAGTTTCGGTGGCGACAACGCCCTCGGCAGCCTCGACCTGCGGTAGATCCGCCGTGAGCGGTGGAAGAAAGCGGCTTGCCCATACCGCCACCATTGCCGAGGCGTAGTTCGCATCTGCAACGTTGGTGAGAAGGTGATCCGCCGTGTCGAGCGAGATGAAGCTTTTAGGATGCCTGGACGCGACGAAGATGCGCGACGCGTGGTCGATGCCGACCACCTGATCTAGCGGAGAATGCATGACCAGCACCGGACGTCGCAGAGAGGCAATGGACTTCTCGATGTCGATTCCCGCAACCGCCTCTAGGAAGCTGCGACGAATGAAGAAGGGTCTGCCGGCGATCTCCACCGAGGCCTCGCCCTCGCTCGCGATGGTGTCTAGATCGTCCGGTCCGAAGAAGCGCAAGATGTGCTGAAGGTCGGCCGGCGCACCGATCGTCGCCACCGCGGCAATGTCAGGCAACTCGGCAGCGGCTACGATCGCAGCGGCGCCACCCAGGCTGTGCCCGACAAGGAGGGAGGGTAACATACCCGCCGCCGCCATCGCCTTTGCGGCTGCACGAAGGTCCTCGACGTCCGACGCGAAGCTCACAGCTTCCCCCGACCCACCGCTGATCCCGGTTCCGGCGAAATCGAACCTCAAGACCCCGATGCCCGCACGCGACAGCGCGCGCGAGATGTAAACGGCGGCGCGACTGTCTTTTCCGCAGGTGAAGCAGTGGGCGAAGATCGCCCAGCCCCGCGGCGTCCCTTCCGGCGGTTCGAGATGCCCGGAAAGCTGAGAGCCAGCCCCGCTAGCGAATGTGAATGTTTTTTCTGCCATGTCCATCGAACCTCCAGCAAGCGGCTTGGCGGTTGCCCTCCCAGAGCCTTCGATGGAGCTGAGCGGGGCGAACCGACACATTAATCGTCATCCCAGGGTATCATTTATATGCGCGGCGCATATAGACAATCCCTTCGACGATGATTATATGCGTGAAGCATACATCCGTCACCTGCTTTCCGAAGCTGGTCTCACGAGCAAGCATCACTCAGGCACATGGGCCGGAAGCTAATGAAACTCAATCAGATCAGCTATTTCATCAACTTGGCCGATACGCTGAACTTTACAGCCGCGGCTCGCTTGAGTGGTGTGTCTCAACCAAGCCTGACCCGTGCCATCCGCCGCTTGGAGGAGGAACTTGGCGGGCCACTGATCCATCGCGATGGGAAGAACAGCCGCCTTACTGGCCTTGGCCAGGACGTCGAGGCAGAATTTCAGCGCATGATGGTCGCGATGAAGAGCGTGCGCAATCACTCTGAGAACTGGGCGATGGGGAGGCACCGCGTGCTGGATGTCGCCGTCGCGCCCTCCGTCGGACCAAAGCAATTCACGGCGTTTTTCGAGAGTGCGTTGGCGGAGATGCCGTCCATCGAGATCAAGCTGCACTCGCTCCGTTCGAACGAGGACACATCGGAAGTGCTGTCAGGAAAATACCACGCGTGCATCCTGCCGCGTGAAACAAGACCGGAACGCAAGCTGGATGTGCGTCCTCTGTTTCGGGAGCGCTTCGTGCTCGGCTGTTCTGCAAACCATACCTTGGCAGCCAGTGAGATCGTTCGGGCCGAAGACTTGCTCGAATTTCCTTTCGTTGATCGCCTGAAATGCGAGTTTCGCGATCAGATTCTCGATCACTTCGCGCGACGGGACTTGCTCATGCAACCCCGCTTTCGGTCAGATCGCGAGGACTGGGTGCAACGGGCCGTCGCCGACGGCCACGCCATATGCATTCTTCCTGAACGATCGGCCACGGCGCACGGACTCGTCACTCGGCCGATCGACGGATTCGTCTTGGAGCGCGAAGTCGTGATCGCGACTGTATCCGGTTCCACGGCGACGGTCGAGATACGCAAGATCGCGCAGCTGGCAGCCCTATACGAGTGGAACTGAAGCACGACGTGAAGAGCTTCGGCGCTATGGAAACTATACGCACAGCGTATTGGATAAATCTTGGGCGCACTGCGATAGTCTACGCAATGACTGATAAGTTGGGTAGCAGTGCGTCTGGCGCCGAATGTCAGGATAAGTGAGAGCGTTCTATCCGAATGGACAATTCTCAACGGCGCCGTGGCCGGTCCAAATATAGATACGGCCACTGTAGCCGATGAAGAGATCGAATGTCCCCCTCGAGATGAGTATTGGAGACTATCATGAAGTTTGAAAAGTCACAGACAGCACTTGACCGCCTGACCCCCGAGCAACGCCGGATTACCCAGGAGTCGGGCACCGAAAGGCCCTTCACCGGCGAGTACAATGACAACAAGGAGCCTGGCATCTACGTCGACATCGTGTCGGGCGAGCCGCTGTTCGCTTCGACGGACAAGTTCGATTCGCGCACTGGCTGGCCCAGCTTCACCAAGCCGATCGTTCCGGCAAACGTCAACGAGGTGCGGGACAGCGCGCACGGCATGGTCCGGACGGAGGTCAGGTCGGTACACGCCGACAGCCATCTCGGCCATGTGTTCCCGGATGGTCCTTCCGACCGCGGCGGTCTGCGCTACTGCATCAACTCAGCGTCCCTTCGCTTCATCCCGCGCGACGAGATGGAAAGCGAGGGATACGGCGATTATCTCGATCAGGTAGAGGAGGCTTAACATGCATCAGCGCGCTGTTCTCGCAGGCGGATGTTTCTGGGGCATGCAGGACCTAATCCGCAAGCAGCCCGGCATCGTCTCAACTCGTGTGGGTTACACCGGCGGCGATATTCCGAACGCCACTTATCGCAATCACGGCACGCATGCCGAGGGAATCGAGATCGTCTTCGACCCGGGGGTGACGAGCTATCGGAACATCCTGGAATACTTCTTTCAGATCCACGATCCGACGACGAAGAACCGCCAGGGCAATGATCGTGGGCTCTCCTACCGGTCGGGCATCTATTACGTCGACGAGGCGCAGAAGCGCGTCGCCGAAGAGACGATAGCCGATTTGGATGCCTCCGGTCTGTGGGATGGCAAAGTGGTCACCGAGGTCGAGCCGGTCAGCGATTTCTGGGAGGCCGAACCGGAGCACCAGGATTATCTTGAGAAGCGGCCGGGCGGGTATAGCTGCCATTTCCCACGAGCCGGCTGGGTGCTTCCCAAGCGCCAACCTGCTGGCGACACGCAGCCGGCGGCCGGTGCCGCAGCGGAGTAGGTAAGGCGTCCGTACGTGCTATGCTGCTACGGTTCGCAACGCTCGTGACCGCATCGTTCACCGATGCGGTCACGAACCAGCTTGATGAGCAAGGGCATCCCCAGTCCTCCGCCATCCCCGCACTAGGATCGTAGAAGCATGAGTGTCATCGCCGCCTACTATTACAACGAAGGCAAGCGAATTCGGGAAATCGCGATCGACGAGCGCGTCAATCTCGATAAGAGTCGCTCGGGCTTCTGCTGGATCGCGCTTCGCGAGCCCACCGCCGACGAACTTCACGCGCTGCAAGCGACGTATCATCTCCATCCGTTGGCAATCGATAACGCGATCCACCCGCTCTGCCCGCCCAAGCTCGAAGTCTACAACGGCGAGCTATACATCGTCGCTCAGACCGCCGAGCTGGTCGGCGACCGGATCAGCTATGGCAAGACGGCGATCTTCACCGGTCACAATCACCTTATCAGCGTACGACATGGCAACGCCGGAGCGCTAGGCAACCTTCGGGAGCAACTCGAGGCTTCGCCGGCGCTCTTCGGGCAGGGTGTCGACTACGTGCTGCACGCGATCTTGCACCGGCTCGTCGACCAGTATTTGCCCATCTTCGAAATGATCGAGGATGACGTTCTGGCGATGGAGAGACGGTCGTTAGACGACTTTCTCGGACGAAAAGAAGTCGCCCGCATCTTCGGACTAAGGTCCGAACTCACGCGCTTCCAGCGCACACTCGGGGCTATGGCCGAGCTGGTGCGAAAGCTCGTTCGCGGCCACTTTCCCTGCATCAGCGCCGAAGTGAGACCATACTTCAGCGACGTCGCGGACCATATCCAACGCGTGCAGTCCATGGTCGATGGCCTCCTTCAGGTTCTGTCCACGGTCTTTGAGGCCAGCAGCCTTCTCGAAGCACAAAGGACGGGTGTGATCACCCGCCAGCTCGCGGCTTGGGCGGCAATACTGGCAGTTCCGACGGCGATCGCGGGAATATACGGCATGAACTTTACGAACATGCCGGAACTGAACACGACCTATGGATACTTCGTCGTGCTCGGTCTGATAGCGGTGTTCTGCCTTCTCCTGTTCGTGCGCTTCAAGAAGGCCAAGTGGCTATGAATACCGCACTTCGGTTTCTTCGCCGTCATCCGACGGGTCACGGCGCGCCTTATGCAGGAGCGTGTCCAATCCAACTCGAGATGAAGGTGCGTCTATGACATCCCATGTGACCGACGTTCTAGAAGCAGCCCAGTCGTTCATCGCCAAGGGCTATGACGGCGAGTACCGCGTCAAGGACGGCAATCTCGTCGATCTCGAACTAGGATCGACCCTAGATCCGTGCACCATTCGCGTCGACGCAGCGTTGCGCCTCGAAAGCGGAAATGATGCCGAAGACGCCTCTAACATCTACGCGATCACAGATCCGGCGACCGGGCATAAGGGCCATTTGATCGACGCGTTCGACGTGTTCGACGAAATATGTCATCGCGACCTTTCTGAGAGGCTTGTAGCGGATCGTGAAACAGCGCCGGCAGGTGACCAAGATGGGCCGAGCAAGCACGGACTGCGCAAAGTCTACAAGAACGAGTTTGAGCATGATCCAGAGCGCTACGTTCTGCGGGAGGGCTTTCCAGACTTCCCACCATGCCCTTTCGGCGGAGCCTTCAGCATCCTCGGCTTCGATACCGCCGAGCAGTCATATGTCTGGCTCGTCACAAGCATCATCCGAGATTCTCGGCTGATGAGAATCCCCTACCAGGGAGAAGACGTCATCAGCGATGAATAGCGGTGTCGACGAGTTTGTGCGGTCACCACCCAACGCGGTCACGGACCAGCCTTTAGGACATTTGGATTACCGAAACACAACGAGGTTATGATGGATTGGAATAAAGACCACATTCGAGAAACTAGGCTTTCGCTGGAGACCGCAGCCTTGCATAGCGCTCGCGAGAATTATCTGGATTACGTCTCCACCGCTCGGGTCGATCGGAGCGAGCCGATCGAGAACGACGAACTGGCTCAGGCCGAGGTCGCTAGCGACTTCGCCGAGGCGCTTGATGACACTCTGGAAGACTACGGCGATAAACTCGAAAAGCTCAGGACGATCGACTTCGGCCCTAAAACTTCAGTCAAGGAAGGCGCTGTCGTCAAGCTGTCCGGCCGCTATTTTGTGATCGCAGTGTCAACGAGCAAGTTCACTTGTCGTGGGCGGGAGCTCATGGGCATTTCTACGATGGCGCCGATCTTCGAAGCGATTGAGGGTGCCCGAGCAGGGGAGACCGTGCAGTTCAACGGCCGGGACCTCACTGTGGAAGACGTTGCATAAGGGGTCGCTGACTTAGCCGTCGTAGATGCAGCGGCTAGCATGGCGAAACAGCAGTCAAAAGACATCTCCCGCGCTCAAGTGTATGATCGGCGCATATACCCACCCATGACATGCTACCAGACCACTACAATTGAGGAGTTTTAGATGAGCATTTTTGACCGCTACGAATTTCTTGTCCCCGAGCAGGATCGGAAGGAACTCGCTCTGCTCAGATGGGCTCTCGTGATCGTATTTCTGTGGTTCGGCGCGATGAAGTTCACAGCGTACGAGGCTGATGGTATCGCCCCGTTTATCGGAAACAGCCCTATTATGGGTTGGCTGGGTATTTTCGGGACGCAGGGGCAGAGCTATTTCATCGGCGTTATCGAGCTATCAACCGCTATTGTTCTGATCCTTGGTGCATTTCGTCCACTATTCTCGACGCTCGGCGCACTGATGTCAGCCGCGACGTACCTGATTACGCTGACCTTTTTCATCACCACCCCTGGTGTCGCGGAGCCGACTGCCGGCGGCTTTCCTGCGATTTCGGCTGCACCAGGGCAGTTTCTACTAAAGGACGCAGTTCTGCTGGCTGCGTCCCTCGTGCTGGTTCGCGCGTCGGTGCGTCTCAGAGGGGCGCGTGTGCCCTCGTGAAGGCGTATGTCGTTAGCCTTTTAATGCGACGTGCCAAGGCGGAAAACTGTTTAGTTCCATAAATTGGCTTTATGCCGTGAATTTCTGTAGCGGCTATTTAGTAATGCGACAGTTGGGCCAGTTAGAGATGCGACAGTCTCGCCTCTCGACGCGCTGGTCAAAGCCAACGTTGGGAGCAAGGATGACGATCTTCAGCCTGGTCGAGACCAGGAGCGGTCGGAGCCGTCATGTCCTTTATGATCACCATGTCGCAGAAAGAATTGCATCGCCTCGAAGTCATCCAGAAGATCCGTGACGAACGCCTGAGCGTTGTCCGGGCCGCCGAACAGCTGGGCCTTAGCCGAAGTCAGATGCACAGGCTGCTACAGGCCTATGACAGGGATGGTCCAGCCGGGCTCGTTTCAAGAAGCGATCGCAGCCGAGCAACCGGCGCCACTGCGAGGAGTTTCGCAATGCGGCGCTGGATCTGATCCGGGAGCGCTATCTTGATTTCGGTCCGACGCTGGCGCGTGAGAAGCTGATCGAGCTGCACCGGATCTCGGTCGCCAAGGAAACGCTGCGGCAATGGATGACCGAGGCCGGTATCTGGGTCTCGCGGCGTGAGCGCAAGAAGCGGGTTTTCCAGCCGCGCGGCCGGCGCGACTGTTTCGGTGAGTTGGTTCAGATCGATGGCTCGCATCATTGGTGGTTCGAGAACCGCGGCCCCAAATGCGCCCTGCTGGTCTATATCGATGATGCGACCGGCAAGTTGCTGCATCTGCGGTTCGCTGGATCAGAGAACACGTTCGACTATCTGCATGCGACAAAGGCTTATCTGCAGCAATGGGGCAAACCACTGGCGTTCTATAGCGACAAGCACAGCGTCTTTCGCTCGACTAATGCATCGGAGAAAGACCGGACGAGCGGGCTAACGCAGTTTGGACGTGCGCTCTATGAGCTGAACATCGACATTATCTGCGCCAACACTCCGCAAGCCAAAGGCCGTGTGGAGCGCGCCAACCAGACGCTGCAGGATCGGCTGGTGAAGGAGTTGCGGCTTCGCAGTATCGACACGATCGAGGCTGCCAACGCCTATGCATCAGAATTCATTGTGGATTTCAATTCTCGTTTTGGTAAGCAACCGCGTAATTCGAAGGACATGCACCGGCCGCTGGCCGATCATGAGAACCTTGATGGCGCCATGTGTAGGAAAGAAGCTCGCACGCTGTCGCAATCCCTGACGCTGCGCTATGACAAAGTCCTCTTCGTTCTCGAACCCAGTGCTGTCTCCAGACCCTTGGCAGGCAAGAAGGTCGTGGTTTGCGACTATCCGGATGGACGCCTCGAGATCATGCATGAGAGTTACGTCCTACCTTACAGAACCTTTGACACCTTGCGGTCGGTTCATCGGTCAGTTGTTGTCGAGAACAAGCGCCTGGATGACGTGCTCTCGGCCATCATAGAACAGCAGGCCGGGCGGGAACAGCAGCGCAGCAGAGCGGCCCTCGCCGCACCGGCCAGACAGATCATATGTTCGGCATTCGCGACGGCAGCACGAGCAACGGATATCAGAAGCGGGGGCGCAAGCCGGGTAAAAGGAAGGACTTCATGAGCGACCCGGACGTAATTGCTAAGCGACAGAAAGCTCTGGCTCGTATGGAGGCTGCAGAATGAATGGTGGCGAGCATATCTAAAAGCTAAAGCCGAAAGGGTGCATCTCACCCGCCCCCGCTCCTCCCTTGCAACCCGGCCCAGCCGGTCGGAGCGGGGGCTGATCCGAGGAACAAGTGTCGCGTTTCTAATTGGCTGGAACCGTCGCGGCTCTAACCAGCTTTGACAATTTCGGTTTATCAGGCGCTTAGTTTATCTGAGTTAAGGCACCGCCGGTTCAGATCCCTTCAAGGCGAATGATACGCCGCTTGTCAGGTGCGCGCGAATTCCAGCAGCGGCGCGATATCATGGTTGTCTGCTGCGCGAAGGGCCACGACGTAGCGAGTGCGCAGTTCACCGACATTGGCCAGAGTTCCGCCGCCCCAACTGAAACGCTCGCCGCCAAGGCATTCGATCAGAAGATCGGCCGCCAATCGAGCGTGACGGCCGTTTCCATTCGGAAACGGGTGTATTGCGACTAGGCGATGGTGGAACCTGACCGCGATCTCGTCCGACGGAAATGCCTCATGCTCAACCCAATAGCGGACGTCGCTTAACAGGCTCACGAGCTCCACTCCGATGCGGTAGGCTTGGACGCCGATGTTGCGCTCCGTCATTCGGAAGGTGCCGGCCCATTCCCAGACTTCGCCAAACATCCGCTTGTGCAGTGTTCGCATGAAGTCCTCGCTGAGCATTCGCTCAAGCGATACGCGCCGGCGACCGCGCGACCAGGCCGCTCCCTCGACGATGTTTTCCTGCTCCGCCTCGTTGAGATCACGGCGGTGCGTGATCCATGTCTGAAGCAGTCCCTCTCGCTCGTGCGGTTCAAGGGGTGTTGCGTCCTCAGGCTCCTGAAACAGGTCCGTCATGTCTCGTTCCAGAGGTCGCGCTCGGAGAGTCTATCGCGAATGTATGCCTGGACGCGGGATTCGAAGTCTGCCTCGTCCGTGCCTTGAGCTTCGAGCCGCATCGTATGCGCGACGCGCTGAAGCTCGCGCGTAGCGATTTTCCTCGCGCGCGCCTCGATGACAGTCTCAAGTGAACTGTTTGGAACGAGGGCGTAGACGAGCGTGCAATCCAGCGCCTCAGCTGCACGACGTAAGGTGTTAAGTTGGATCGTGCCCGCGGCTTCCGACTTCTCGATGGCTTCTACGGTTTGAGGTCGCACGCCAATGCGTGTGCCGAGCTGCGCGCCCGTCATTCCGAGCGCGTCGCGTAGCGCGCGCACCCATCCCTTCGGCGGCGACCTGAACCGGTCGATCGGTTGGAGCGCTCGAAGTCGTTCATCGAGGCGCAGGCGCCCCCTCTTTCGACTGTCGCTCTTCATCCATTGCTCTCAGACTGTAAGCTGATCTTGAGACAGTAAGTATCAGAATACAGACTGATTATCAATCGACATAAATCAGCCTATAGTATGATTTATAATTCAAAATATCAGGCTTCGCGCGATGACATCGTCGATATCGCACGGTCACTGCGCGGCCGGGCAGGTGAGGCGAGGGGCACCAGGTGCCGCCCCAAGCGGAACGGCTTGCCGGGGCAGTCGGTGCCGGGGTTCCGCTCGTTGCGAGCGTCGCTTTGCTAACCTTCCTGCGTCTGCCCTTTTAGCCGGTAAAGCCGTGCGCGAACTGGCGCTGGCGCGGAAGCGCGCCCCTGCCTAGTATGCTCATTGTTGGGAGGAGCGACTTTGGTTTGGCAGGGACGGCTCAGCGCGAGAGTGGGGCTGGCGACCGCAAAGTCATGGACTGGAATAGCCGCGACTGTTCTTACAGATCGTTGGCGGCCGCGTTGCCAACGCGACTTCCACCGTTCTGTATGGAGTTGATTGTATTGGCGGCGTCATGCCCCAGAGCGGAAAAATAATCCGCCAGTAAAGACCGACTTATGCGGCGGTCGCTGCGACGCGACTCGGAATTCCTGCAGCCTGTCTCGCTGTCTTGAAATCGAAGCCCGATGGAATCGAACTTATCGATCGAAGGCTGACGGCGGCCTCATTAGATTGCGGAGTCCGCGACAGGTCAGCCCGAAGATCGACCGCCGGCTAAGAGGTCACATTGGGCAGACAAAACGCGTTCAGACACTAGCCATCGGGGGCGAGGATGAGATTTCCTGCATACTTGGCGTTTTGCTGCTCTCTTGCGAGCTCTTCGATTTCTTCGGATCGCGACGTTCAACACTGAATCCGACGCCGATACGCAGCCGTCAAAAGTGGCCGAAACGATCGCCGCGATGGGCAGTTTCGACTTGCTCGCCCTCCAGGAAGTGGAAAGCGCCGACGCCCTCAAAGCCTATACGGAAGCAGCCGCGAAAAACGGAGGGCGCTGGCGTTTCGTGATCAGCGAAAGCGGCGTCAATGTCGATCGCGAGGCCGATCTGCTTGGCATCATCTACCGGATCGATCGGCTTCGACAGCTCGAAACGAACGAGATCCATCTCATCAGGTCCAAGCCGGATGGCACGAAATATGGAAAGGCCGATTGGTCGTTGCGAGGCGCGCTCAGTTTGCGTCTTAGCGCCGCGATGGACTCGTGCTAGCAGTCGACATGTCGGGCTCCATGGACATGGGGGAGCGAACGTGCAGCGTTCTGGCTACTTGGAGGCGCTCCGACACCCGGATTTCATCAGCGCCGTTAACGGCGGTTACCTGGGACGCATTGCCCTTGGCTATTTTGAATGGGCTGGGCAGGTGAACGAATCGTCGGTCGTCGCCTGGCAGGTGATCGAAAACGCCAAGGATGCCGAAGCCTTCGCCGCCAGGCTCGAAACCCGCCCGATCGGCACACGGCGCGGAACCTCGGTCTCGAGCGCAATCCTCTTCGGCGCGAAATCGATTGAGTCCAATGCCTATTCTGGGGCGCGACGTATCCTCGATCTTTCGGGTGATGGGCACAACAACGCGGGGCCGCCGCTCGCGCGCGCTCGCGCCGATGCCCTGGCGCGCGGGATCGTTATCAACGGATTGGTGATACTTGTCAGGCCCTCTAATTCTACCGTTCCGCTCGACCAGTATTATGCGGAATGTGTCATCGGCGGCCCTGGCTCCTTCATGATTCCCGTGCACGAGGTGGAGGTTTTTGCGAGCGCGGTCCGCCGGAAACTGCTCCTCGAAGTAAGCGGTAGCACGTCTGGCTCAGCTCCCCGGCCAGCCGCAATGGCACCGCCGGTGGATTGCTTGGTCGGCGAGAGATATCCGAGCTTTCTCGAACCGGCATTTCCGGAATTGAATCGTTAGCGGCCTCCCTCGCGAAGGAGGTCGCGATGGATGGCATTACGGCGAACACGGTATCGCCCGGAACGATTCATAGCGACAAGTTAGACGAAGGCTTCCGCAAGGTCGCTGCCGGGCAAGGCCTTGCCTCAGACGCTTCATTTACCGAAATCGAGAAAATTGTGCTGCCGATGTTTGCCCAAGTCCCTATGGGAAGGGTTGCAACGCTTGAGAAATCGCTGATGCCATCGCTTTCCTCGTAAGTCCGCGAGCCAGCTATATAACGGGTGCAAACCTGCGGCTTGACGGCGGCATGTGGCCGGGGCTTTAACTCTTCGGGAAGGTCCGCTTCGAGCCGAACCCGGTCTTTCAACGCGTTCAAATTATGCCGAGCTTTCGATCCTGGAATACCGGAAATCTCGGGCTTTAGGGAATGGGCTCGGCATAGTATCGGGCTCAGGATAAGTTCCGCACCTACACATAGATACGCTGAAGGTGAAGGCCAGGAATTTTCACTAAGGAATCCATCGTGATAGCTTTCTTCGATGGAGAACGCAGCGAATTTTTCATGTCGAGCGCCTGATCCTCATCTATTCGGGACACCCTCGCCGCGCTTCGAGGTAGGGGCTGCCGGACTCTTCGTAGACAGGGCGGGAAAGCTGAAGTATGGCGGACGCAGGAGCCTTGTGAGCCGCGAGGGAAAGACATGACAGACCTGAATCAAGCCTTGCCCAACCGGAAGAAGATGACTGCGGCAGGTGGGCCTGATTCTGGCGACGTCGACTCTGGATATGCCTGGTGGCGGCTAGTACTCACGCTCATTCTTGGCACCGTTGCCTGCGTCGGCAATTGGTCTGTCGTAGTGCTTCTTCCAACCCTGCAAGTCGAGTTCGACACGGTGCGTGGCGGCGCCTCGCTTCCCTATACCTGCACGATGCTTGGCTTTGCCTTTGGCGGGGTGGTGATGGGGCGTCTGGCCGATCGGGTCGGCATCGTCGTGCCAGTACTGATTGGGGCGTTCTTACTTTGCATTGGCTACATCCTGGCTGCCCTTACCACCAATATCTGGCAGTTCGCAGCCTTCTCGCTGGTAATCGGCCTTGGATCAGCTGCCGGCTTCGCGCCGCTGATATCCGACCTCTCTCTTTGGTTTAGCAAGCACCGGGCCCTCGCAGTCGCCTTTGCGGCCTCGGGCAGCTATCTTTCCGGGGCGGTTTGGCCGATGGCTATCGAGTATTTTCAGACGACCCAGGGCTGGCGTGCAACCCATGTCGGAATCGGCATTTTCATCCCACTGGTGATGGTGCCCATCGGTCTGCTGTTGAAGCGGCGTCTACAGACCGGAACCTATGTCCAGGCCGAGGCCGCAACCGAAGCAGCACGCAACGAATTGGGCCTAAGCCCGAACGCGTTGCAGCTCGTCCTCGTCGTCGCGGGCTTTGCGTGCTGCATGGCAATGTCAATGCCGCAGGTCCATATCGTCGCATATTGCGGGGATCTCGGCTACGGTGTGGCGGTGGGCACGCAGATCATCGCCTTGATGCTTGGACTGGGTGTGGTCAGCCGATTGGCGTCCGGGGCGGTCGCCGATCGGATCGGTGCCGGGCCGATGTTGATCCTCGGTTCCTCAATGCAGGCGGCAGCGCTGCTGCTATATCTGTTTTTCAACAGCAAGTCGTCGCTCTACGTGATCTCCGGCCTGTTCGGGCTATTCCAAGGCGGCATAGTTCCGATGTATGCCGTGATTATTCGTAAATATTTGCCGCCACGTGAGGCAGGTATCCGGATTAGCCTGGTGTTGATGGCGACCGTACTTGGCATGGCTTGTGGGGGCTTAGCCGCTGGTTACATTTTCGATGCCACCGGCTCTTACCGCCTGGCTTTCCTGCATGGCTTTCTTTGGAACTGCGTCAACCTTGCTTTGGTGATCTGGTTGATCCTATGGCCCAGGCTGCGGCGGAGGCAGCAGGCGTTGGCGACGTGAACAGGGGCATTTCTCGCCCCGCAACAATCCTCTCGATTCACCCCGTAACTCGCTAACCAAAGATCAGGGGATGAGCGCCTTCTCGTGGGGCGAAGAGACGCCCTGGTGGCGATCAGATCAGGGCAAAAACTATCTTCGGCTCTGCCACAGCGACGGACAGAACAAGCGGAACGTGAGTGAGATAAGCCAGTGCTGGCGTAGGCCGCATTAGCGCGTGACGTGATCCTGTCACGACATTCCAAATCAGGCTAAGACAGGTCGGAAATTTCACGCCAACATTCACTTTTGATGGCGCGTCATGGCCGACATGGCCTATAGGAGCTGCCACCACCAAGGCTTGGCCCTGGTCCCGTCCCCGCCGCTCCAAGTCTCGATATCTTGCAAGCACCAGGGAAACCGTCGCACACTATGTTTACTTGCAGGAAGAAATAGTGACTACAACCGAGAGCTTACCTTCCGACATCTATGCCATTGCCGACGTCCATGGACGCGCCGATCTTCTTGAGGTCATGCTTGGATACATCGCGGGTGCCTCGAGTGATCATCAATCCAAGCCGGTCGTGATCTTCCTAGGCGATCTGATCGACCGCGGCCCTTACAGTCCAAAGGTACTCGATCAGGTCTATTCGACACTCGACCTTTATCCGGGTTCTCGGCTGATCCTTGGCAACCATGATTTTTACCTGCGTGAACTCCTTCGTGGCGCTCTCACCCATGAGGACGCCGTCAACTGGATGGACTGGGGAGGCGTCGCAACGGTGAGCGCATATTCCAATCGCCCGGTGCCTGATTTCGAGAACATCGCCGCAGATATCCGCCGCGTCTTCCCCCACCATGCGGACTTGCTGGAAAACGCGCTGACATTCAAGGAGATCGGGCGCTTCTGCTTTGTTCACGCTGGAATACGTCCCGGTGTTCAGCTTGCAAATCAAAGCGAATACGACTTGCGCTGGATCAGGGCGGGCTTCCTCGACCACATGGACGTCTTTGGCCATGTGGTTTTGCACGGTCACACGATCACGAAGTCGCTGCGACCCGAAGTTTACTCGAATCGCATAGCTTTGGATACCGGAGCATATCGGACTGGCCGGCTGAGCGCCGCCGTAATCAGGCGCGATGAGCTTTCACATTTCGTATGCACCGAACTAACCGCAACCGGTGCCATCCAGGTCGGCGAGTGGCGGCCCGACTAATCGACAAGAGAAGGAGATCGAGTTTCAATGGTTTCCATAGTAGGGCGTTACGCCACAGTATCTCAGATAAATCAGAAGGCTACTTAGATAATAAAGGCGTGCCGGCGGTTCGAACCGTTTCAAAGCGAGCGAGAGTGCTTCCGCTTCTTCGCCGATCCTGATATATACATATATATATGAGCAGTAGAGCTGCGTTTCAAAACGGCGAGCTATCTTTAGCGTTCATGTTGACTCCCCCTTTCACTCAGCCGAAAAGAACTCTTGCCGTTAGAGGGAGACGATTGATGGCTGACGAGAACGATACGGGGCTCAAGTCCGAGGTTGCAGAGACGGATGTGACGGCGAAATTGCCGGCGCCTAAAAAGCAGCGCGCACCGCGACGCCAGAAGGCAGCCGCCGAAGCAACGGCAGCCGCATCTCTTGCGAAGACGGCAAAGGTGCCGAGCGGTCGCAGGACGCGTGGCGAGCAAACCGGGGAAGCGAAGCTGACGGCGGGGGAAACGCAAGTCACGAGCAAGAGCACTGGGAAGGACGCCGTCAAGCAAACCGGAAGGAAGAGGGCGCCGAAACAAACCGAGCCGACCGTGAGCGCGCCTGTTTCGTCTATGGATGAGATGGCAGATCTTATTCAGCTCGAAGAAGAGAATAAAAGGCTCCGCAAAACCCTGGCAGATAAGCTTCGCGCGGAAAATGCCGACCTGCGCAAGCGGCTCGCGCTCGATTGATCGACCATAAATAGCGGAGGCGGTTGCGAGATCGACCTCAGCCACTACATCTTCGGTAGCAGAGAAATTCGCCGGGCTCACGTCACGAGCCCGGATCTAAAGCTGCGGCAACGTCGTGGTGCAGATTGCTCGAGGTTGAAGCATTATGAAATCACCATGGAAATTCCTTGCTCAGTTGACGTCGCGAAGACGGCCGGTGGAAGCACGAGAGAGTGGCGTTGGTGCCGATACCGAAGCGAGCGAAAGCGGCGCGGGGCAAACGTCGGCGCTTTCGTCAGACTCAACGGAAGCATCTGGTCGTCGGGACCACGATGAGAACGCAACTGTTGATCTCGTGGCGAGGACGACTTCAAATGAAGCCGACGGCGATCCCGGCGTCGCCCGAGCAGTCTCGCCGCCAGTCGATGTTGAAGAGGTCCAGACGCCGGCAGATCATGCGGTCAGTCGATCCGGTACTGATGCGCATAGGTTTGCGCCGGAAGGCAAGACAAGCAAAATGTCTCCGCGAACACCACCCTCAGGGCGGCAAGGACGCGCGAAGAAAACCCGAACCGATAGGGGTTCGGAGAGCACTGACGTCGCAAATAGCGATCAAGGTGCTCAATCCTCGTCCTCTCGTGAAAGCTTCTTCGATGAGGTGGCAAGCGTGGACGAGGAGATCAGGCAACTAAGAGGTCAGTTAGCGCAAAAGCTGCATTTGCAGAATGTTCAGCTTGAAAAGATGCTCGAGCGATTCGACCGATCGTGAGCCTGCTCCTGGCGGGGCTTGGACGAACCGGTTGGCGGACAAGCGGAGGTCGACATTGACGCCAGCTTCTGAGACGATCCTCTGCTTCAATCCGTCTCCTTAGATATAAACTGTCGTTGGCGGCATTCGCTGCTTAGATCCGGGGGCAACGGCAGCTGAGACTGTGCCGCCGCTTTCCTACTGGTGGTCATCGGCGAACGACAGTTAGAGCAGCGATACCCGCTTCATCGGCCGCACGCAAAAGCGCTTCCCGGAATTGTTCCGGAGCAATCTGCCCGCTAATTGCATCGACACAGGCTTTTACGGCGGCGACATATTCTTCGCCCTCATCGGATGGCCAATCCTTAATCAGGATATGCGCTGCGTCGCCGAGCGTGCGTACGATCTTGTGCGTTGCCGGACCGTGCAGAGCTAGCCCGACCGGCGCAAATGCCGACGATGTATTCCAGCACATTGTGCTCGACCCCTCAAGGTACTGACGCTGCAATCCCTGCCGCAATATATGAGCATGCTTTAAAATTTGGAATTGAAGATTGTGTGACCGATGAACGAGGTCCCGAGAACCGGCGGCACAGCCGAGATGACTATTGAAATTCGATCTGCGACAAACCAACCGCAGCACGCGGTGCCTGTTCGCGCGAAGGCTCGACGAAATCCAGACGGAAGCCCCCCGCGGCGGCGGCTCTACATGATAGCCCCACGGCTATCATCGCGCGTTAGTGCGCGAATTCACAAACGGACTTGCGAATCAATCCTCTGTCGACGCATTGCGAGGGTTTTCCTGGAAACCCTGTCGAGGTCTTACGCAAAAGCGGACCGTGTACGTTTGAGGCGAAGCCGCCTAAGAGACATCGTCGATGACGCGGCAGGGTGTCCCCTCATCAGGCGAGCACTCGACCCTCATTGCCGATCAGGCTCGGATCTGGCGCGACGGCCATTTTCCGGGGCAGTTTTACGCGACATCAAAGCGCTCAAGCATCTTCGTGAGCTGCAAGTTCTGTGCAAGAAGCTGTTCTGCCAGTAGCCTCTTGAGCCGCTTGTTTTCTGCATCGAGGGCAGTTACTTCCTCGAAGGAAACCGCAACCCGAGCAGTCACGGATTTCGTGCTTCGGGGCTTGCTCTTCCCCGTCGAAACGGGGCCGCGCCTAACACGCTTTCGAAGAGTGCCGTTTGATATTCTCTCGGGCTGGAAAACCGTCTGGCTCTCCTGCACCTGCGCAACAACTTTGGCAGTCGGAACGGTAGTCGCATGTTGCTTTGGCACGTCGACCTTTGCGCCGTCGCTTGATGATATCAAAGTTTGTGCAACATTGGCCTCGCCTGGGTGTTTGCGAGCGGAACCCGAATTCATCGCATCAGATGCCATGTCTCCGGCTTCGTCAGGCAGACCATGTGCCGCATTTGAATTGAATGGATGTGGCGCCTTATCTTCCACTTCTCGATTAAAAGCCTTGAGATCAGTGTCACCCCAAATTGAGTTTGTTTGCCCCTTCGTGGGTCGTCGACCCGATTTGAATTCGACAATGAATTTCCGTTGTGGCGTTTTCATCCGGTTTCAACCTCAAGTAAATCGCGTGCAGCCAGCACCAACCGGCGCCACTTCGTTCCCGCCCCCGGACCCATATATTGCCTCGCAGCGCGCTTCAACTAGCCACCGCGCGAGATAGCGACGATACTTCGCACCAACAATACCGTACGGAGTACACGGGCTTTTTGAGGAGCGGGCCAGCGGAAGAATTTCGCGCAGTCGTTGGCCTTAAACACCGGGATTGGGGTGGAAGCCGTTCGGATCCAATGGAAAAAATGACCGCCTGGGTGGCCGATTCTTAGCTCAGTCCGAGCCTCTTGCGCAGCTGCGAGTTTTCCGAACGCAATTTTTCCGCCAGAAGCTTGCGAAGCCTCTGGTTCTCTTTTTCGAGCTGCACAAGATCCGCCAGCTCATCACCGGCCGGAACAGGCTTCTCGTTCCTGTGAACAACAGGCATCCCAGTCCGTTTCCAATTATAGTAGGTTTGTTCGGAAATGCCGACCTTCTTGATCGCGTCCTTGAGGGTGCTTTTGCCCTCGGTGACTTGCGTCTCGATCAGCTTGAGCTTGCCGGTTTTTTCTTGCTCGCTGTAGGACCTTCGCTTAGTGGCCTGTGACTTTGCAGCAGTTGCATTTGATGCAGATTGCGCCGGTTCGAAGGTTGTCTTCTGGCGCTGTGGCGGCTTCTGCTTCTTGGCAGCAGGTGTTTTTGCGTCCGCGTCCGTTGCCTCGATTACAGCAGCCGGTCCTATGTTGTTCTCGTCAGCCATCGGTATTCCTCTTAAGCCACGGCCTGTTTTCGGCTGAGTGATCTCCAGAGTCAACACTAACACCAATCTCCAAATTTGCGGATAGATCGGGGATTGCGCCGAAGAGAAGGCTTGCGATGACGTGCGCCTGCCTCTTGCTATCAGATCGCCTTCGAGAACTTATAAGGAGGACAGGATCACGAGGTCCGGTACGAGGCGGAAAAAGAGCGGGTCTCGACGTCGAAGGTCAAGGAGACTGTTAAAAAAGTCGGCAACAGCCGCAAGAAGGTCGAAGCTAGCTTGGAGAAGTAGAGACAAGTTCACATTCCAGGAACTCGTGGCTGACGAAAGGCGGAACCGGAATTCCCGAGATCGAAAATCCGCGACCGTCGAGCTAGGGAAGTCGTCCCCCGCGCTCGACCATTCGTCCGAACTTCAGCAGCAGGCGCTCAAGGTCCGGCTCCTCTACGCGGCGGGCGGCCTCAAACGGCGTCAGCCACACGGAATCTCGCTCCGCCATTTCTGGAAAGCGCTTTCGGCTACGGCGGACCTCCAGTAGGAAGACGGCAACGACCGGTCGCGCTCCACTTCCGTCCTGCATCAGCTTGTCATAGAGGAACTCGCCGAAGGGCTTCTTCTTCGCCCTCCCGATCACGCCAGCTTCCTCCCAGGCCTCACGTTCTGCCACCTTGCGCGGCTTCAAACCTGATATCGGCCAGCCCTTCGGGATCATCCAACGTCTCGTCTCCCGCGTCGTGATGAGAAGCACCTGTGGCCCCTTGGGTGTGTTTCGGAAACACAATGCACCATACTGCTGGATCGGCTTCGGATAGACGTCAATCTCATTCATCGTGTCTGCTCGATGTTCATCGACGTTCTCGACCGTGCCTGCTAGACCGAGGTTCCTTCGCTTAAGGTTCATGGCGTCCTCATGTCAGCGCCAGAAGCGCTTCGTGTCGATGACCTCATCTACTGAGGACTGCGCCATGCGGATCAACGTATTCTTGTCCTCGTGGGAAACGACAGAATCTCGAGCAGGGTGGTCGGCCAGTCCATGCTGCTCAAGCACGTCCGGTCCGGTTGCCAGATCGTTCAGTGCTCCAAGATGGTCCTGCAGCGCCTCCATCGCTACGATGAATTTCCGGTACCGACGGGCGCCGCGCTTGTCGGCGAACAGCGATCCGAAGAACTCGGCCGCGTAGCGAAGCTTTTTGGCGTCCTTGCGAACCTGGTGACGATGCTCGTCGTCGGTCTCTGCCAGCGCACTGCCATGCTTTTTTAGCTTCTTACGCATCCTCTCGAGGGCCTTCGCGGCAAACTCCGAAGCTGGCGGGTCCTCAGAAGTTGCGCCACCGCCGCCGGCGCGATCGGTGTCACATTGAAGCCACTCGTTGAAATCGAGCATCAGCGCGCGCCCTCTCGCCGATTCTAGAGCCTCGACAGCGTCTCCGTAGGCCTTGTTGCGGGCATCCTTGAGCTTGGCCCTAAGGTCGGAGTCCTTCGCTTTCATCAGCAGGACGTCGAGATTACGCGCTTCGCCCAGGACGCCAGCGAGCCAGCGAAGTTCCTCTTGGATCCTTTTCGGCTCGTCGCCCATCAGGAGCGGCCTGAACAGGGAGAACGCAGAGCGGAGACGCCGCAGGGCTACCCGCGCCTGATGAAGGGCTTCGGAATTTCGTCGCTGGAGAAGGATCTCTTCGTTGAGACGGAACTGCCGAAAGCAGGACGTGGCGATCTCTCGAAAGGCGGCAGATGCCTTGATGTTTCGCTCGAGATCGAGGCGCTCTGCCTTGGACATGAATTGCAGCCTGTCCAGAAGCGCGAGACCCCGTTCGGACTTGGACTGAATGCCGAACCGGAAAGGTGCGATCGCGTCGATCTTGCGAATGAAGACGAACAGGTCTTTCGGATCCCCGTCCTTCAGTTCGACCTCGATTTCCTGAACAGGCGAGCGCCTGTTGCCAGACACTGCGTCTCCCCGATCGACGACCACCTCCAGCCGAGAGCCGTTCAACTCGATGTTCCAGATGCTGCGCTCAATGAACAAGGTGAAAGCGGCTTCCACCTCAAGTTCCGGTCCGAACTCTCTCATGAGAGGGCTCGTATGGTCGAGGACGGGTTCCTTGCCTTCAATGGGAGTCTCCCATTCCGAACGGACAAACAGCGATTTCGCCGGCCCGGATGCCTTCACAGTCTGGACGTGGGAAGAGCCGGTAGAGCGGATGCGCAGAGAGAACCCCTTCTGCGACAGCCGACGATCATCCGTCTCGAAGTAGGTCGATGACTGCTGCAGTGCGTCGTCAGGCTCTCCGAGAAGATCGGAACCCAAAAGGCTCTCAAGGGCTTCGTTAGAGAGGTCGAGCTTGATTTCGATTTCTGTTGGCAAGGCAGGCTCCATTCTGATTGGACGCTCATCAACGCTGGAGGTCCTGTCATAGTTCGGTCGCGTCACGACGTGATGAAGCAAACTGGACTCTCGAACGTCGCCCAGCTAGCTTGCGCGGGCTTCGAAACCGGAGGCGGACGATGCTCGACGAAAACGCCCAGACCGAACTTACGAAAACCATGTCTGGTCGCGATGTCGCGCAGGCTGGTGCTCTGTGCTACCGTCGGAACGAAAACGGTGGAGTTGAAATCCTTTTTGTAGGCAGCCGACGGAACGGTCGATGGGGCATTCCGAAGGGGCACGTCGAAGGTGGTGAGGTCAGCAGCGCCGCGGCGCTGAGAGAGGCGTTCGAGGAGGCCGGGGTCGCAGGCATCGTCGACAAGACCGTGTTCGGTACGTTTTCTTATCGGAAGGACACGAGTTCCAACCGGTACCACGTGGCCGTGCATCTCCTCCAGGTGTCGAAGATCGCGGACAAGTTTCCGGAGAAGGATGTCCGAAAGACGCGATGGTTCCCCTTGGAAACCGCGCTGCGGGAAGCAGCGCAGCCGGGCTTGCGGATGCTGTTGTCGCAGCTCGAGTGCGTGGGCGTATGAAAGTCGGTTTCGGCAAATCGCTAGCCCGGGTCCTCAAATCCCAGAAGAAATTCAGCAGGCTGATCGAGAAGGCCCTCAAGGCGCCGCGAAACAAGGCGAAACGCGCGACGCCGACACTCCGTGCCGGGAAACCGACTCTGGTCGAGACGACCGCATTTGGAACCAATCCCGGCCGCCTAATCATGAAAACCTTCGTGCCGACAGCGCGGCTGCCGAAAAACCCCGCACTTGTGGTCGTGCTTCATGGCTGCCGACAAACACCCGAAAGCCTGGATAGTGCCGCTGGCTTCTCCAAACTCGCAAAAGACCGCGGCTTCGTTCTCCTTTATCCTGAGCAGAGAAGCGCCAATAATTCGCAACGATGCTTCAACTGGTTCCGCCCAAGCGCCGTCGCCAGAGACCGTGGAGAGATGCTCTCCATCAAGCAGATGATCGAACATACTTGCGAAAAACATCGCATCGACCGCTCGAGGATCTTTATCGCAGGACTGTCTGCAGGCGGGGCGATGACGGCCGCGCTCGTTGCCAACTATCCTCCATTGTTCGCAGGCGCCGCGATTATTGCCGGCATGCCCGTCGGATCGGCCCGAGATGCGATGTCCGCGTTACGAGCAATGAAGTCGGGCGTGACGCCGCCGTCCGGCGGCTGGGGCCGAGCCGTTACGAAGATCTCTTCCGAGGTCAAGACGTGGCCCGCGGTAACGATCTGGCAGGGCATGGACGATAGGACTGTGAACCCGGTCAACGCGAGCGCATGCATAGCACAGTGGCTCGAAGTCCAGGGCATCGACGAAAGCAGCGGACGTGCGGAGGAAAAACCGTGGGGCAGATTGCAATCGTGGCGGGCCGCAGACGGTCTGAAGCTGGCCTTCTATTCGGTCAGGAACATGGGGCACGGGCTTCCAATCAAAATGCGGGACGCTACGAAGTCGAGACGATCTGAAGACCCTTACGTCTTTGCCGCAGAGATATCGGCTCCAGCAGAATTGCTGCGACTATGGGGCTTGAAGAGACCTATGCCATAGTCGAAAACGCTGTGGCGAGGCCAAATTTTGTCTATTCCCGTTAACGCAAGGTCATTGACCTGCGGCCCTCTCCCCGTTTTGATGCCGCATTGGCAACGATGTGCCGATCGGAATCCAAAGTCCACGGAATCAGACATGTCCGATGGGACTTCCGAAACCACATGCTCGAATCTCTCAGTACCTAGAGGTTGGGGCGATGTAGACGACAGGCGTTGTTTAGTTCCGCAGGTTATCAAACGCGCATGGCGCCCTACAGCTGGACGTCCGAAGGCGAGATGATTTAACTATGGCCTTCCGTGCCGAGGGCGACGGCTACACGACGGCCTTAAGAAGGGCCTTGTCCAGCCCGGCGTCGAGGGGAGTTCGAGGCAGCCTTCTGGGCCCTGGCGGAGTCCCGCGGGCGACGATCACTATCAAGGTGTCCGGAGATTTTGTCGAGTTGAACAAACGAAGTGAGGAAGCGGCGCTCGCGTTCAATGTCCAAGCTCGTACACGGACTGTTCGTGCAAATCGCATCCGTGCTGCTACGTGCTTCGTTCCGCCACAGAGGGGCGCTTGTGCCCTCATGACGGCGGGTGATCATGTTGTTACATTGTGGTGCTACGCTCCAGCGTCGTTCGCGCCCCGTCTGAGATTTGCTACCGAAAGGCGCGATCATGCTGCAGCCGCATAGTGACGTGCCATAGCGGAAAAGTGCTTGGTTCCGTAAATCGCCATATGCCTCGACGCGTCGCTAAGTCGTTGAAGGTTATGCTATCGAGATGAAGTGGTCCGCATCTCATCAAAGGCGTTCTAGCCTTTGACAAACTTTGCCAAAATCGGTTATGTTGACTTCAAATGGAGGTTATCAATGGCCACGATGAACGTATCTCTTCCAGGCCCGATGAAGGATTGGGTGGAGGCCCAGGCCAGGACCGGGCGATATTCGAATGCTAGCGACTACGTGCGCGACCTGATCCGACGCGACCAGACGCGAAACGACAAGATCGCCGCCATGCAAAGCTTCGTCGAGGCCGGGCTCCAAAGTGGTGTCGGCATCCGATCAAAGGATGAACTCTTTGCTGAAGCGATGGCTCGTGCCAGCAAGTCATGAGTTTTAAGCTTTCTGCCGAAGCGGAAGAGGACATTATTGCGATCGCCGAGCAAGGTGTCCGCATGTTCGGGGCCGGCCAGGCAAACCGATGCCACGATGAACTTTTCGCATTATTTGATCTGATAGCTGTCAATCCGCGCATCGCGCGCGAACGGGATGAGATTGATCCGCCCGTTAGAATTCATCCCTTCAAAGCGCATCTAATCGTTTATCGGATCGAAGATGATGAGACAATTTTTGTAATACGAATTCGCCACGCGCATGAAGATTGGGCAAGTGAATCAATTTAGCGCACCTCGGATGGAGCTGTGGGATTTGGTGTGTCTCAGGTTCGAATCTGGTCAAGAGCTTCCGGTTCGAAAATCTCCAAGAGGGCTCGTCTGGATCAGGTGTTGCGCCGCCAATTGCCAGGCGTGGTGCCGACGATACTTGCAAAGACGCGCGTGAAATGGCTTTGGTCCGCGAAGCCGCAGGCGATGGCCACTTCGGCGAGTGGAGTCTTTGAGGTCCGCAGGAGGTTGCGGGCGCGGTCTATTCGCTCACGAAGAACCCATTGATAGGGCGTCATACCGGTCGTCTCACGAAAAGCGCGAATGAAATAGCCGCGCGACAGATTGCACATCTGCGCGACTTCGGAAATTGACACGTTGCCGTCGAGGTTCTCAAGAAGCAAACCTTTCGCCAGATCCTCATGCGTCCGCGAAAGGCTACCCGACCTATCAGAGGCTACCGTTGGCCGGCCGCCATAACGCTGGACCAGGTAGGTTCCGATGGCCGTTGTCATTTGCTCGACGAACAGCGCGTTGGCTTCGTCTGGCTTTTCGAGTGCCGGGATCAGCGCCCGAGCGAGATTGGCAAGCACAATATCTTTTGACGCGGTTTCAACTGACAGCGACGTCACGCCGGGCATTTCAGCATCATCGGCAATTTTGCCGAGGGACGCTGGCGAAATTTCAAACAACACGAAATCGAAAGGACCGCGGAGATCCGCCTTGTAGGCGTCCGAGAAATCGCGAATATAGATCGAGTTCTCGGTAAATTCGTGGGTGGTCGCATGATGTTTGTGGAAGATGCGCCGCGTGTGGCCACCGAGAGAGGAAACCCCGACGACAAACCCCCGATCGCTTGCCGGTGTCATGACCTGATCGAGTTTAGTGTTGACTGTCGCCTTTCGAAAGATATCGATGTCTGAACCAGGTAGGCTTTGGTTGATCGACAACTGCTTCAACGAGCACCCGAACCCGTCGGTCGAGTTTCCAGTGGATTGGTGGCGGAGGGGGAGAGCTTGGACCATGACGCACTTCTTTCATTTTTAGACACTCGAACACGGGACCTGCCGGCTTGGTAGCTTTCCCACGCTAAGCTTGCCTCGCGACAATTTGTTAAATCGGCCCCGCGAGGATCCTTTTGTTCAATATTGCCGTTTGAAATCTGTGTAGGAAAATTGAAGCGCAGCATCTCGTCGGGACGGCTATACAGTTCCCAGCCAGGATGATCGAGACACATGTGAGTGAAGCGTTGACGGTCAGTGAGAGAATTGCGGCGTGTTTTGGGATTAATGCCGCAAGGGCGCTGGCAATCAGGCCTCTTTGCGAAGCCAAGCTCGCTGTCGTCCATCTCGAGCACTCCTATGACAATGGCGAACATACAATCTTCCTGCCAGCTGATGACGCTTTTCTGGTCATGCTCTATCTCGTTGACGTTGATCATTGCGACATCCTGCCGGACGGAGCACGGACGCCCCTGAAGACCTATTCCAGAGGTTCTATGTGTCTCATCAGTCTGAGGAATGGCGCCGCAATTTCGGTTAGCGGCCGCTTCGAAGCACTCGCGTTTCATATCCCAAGCGCGCTTTTTATCGAGCTCGCGGAGGAGGCAGGCGAGCCACGTATTGATGACCTCACAACCTGCCGCGGGATCAACGATCAGGTGGTCCGCAATATCGGCGGTGCGCTGATGCCGATGTTCGACATGCCGGACGAGGTAAGGGACACAGTGCTTCCTCATATCGGATTAGCGTTAAGCGCCCATCTTGCGCATCGTTACGGACGGTCCCCCATCCAGCACCTTTCGGGCACCGGTCAGTTGTCGGCGCTGCAGGAAAAGCGCATCAAGGCGTACATAGCTGCGAACCTATCGGGCGGCACACCGGTCGATAAGATCGCCGAAGCGTGCGGGTTTTCAGTCGATGAGCTCTGTTCCGGATTTTTGAGCACGACCGGGCAGTCTGTTTCGGAATGGATTGCGTCGTATCGAATGAGCAGAGCCCAATCGCAACTGAGCAGAACCGGTGAAACTATCGCCCGGATCGCTGAAGAGTGCGGGTTTCCGGATGAAAATGAATTCGTCGCAACCTTCACGAGGGCCGAGGGAGTGCCTCCGGCTGCGTGGCGCTTGCGCAACCGGCACTGAAAAAAGCCATCGAGCAGCACTGCTCTTGAGCTGAGCTTCAGAAAAGTAAACTCGGGGTGATGGCAATATGGGTCGAGCTTGTGCGGCCGGATCCGGATGCGGCGAAAACGGCCCCACCCGGACAGTCCAATTAAGCCTGAATAAATGCCAAGAGGTCGGCGTTCAGGACGTCGGCATGCGTTGTCAGCATGCCGTGCGGATAACCCTGATAGACCTTCAGGGTGCCATTTTGCACTAGCTTGACGGAGAGCTTGCCAGCGTTGTCGATGGGCACGACCTGATCGTCATCGCCATGCATGACGAGGGTCGGAACGGTGATCGCCTTCAGGTCTTCCGTCTGGTCGGTTTCGGAAAAGGCCTTGATTCCATCGTAATGGGCCTTGGCGCTGCCCATCATGCCCTGCCGCCACCAATTCTGGATGACGGCCGGGTAGACCTTCGCGTCGGACCGGTTGAAGCCATAGAACGGACCGGTGGGGAAGTCGATGAACAGCTGCGCGCGGTTTCCGGCGACGCCCTTGCGGATGCCGTCGAACACTTCCATCGGCAAGCCGCCCGGATTTGTCTCGGTCTTGAGCATGAGCGGCGGAACGGCTGAAACCAGAACGGCCTTGGCGACGCGGCCGGCCGGCTGGCCGTATTTTGCCACATAGCGAGCAACTTCCCCGCCGCCGGTTGAATGGCCGATATGAACGGCGTTCTTCAGGTCGAGCGCTTCGGCCACGGCGAAGGCATCGGCGGCATAGTGGTCCATGTCGTGACCTTCAGAAACCTGTGCCGAACGACCGTGACCACGACGGTCGTGGGCGACGACGCGGAAGCCCTTTGCCAGGAAGAACAGCATCTGCGCATCCCAATCGTCCGAGGAGAGCGGCCAGCCATGGTGAAAGACGATCGGCTGGGCATCCTTCGGACCCCAATCCTTGTAGAAGATTTCGACGCCGTCCTTGGTGGTGATGTAGCCCATTGTATTATCTCCTTTGGCTGAGGTGGTGGTCGAAGCAGCGTTGGCCGCCAGGCCAAACGATGCGGGAAGTACCATGGCGGCTGCGGCGGCAGCTCCGGAAAGCAATGCGCTGCGGCGGGTGATGGAGGGGAAGTTCTCGGTCATTTTCGCGTACCGTGATCCTTTAACGGCTATGATTCGAGGGTAGTGGAGGATGCCGCTCTCCCGCGTTGCTAGGCGGCCCCCGGCCGGTTGATTGTCAGGAAATGCCGTACGACCGGCTTGTCCGTTCCTGAGTGATAGGCGAGGACCTGGCCTTGTAGGTCAGCATCGGCATTTGAAACCCGCTTGTGCTGGCGAAGATGCTCGGCCCAGGATTCGACCATGAACCATTCGACAATCTTTTGCGGATCGGCGGAGTCTTCCGTCACCCCCCATCCGTAGGCGCCGTCCCGCCGCCGCTCGTGGGACATGTCATCCAGCGCATGCAGGAAGGCTGTGCGATGATGTTTTTCGACGTGGTATTCTATGAGGATCAGAACAGGTCCACGGTCATGGGCGACAGGCTCGGCGACCAAGGGTTCTGGCCAGTGGTTGGACGGCACCATATCCGCGTCGCCTGCCGGCAGCTTTAAGCGATGCATGATGAAGCCCGCAATGAGCAGTCCCACCGCGCCGATCAGCAGCGCCCCCGGCACCCCGGCAGCTTCACCAACGGCGCCCCAGCCAAGGCTACCTGCCGTCATCGCGCCATTGAAGACGGTGAGATAGACCGCCAGGCCGCGACCGCGGACCCAGTTCGGAAGCACGGCCTGCGCTGCGCCATTCAGGGTGGTCAGGGCCGTGATCCAAGCGCCTCCGAGAAAGAGCAGAACAATGATGGCGACCCATTTCGGCGGCGCGAGCGACAAAGCGCCCATGACGAGTGCTGTGATAATAGCGGCACCAAGAAGCAGGCCATCGGCATTAAAGCGTTCGCGCAGTTTAGGCATGAGCAATGCGCCGCCGATCGCGCCGGCGCCGACGGCGCCAAGCAGGATACCGTAGAAGCCTGCGTCACCGCCGAGCAATTGTCGGGCGACGAGCGGCAGGAGTGCCCAGATGGCACTGGCGAAGGCAAAGAAGATCGCCGCGCGCAAAAGCACGACATGCAAGGGCTTGCTGGCGCGGGTGTAGCGCAGGCCTGCACGGAACGCGCCGAAGAAGCCTTCAGCCAGCGCATCATTGGCGTTCTTTGCCCGGGGCCACCAGACGAGCGCCGCGATGACGACGAGATAGCTCGCAACATCCGCGCCATAGGTGACGCCCGCGCCGAAGGCAGCAAGGAGTAGGCCGCCGGCAGCCGGCCCGATCGAACGGGCGATATTGATGCCGAGCGAGTTGAGCGCGACGGCGCTCTTGACGTCCTCTCTTTTCACCAGTTCCGGCACGATCGCCTGCCAGGTCGGCCCCATTAACGCGGCGCCGATGCCGCCAAGAAACGTCAGGCCGATCAGCGCACTGACCGAAAGCATGCCGGTATTTGCCAGGATCATGAGGCTTACGCTGACTGACGCGAGCAAGATCTGCACGGCGATCAGGAACTTGCGACGATCGAGAATATCGGTGAGCACGCCCGCAGGTATTGCCAGGAGGAAGATCGGCAGGGTTCCCGCCGCCTGTACCAGCGCGACTGCGGCCGGCGAGGCCGATAGATCGGTCATGAGCCAGGAACTGGCGACATCGCGCATAAAGCTGCCGGTATTTCCGAGGACGGTTGCAGCCCAAAGAACTGCGAAGATTGGCTGGGCAAGGGGAGCAAAGCTGCCCCCGGAGGATTTGGTAGTGCTCATTTGCCAGCTCCCTTGGTCAGATCATTTGCGGCGACAATAATGAAAGCGCCACCGAGCCCGAGATGCTCGAAGAAGGCGTTGGTTGCCATCATGCGGTCCATGCCTGGGGACAGCTCCCAGAAACGAAGGGCGATTAGCGTGGCAAAGAGCGTGAACCCGGCGAGCGCCAGCGCTCCGGCCCAGCGAAGGATCCCCGACACCACCATGGCCGAGGCCGCCAGTTCGAACACGATCACGGCGACCCCGAAGAAGGCAGCCGGATGAAGACCGAAATGCTCCATCTCGCCGATCGCACTCTGGAAATCGAAAAGCTTGGTCAGCGGCCCCTGGATATAGGCCGCGCACAGGGCAAGGAGCGCAAAGGTTCGGGTTGCAGGTGCGGCAACGACCCCGGCAATACGCGGGCGCCAGCTGTTGGAAGAGAGGGAGTGATCAGTCATGTCGGCTCCTGCAATGTTGGCCGCTTCGTCCATGCGGCGGCGTTGTTTCCATCTGATGGAGCGATATTGGCCGCAAAGATTGCCGCCAACAATTGCATCAAAAATTGAGATTCTCTTGCGATACTCGCAACAATGTTCCGTGGGGCAGCAATCTGAACGCTGCCCATCGATTATGTTGAAAAGTCACACAGCCCAGCAGGCGCAGCCGAGTGCGCCGAAGAAACCCTTGAGATCGGCGATCGGCAGTTTCGACGTCCAGGCACCGGCGTGGTCGTGGCCGTGGACGTTGCAGGAACTGGCGCAGCCGCAGGAGAAGATCGCGGTCCGGCGCAGGGAATTCATGCCGGCACCCTGCGGTTCACCCCAGGCCGCATAGCCGCCGAACGTGCGAACGGGTGACCAATCCGGCATGGCAGGCGGGACGTTGTTTTCGTCAAGCGCCGAGAAGTCGCCTGCACCGTAGACGATCTTGCCGCCAACCATGGTCAACTGCGAGGTGAGGTACGAGATCTCGTCTTCGGCGCAGGTGAAGAAGTCCTTGTCCGGCACGACGACGTCGGCGAACTGGCCTTTTTCGATCCGGCCCTTCTTGCCTTCCTCGTTGGAGAACCAGGTGACCTTCTCCGTCCACATGCGCAGCGCCATCTCGCGGTCGAGGCAGTTGGCGCGCGGATAGAGCTGCATGCCGCCGACCGTCTTCCCGGTCACCATCCAGGCAAGGGAAACCCATGGATTGTAGGAGGCGACACGCGTCGCGTCGGTCCCTGCCGAGACGTTGACGCCCTTCTCAAGCATGCGCTTGATCGGCGGCGTGGCCTCGGCGATGCCATGACCATAGCGCTCGACGAAATATTCGCCCTGATAGGCCATGCGGTGCTGGGTAGCGATGCCGCCGCCGAGCGCCGCGATCCGGTCGATCGAACGATCCGAGATCGTCTCGGCATGGTCGAAGAACCAGTTGAGACCTTCGAGCGGGATGTCCTTATTGACCTTCTCGAAAACGTCGAGCGAACGGGAGATGGTCTCGTCATAGGTGGCATGCATGCGCCAGGGCCAACGGTTTTCAGCGAGCACGCGAACCACTTCCTCGAGCTCGCCTTCCATTTCCGGCGCCATTTCGGGCCGCGGTTGGCGGAAATCCTCGAAGTCGGCGGCGGAGAAGACGAGCATTTCGCCAGCGCCGTTGTGACGGAAGTAATCATTACCCTGCTTGTATTTCACCGACTGCGTCCAGTTGAGGAAGTCCTGCTTCTCTTCCCTCGGCTTCTGGGTGAACAGATTGTAGGCGAGGCGTACCGTCAGCTGGTCCTCATCCGAAAGCTTCTGGATGACCGCGTAATCGTCCGGGTAGTTCTGGAAACCGCCGCCCGCATCGATCACGCCGGTAATGCCCAGCCGGTTGAGTTCGCGCATGAAATGGCGGGTGGAATTGACCTGGTATTCGAACGGAAGTTTCGGTCCCTTGGAAAGGGTCGAATAGAGAATGCCCGCATTCGGTTTGGCGAGCAGAAGGCCCGTCGGATTGCCGTTGGCATCGCGGGTGATCTCGCCGCCCGGCGGGTTCGGTGTGTCTCTGGTATAGCCGACGGCGCGGAGTGCTGCGCCGTTCAAGAGCGCCCGGTCATAGAGATGGAGCAGAAAGACCGGGGTATCGGGCGCGATCGCGTTGATCTCGTCGATCGTCGGCAGGCGCTTCTCGGCAAACTGATGCTCGGTGAAACCACCGACTACGCGAACCCACTGCGGAGCCGGCGTGATCGCGACCTGCCGCTTCAGCATGTCCATCGCGTCGGCGAGTGAGCGAACGCCATCCCAGCGGAGTTCCATGTTGAAGTTGAGGCCGCCGCGCACGACGTGGGTGTGGTTGTCGATCAGACCCGGCAGCATGCGCTTGCCTTTCAGGTCGATGATCTTCGTATCCGGTCCGGCGAGCGTCATCACCTCGCTGTCGGTTCCCACCTCGAGGAACAGGCCGTCTTTCACGGCGACAGCGGTGGCGTTCGGATTTGCGCGATCAAGCGTCGTGATCAGTCCGTTGTGAAAAACGATATCGGCGTGCATGGAAGCAGCTCCGGTCTTGATGGGATCGGCGGCATTGGCCGGTGTAAACAGATTTGAAAAGGCGAGGCTTGATGCTGCGCCCAGGAATTTGCGCCGTGTCGTCATCAGCTTTTCCCCAATGTCAAATCGTCGCCTGTGGAGGTCGCCTTCGCTACATTAAGCCCACCCTTCGGAAGGTGACCAAACATGTGCGGCTTGACCTGATGAAGCCAGGAAACGGCAGCGGGCTCGCGGCTCCAGAGATTTTTTGCCAGCGGCACGATCTGTTCGCCGACGAGAATACCTAGCAAGCCGATGAGAGCGATGACGGGCGGAGCCGGGGAGCGGACGTTGAGAAGTCCGTAGATGACGCCGACGAGAAGGCCGACTGCCAGCGATAGAAGGTAAATTTTCATCCGGGCATTCCTTTTCCAAAAAGATCGCCCCGCCAAGTGGATCAGGGCGGGGCTGTTTCAGATCAGATAGAGGCCGGGTTCGGGCCGATCCGCTTGCCGTGCTTGACGCGTTCGGCGCCGCCGTGGACATGCGTAACAGCATAATCGATGCCCATGCCGTAGGCGCCGGAGTGCTCCTTCACTAGCGACGTGACCGCGTCGTAGGTTTCCTTGCGGGCCCAGTCGCGCTGCCATTCCAGGAGGACCTGCTGCCAGGTGACGGGAACGACACCCGCCTGCACCATGCGGTCCATCGCATATTTGTGCGCATCGACGGAGGTACCGCCGGAAGCATCGGCGACCATGTAGATTTCGTAGTCGGTGTCGTTCATGCAGGAGAGCGCGAAGGTCGTGTTGCAAACTTCGGTCCACAGGCCGGCGACAACGACCTTCTTGCGGCCGTCTGCTGCATGCTTGGCCAGCGCGTCGCGGACGTTCTGGTCGTCCCAGGAATTCATCGAGGTGCGCTCGAGGATATCATTGTCGGGGACGACGGCGAGCAGCTCCGGGAAGGTATTGCCCGAGAAACTGTCGGTCTCGACGGTGGTGATCGTGGTCGGGATGTTGAAGATCCTGGCCGCCTTGGCAAGACCGACGACGTTGTTCTTCAAGACCTGGCGGTCGATCGACTGAACACCGAAGGCCATCTGCGGCTGCTGGTCGATGAAGATGATCTGGCTGTTCTGCGGGGTGAGAACCTGAAGCTTGCTGGACATCTCGTGTCTTCCTTTGATTGGGTTGCAGGTAGGTAATGGGGCAGGGAGGGCGGCACGTCTTGAAAGTTATGCCGCCTTATTGTTGGAAAGCGACGTCAGGCAGCCAGCGGTGCCAGGCCGGCTTCGATCTGGTCACGATAGGGCTCGTAGCGAGCCGGCAGTTTCAAAACCTCGCCAAGGTGTGCCGTGTCTTCGTCGCGGTCGAAACCGGGTTCGTTCGTGGCGATTTCGAACAGGACGCCGCCGGGTGTGCGGAAGTAGATAGCCCAGAAGTAATCACGGTCGATGACAGGTGTCACCTGGTATCCCGTATCCATCAGGGCCTTGCGGACTTCGAGCTGCTTTGCGCGGTTCTCGACGGCGAAAGCGATATGATGCACCGAACCCGCGCCCTGCCTTGCGAAAGGTGTTTTCGGAAGAAGCTCGAGGTCGATCGTATCGGCACCATTACCGCCGGGAATGATGAAGCGGGTGACATCGCCATCCGTCTCGGCGCGCTGGTAGCCCATGAAGCCGAGCAGTTCGGACGTAGCAGCGGTATCATGCAGGCGAAACCTCGCGCCGGAAAAACCGCGGATACCGACGCTTTCGTCGATGCCGGCGCCAGTCCAGGCCCTGCGGCCATCGTCTTCCGCTTCGATCAAAGCAAACCCCTCACCGTCCGGCCCCTTGAACAGCAGGCGGTCGGCACCGAAGGCAGTGTCGGCCTGCAGGTTGCCGGCTCCCTTTGCCGACAGGCGATCCTGCCAGAAGGAGAGCGAGCCCTTGGGAATAGCGAACTGGGTTTCGCTGACTTCGCCGACGCCGGGACGGCCGCGCATCACGTCGGGAAAAGGAAAGTAGGTCATGACGGAGCCGGGAGTGCCTGCTTCATCACCGTAGTAGAGGTGGTAGACGTTGGGGTCGTCGAAATTCACGGTCTTCTTGACGCGGCGCAGGCCAAGCGTGTCGGTGAAGAACGCGTTGTTCTGGCGGGCATCCGATGCCATCGACGTGATGTGATGCAGTCCCTTGATATCCTTGATCATGATGTTTCGCCCTTCCGCGACTGGGTTGGTTTGTCTGGTGTGATTGAAACCTACGCCCGTTGATCATCGGCCGGAATTGCAATAATAATTGTCAATGAATTGCGGTGGATGTAATAATCGATGAACGACTACAAGCTGCTTCGAACCTTTCTGCTGGCCGCCGAAAAGCGGAACTTCGCGCAGGTTGCGCGCGAACTCGACATGACCCCGGCAGCCGTCACCCGGGCGATCGCCGCCCTGGAAGAAGACCTTGGCGTGCAACTCTTCGTGCGGACCACGCGCCAGGTGTCTCTGACCACCGACGGCGCGATCTTCGCGGCCCAGATCCAGCCGGCGGTGCAGGCACTGGACAATGCGCGCAAGGACGTGATGAATACCCACAAGGCGGATCATGGCCGCCTGCGGATCAGCGCGCCGACCTGGTTCGGCCAGCAGGCCTTGCCGCCCATCCTGTCGGCCTTTAAGGAACGCTACCCGAAGATCAGCTTCGAGATCTCGCTCGCGGATGGGCTCGTGAACATTATTGACGACGACTATGATCTGGCGATCCGCATTTCCGCGGCACCCTCGGACAAGTTCACGATCTGGCGCAAGATCAGCGTCGTGCGCCGTATCCTCGTCGCAGCGCCGGGCAGCCGGTTTTTCGACATGAAACATCCGAACGAGCTCATTCCCGACGATTGCCTGGCCTATAGCGGTGACAGCAAGCGGGAGACCTGGACGCTGTCGGACGGCAGTGGTAGCGCCACGATTTCTGCGGGCCGGGCATTCAGCGCCAATAGCGGAGAGGTGCTGGCGAGCATGGCGGCCGACGGCGTCGGGGTCGCCATGCTGCCCAAGTTCCATGTGGCCGAGCATCTGCGGACCGGACGGCTGGTCCACGTCCTGCGGGACTGGGCGCCGCCAGACTTATGGTTGACCCTGTACTACCCCCCGTATCAGGTGCTGCCGCCCCGTATCGCCTCGTTCTCGAAGTTCTTTGAACAGCAGGTCCCGGCGTTCATGGCCGTAATGGAGTGAGTTGCGGTCGCGACGCCAAGGTGACACGGCGGGGAAGCTTTTAGTGAGGACCCCGCCCCCAAACGGGCTTATCCGCCTGAAAAATCACCTCTTTGTACTAAATCGCCGTTCAGATCCTTCAAGGCGAATAGCTTTACCGGTAAGCGCGGCTGATAGTAAAAACCGACCATTAGGGCATCGAGAATGTCGATGATCTCTACCTCTTCATAAACGCGCCTATGACATTATTCAGCCGCTAAGACACTCCCCTTCAGACATGCGCTCACACCTGGACCGCACAATCCCAGTCGATGCGGCTGTCAGGCAACGTAGGCGACCACCTGCCCCTTTCAATTGCAGATTTCTCCGAAATGGTGCCATCTGAGGAGTTTCCTGTTGAATCCTATCCACAACCTACAGTTCTGCACACTCGTCATCAGCGATTTTGCGCAGGAGGTACAACAGAGCAATGCGTTCTGCCGGATTGAGGCGTGAAACAGTCTCTTCGCTGATGAGATGTGCCCGGGGATACATCTCCTCGAGCAGGGCCTCGCCCTTGGGCAGCAGGGAGATCACCACCTTGCGGCCGTCGGCCTCGTCCTTGGAGAGATCGATCAGCCCGCGGGCCTTCAGCCGCTCGACGATGCCACGGATGGTCGCCTGGTCGACGGAGGTGGCCTTGACGAGTTCGACCTGTGAACTGGGACCGAGGTCATGCAGCGCGCACAGCGTCACGAACTGCACCGATGTCAGGTCTGGATCGCTGGCATTGGTCTGGAAAATCGAAAGATGACGCTGATAGGCCTTGCGCAGCAGATGCCCGACTTGCTCCGTGACGTGGTAGCCATTCTGAGGCGCCGGCGCTTCGGGCAGGTGTTCGGTGTCTTTTGCGGTCATCGTCGGCGTGGTCCATCGGTTTGCGGCGTCTTTGGCGCGAATGCAGCGCGGACTGCAGCAAACATCACAGCAGGTTGCGCCGGTCAAGGCGTGTCGCGCCGCATCCGCTCCGCGCGATTTCACGCGGAGCGGCTTGGCTATCTCGGTTATTTGAAGTTGTACTTCATTTCCTTGACGGCGATGTCGCCATCCAGAACCATCGGTTCATCGTCGAGGAACAGCGAGCAACCGCGCATCGGGATGTCCAGATGGCAGGCGGTGTCGTTCGGGCCGCCGAGCTCGTTGTTGGGGCCAGTGGAGAACATCACGTTGCCGTAGAAGGAGCGTGCCTCCATGCCCATGCCGCCCGGGAATTCGCCGGGCACCATTCGATGCCACTTGGCGTTCTGATTAAGGCCCCAGCCGACATGGCTCATGCCCATGCCACGCGGGTCGTTGAAACCTGCCATGTAGGATTTGACCAGCTCGGCATCGAGGCCACCGCGGATATCGGTGACCCAACCGTTCTCGATCGTATAGATGATCGGGTCGCGCACGTAGATATTCTGCGGCAGCAGGATATCGCCGGGAGCAACGACGATTGTGCCGTCGACGCCATCGTCGTCACCACCGGTAAAGACAAACCCGGACGGCCAATGATCCCAGCGGCCAGGCTCGTCCGTGCACGCATATTCCGTGACGGTGGGATAGGTATTG
>NZ_CP054021.1:3502500-3635000 GCF_005862305.2 Rhizobium indicum | reverse complement strand
ACGTCGTTCTCAACGATCGAAAGATAGCGAGAAAACAGGATCTTGCGCGAAATTATGGTTAACGGAGGATTAAAGCGCCTCCGACCGGCGAGCTTTAAATTTCCGTCACAAATCAGCGGCTGAGATTTCGGAACCTATCACCGAGTTGGGTGTTGTCTTTCCCATTGAAGGAAGGAGACCGACATGGCTGCCAATACCGATGATATCAGAGCATCCGTCAGCAAGGACATCGCCGCACTCCAACAGGAAGTCTCGCGCCTGCAGAAGATGATTTCCGCTCAGGGCGCTGAAGCCTATTACGAAGTGCGTGGCCGCGCCGGCAAGGTTTATGACGAAGCCCTGCCCCGGGCAAAGAACGCCGTCGCCCAGATCCGGGCCGAAGGTGTGGCTGCTGCCGACGCCGCCCGCGAGCATCCGACCGCAACGACCACTGCCCTGGTGCTTGCAGGCGCCATTGGCTTTCTTGCCGGATACCTGCTTTCCGGCAGTTCGCAGCCGCAGCCTCGCCATTGGTGGCGCTGAACACGCCATATCCACCCATAAACCAGTTTTTGCGCACCCGCCGATCCGTTTTTCGGCAGGGTGCGTAAATGCTTATGTCTTAGAAAAACCAATTTTTAATGCCAGCTATGGGAACATAAAAAACGAAGGGAGGACTACCATGGAAAACAAGAGGGCCAACTGCATTATTGAAGTCAGCGTCGACAGCGCCGATGGCCGCTATGCGGTCGGTATCATGAATATGCGCCAGGCACTCGATCTGCCGGAAATGCCTAGTCTGTCCTACACACATCCGGACCCGGTCAAGGCCGCCGCCGGCATCGTCGTCAGCCGCAAGGAACTGGCCGGTTTCATGGTCTGCCGCTGAGGCAGCACCACCCTAACAAAGCCGTGACGGCGCTTTATCCAAAGCGCTGACCCCTTGTTGCAGCGCCTTTATTCCCCTCGTTTTTTATTCACGTTGCTGGCATCCTTCTGCCGTTCATGCCAAGAAAACGGCATCGAAAGCAGGATAAGGATGGCAAATGAGGGAGCGGCGCCCCCCGCACAAGACGCGTGAACGAACAAAGCCCGGAGATACCGCCGCGGCCAAGCGGGTCACCCTTCCCCGTGCCCTTTCCAAACTCGGTTATTGCTCCCGCACGCAGGCCGAACGTCTGATTGCCGAAAATCGTGTTGCGGTTGACGGCCGTACCGTCAGCGATACCTCCGCATGGGTCGATCTTGCCACGGCAAGGATCAGCATCGACGGCCTCGTCATCGCTGCCGAAGCGAAAATCTATCTGATGCTCAACAAGCCTCGCGGTCTCGTCACCACCCGCCACGATCCCGAAGGCAGGCCGACGGTCTATGATTGTCTCAGGGATTTCGACATCCCGCATCTCTCTCCGATCGGCCGGCTCGACAAGGCGAGCGAGGGCTTGCTGCTTTTCACCAACGACACCGAATTCGCCCAGATCCTGCTTAATCCGGTCACCCATGTAACAAAAACCTATCATGTCCAGATCGACCGCATCATGGACGACGAGGACATAGCCGCCATGACAGCAGGCATCCGCCACGACGGCGAAGTGCTGACGGCGACCGCCGCGCGGCGCCTGCGCCAGGGCGACAGGAATTCGTGGATCGAGGTCGAGCTCGACGAGGGCCGCAACCGCCAGATCCGCCGCATACTGGAGGCGCTCGGCACCGAATGCCTGCGTCTCGTGCGCGTTGCAATCGGCGGACTCGAACTCGGCGAACTGCCGAAAGGCACCGTGCGTGCGCTGACCGAACCCGAATTGCAGGCACTGCGCCGGAAAACCGGCATGGAGAGGACGAGACGCAATTGACTGCTGTGACGGAGATGGCGCCGCACGACTTCTGGCAGGAACTTCACCCGCCCGGCACCTTTGCCGGCGATGGGGAGTTCACCTCCTTTTACGTCGCCACGCTCGAAGACGGCCGCCAGCTTCGCCTGCCGATCCGTGAGCTGGCGGATGGCGACCGGGCCCTCGCCTCGCTGATCGTCAACCAGGCGAGCTTCGCCGTGCTCGATGCGCTCGCCGAAAGCCTCGCCGAGAAGATCAGGCCCATGCGCATCGATGTCGTCACCGGCCTGCCGACGCTCGGCCTGACGCTGGCCGCCGTCGTGGCGCAGAAGCTCGGCCATAGCCGCTACGTTCCGCTCGGCACCTCGCGCAAATTCTGGTATCGCGACGAGCTCTCCGTCGCCCTGTCTTCCATCACCACGCCGACACAGCAGAAACGTCTCTATATCGATCCGCGCATGCTGCCGCTGCTTCAGGGACAACGCGTCGCACTCATCGATGACGTCATTTCCAGCGGCGCCTCGATCGTCGCGGGTCTTCATCTGCTGACAGGCTGCGGCATCGAACCCGTCGTCATCGGTGCGGCCATGCTGCAATCGGAGCGCTGGCGCGAAAGCCTCGCAGCCGCCGGGCCGCAATGGAGCGCGCGCACCATCGGCGTCTTCGCAACCCCTATTCTGCAGCGGAACGCCAGAGGCCGGTGGCAGGCACCACCAGCCTGACGCGAGATATGAGGATTGTTCAATCTTTGCCTGAAGGCACCTCTGTACAGCGCATGAGGAACGATTACAGTCCCGCCTGATCGATGAAACAACGGATCTGCCCATGTCGTTCGAGCAAGCATCCCTGCTGATCCTTCTGCTGGCGATGCTCATTCTCTTCTCGCTCGATCGCATCCGCATCGAGGTGGTCTCGATCGCCGGCCTGCTTGGCGGTTATGCGCTCGGCCTTTATCCCGCCGAGCAGATCTTCACGGGCTTCGCCAGTCCCGTCGTCATCACCGTCGTCGAGATCCTGCTAATCGTCCAGGTGCTGGCGCGCGCCAGGCTCTTCGACAGTCTCGCCGCCCGTTTCGCGGCCGCAAGACCTTCGGGCTTCAAGGTCATCGCCGGTACTTCCGCGCTCGCCGGCTTCATGTCCATCTTCATGAACAATATCGGCGCCTTTGCGATCACCTTGCCGGTCGCGCTACGTCTCGGCACGGTCCTGACGATCCCCCGCCGCCAGCTCGTCATGCCGGTCTCGTTCGCCGCTCTGCTCGGCGGCCTCGTTTCACTGATCGGCACGCCGGCCAACCTGCTCGTCAGTGATGCGCTCGCCAAGGCGACCGGAGCCGGCTTCCACTTCTTCGATTTCGCCTATGTCGGCCTACCGGTCGCCATCACCGGAATTCTGCTCATCACCTTTCGCGTGCAGCGCCTGTTTCCGGAACCCGACGAAACACCGGCAACGATCTCCCCAACCGCGCGTCGCATCGTCGTTGAGCGTCGCATCCCTGACGTCTCGCCGCTGATCGGCGTGCGGCTTTCCGATTGCCCGGCAAGTTTCGGTATCAAGCCGCATGCGCTGATCCGCGGCGACAGTTTCGTCTTCGGTCCGCTCGACCAGTCGGTGATCGAACCCGGCGACGTGCTGCTTGCCGAAGGCGCCGATGCGGTCTTTGCCGGCCTTGCCGCCACGCAGGCGCTGATCGCCGATGCCCATCCGCATGGGCTGCAGCCGGATTTCACCCGTGTCGAAGCCGTCGTCATGCCGGAGAGCACGTTGGTCGGTTCGCGCGTCCGCTCGCTCGAAGTCTTCCACCGTCGCGGCATCGCGGTCACCGCCCTTTCCATGCGCGCGCCACGCATCGAGGGCCGCTTCCTCGACCTACAATTGTCGATCGGCGATATATTGACGCTGGAGGGGCCGCGCATTGCAATCGGCGAAGCGTTGGAGGAAAGCGAGTGCCTGCCGCTCGCCTCGACAGCACCGAGCGAACCGGCGCCGCTCCTATCCTGGCGGCCCTTCGCGCTCTTTGCCTGCGGCGTCGCCGCCTCGGCGGCCGGCCTGCGTCCCGACATCGCTTTTGCCGGCGTCGTGCTCGTGCTCGCTCTGCTCAATCACCTCAACATCCGTCAGGCGATGGCCGATCTCAACTGGCCGATCATCATCATGCTGGCGGCGATGATCCCGATCGGCCAGGCGGTGGCAAGCACCGGAGCGGCCGAAACCATTGCCGGCTGGCTCAGCCTCGTCGTGCCGATCACCCATCCGCTCTTCGGCATCGCCCTCATCCTCTTCCTCGCCATGGCATTGACGCCTTTTGTCAACAATGCGACGGTCGCAATCGTCCTGACCCCGATCGCACTGGAATTCGCAAGAGCCGGCAGGCATGCGCCGGACGCCTATCTGATCGCGGTCGCCGCCGGAGCGTCGCTCGATTTCCTGACGCCCTTCGGCCATCACAACAACACGCTGGCAATGGGCATCGGCGGCTACCGCTTCAGTGACTTCCTGCGCGTCGGCTGGCCGCTTGCCGTCACAAGTTACGGCCTCGCCCTGCTTCTTACCGGTCTGTTCTGGCTGTGATGCGATACCCGATCGGCTTGACTTCCCCAGCAATGAAACTAGAGCAGGAAGTCTTCACCCAATAACTAAGGACAGTCGAGCACCGTGCGAATTCTTTCCGAAGCCCATTTCCCGGAATTGCCGGCCTATTATCGCGGCAAGGTGCGCGAGAATTACGATCTTCCGGACGGACGCCGCATTATTATCAGCACCGACCGGCTGAGTGCTTTCGACCGCATCCTGACCTGCATCCCCTATAAGGGCGAGGTATTGACACAGACGGCGCGCTACTGGTTCGAGGCGACGAAGGACATCTGCCCGAACCACGTTCTCGACTATCCCGATGCGAATGTCGTCATCGGCAAGCGGCTCGACATCCTGCCAGTCGAGATCGTCGTGCGCGGTTATCTCGCCGGCACCACCGGCACCTCGATCCTGACGCTTTATAAGAAGGGCGAACGCGAGATGTACGGCATGCGTCTACCCGACGGCATGCGCGACAACCAGATCCTGCTGGAACCCGTCATCACGCCGACCAGCAAGGAATTCGACGGCGGCCACGATGAGCCGCTGACCCCGGCCGAAATCGTCACGCGCGGCCTTCTCACGAAGGAACAATGGCAGACGCTGTCGACATATGCGCTCGCCCTCTTTGCCCGTGGCCAGGAGATGGCGGCGAAAAACGGGCTGATCCTGGTCGACACCAAATACGAGTTCGGCACCGATGGTGACGGCAACATTATCCTCGCCGACGAGATCCACACGCCGGACAGCAGTCGCTACTGGCTTGCCGAAAGCTATCCGGCAAGCTTTGCCGCCGGAAAACGCCCAGAAAGTTTCGACAAGGATTTCGTCCGCGCCTGGGTGGCGGAACGCTGCGATCCCTATAAGGACGAGATCCCGGAAATCCCCGCCGAACTGATCGAGCAGACCTCGGCCGTCTATATCAAAGCCTACGAGGCGATCACCGGCGAGCGCTTCGTTCCTGACGATAGCGGCGAGACGCCACTTGCCCGTGTCCGAAACAACCTCGCTCCCTATTTCCCTTGAAATGGCGACAGACGAAAGCCGCCGGCCCGATCATCAGCTTGCGGCATTCCTTCCAATCGCGCTAGCATTGGCAAAAAGGGGTATCGGGCTCAGCCCGGCGGGGAACAAATGGTAAGAAGGCCAAGACGCAAGGCCGAGGAAACGCGGGAAGACATCCTTTCCATGGCGGAGATGCTGTTTCGCGAGCGCGGCTTCGTTGCGGTGTCGATCGCCGATATCGCCGGCGCGCTCCACATGTCGCCCGCCAATGTCTTCAAGCATTTCCGTTCCAAGGTGGCGCTCGTCGATGCGATCGCAGGACGTCATCTCGATGATGCCGCCGAGCGCTTCGCCGCCTTCGATGAGAAGCTGCCGCCAAAGGAACAACTGCTCCGCTTCATCCTGCGCCTGCTGGAAAGCCACCTGCAGGACATCCAGAAGAACCCTTATATCTTCGAAATGGTGCTTTCGACGATCGAGGCCAAACTCGAGGCCGGCAATCGCTATCGCGCCCGCATCGAGGCGAAGCTCGGCGAGATCATCCGTGAAGGCATGGCGGAGGGAAGTTATCATTGCCGCGATCCCGAGAGCGCGGCGCGTACCGTTGCAGACGTCCTCGCCTGCGTGCTGCACCCTGTCCTGATCGCTCGCGACGACAAGGAGACCCTTGTGCACCGCGCCGAAAAAATCGTGTGTTTCGTCGATGCCGCACTGCAAAATAGCGCTTGCTAAGTGATGATTGCTGAATTACGTCACTTCGTAAAGCTTTTCTTAAATTCGGATAACGGCATTTGAAGCCAACCCAATCCTGACGCCTATATAAGCCTGCGCTCGCTCAAGCCGAGCCCGCAGGCCCGAGCTCGTGGATTGAACGGCGATTGCCACCGCACAGGAATTCAGCATGATACGCCGTGCCCTCCTCATCTCCTCGGCCCTGGCATTCGCAGCCCTTCTCGCCGCCTGCAGCGACAGTGGCTCCAAGCCCGCCGGCAATGCGGGTGCAGCCGGGGCGCAGCAGGCTGCCCCCGTCGGCGTCATCGCGCTGACGAAGGGCAGCTTCCCGATCACCACGATCCTGCCCGGCCGCGCCGAGACATTTCAGACAGCCGATATCCGGCCTCAGGTCAGCGGCCTGATCCGCGAGGTCGCCTTTAAGGACGGCGGCGAGATCAAGAAGGGCGACCTTCTCTACCAGATCGAGGATGCACCCTATATCGCCGCCGTCGAGCAGGCCAAGGCGGCGATTTCCAAGGCGCAGGCGAGCGTGCCGAGCGCTGAAAGCAATCTCGACCGCTACCAGCGCCTCGTCGGCAGCGGCGCCACCCAGATCGAATTCGAAACGGCCAAGACGACGCTGCTCCAGGCCAAGGCCGAAGTCGAGTCGGCGAAGGCCTCACTGTCCGCTGCACAGATCGACCTCGACCACACCAGGATCGTCGCCCCTTTCGACGGCATCATCGACCAGACGGCCGTTAATGTCGGCAACGTTGTCTCTGCCAACCAGACGACGGCGCTGACGACGATCCGCCAGCTCGATCCGATCTACATCTCGCTGACGGAATCGAGCACCAACCTGCTGAAGCTGCGCGATGCGATGGCCGCCGGCGACATCAAGGGCGAAGCCAATGTCGTCTTCCACCTGATCCTCGAAAACGGCAAGGAATATAACCAGCAGGGCAAGCTCGACATGTCGAAACAGGTGGTCAGTGAGACCACAGGCACCTTCATCATTCGTGTGCTCTTTCCCAATCCCGACCGTATCGTACTGCCCGGCATGTATGTCCGCGCAACCGTCGAGCTCGGCGCCGAGGCCGGTTATGCGCTGCCGCAGCTGGCGACGAGCCGTGACGCCAACGGCCGGCTGACGGCACAGTTCGTTTCCGCCGACGGCAAGGTCGAAACCCGCGCCTTCGAGAACAGCTCGCCCTCCAACAATTCCTGGCTCGTGACCGAAGGCATCAAGGACGGCGATCAGCTGATCGTCAGCGGCCTGCAATCGATCACCTCAGGCATGCCGGTGAAGCCGGTCCCGATGAAGATCAACGACACCGGCGTGGTCGTGCCTGCCGAGCAGCCCGCGGCCGGTGACGCGCAGAAGCCCGCAGCGAAGTAATCGCCGCAGGCCCGCATCGTCACCGTCTCAGCCGCACAGGAACAACCGATGGCCAAGTTTTTCATCCGACGTCCGATTTTCGCTTGGGTCATTGCGATCACCATCATGCTCGCCGGCCTGCTGGCGATTTTCACGCTGTCGATCTCGCAATATCCCGACATCGCCCCGACGACGGTTCGCATCAACGCCACCTATCGCGGCGCCAGCGCCGAGACTGTCGAGAAATCGGTGACGACGATCATCGAGGACGGCATGACCGGCCTCGACGACCTCACCTACATGACCTCGACCTCATCGACGGGTTCGGCCAGCATCCAGCTCACCTTCGGGACGAGCGCCGACCCCGATATCGCCCAGGTGCAGGTGCAGAACAAGCTGCAGCTGGTTCAGTCGCAGCTTCCAAGCGACGTCATCGATGCCGGCATCAGCGTCACCCGCTCGACCTCGAGCATCCTTCTCGTCGGCTCGCTCGTTTCGACCGACGGTAAGCGCAACTCCGTCGACCTCGGCAATATCATGTCGACCTCGATCGAGGATCAGATTCAGCGCCTGGAAGGCGTCGGCAGCATCAATGTCTTCGGTTCAGGATACGCCATGCGCGTCTGGCTCGATCCGTTCAAGCTGCTGAAATACCAGTTGACGCCGAGCGACGTGACGTCAGCCATCCAGGCGCAGAACACCCAGGTCTCCGTCGGTTCGCTCGGTGCTCAGCCGACGATCCCCGGCCAGCAGATCAACGTCACCATCACCGCCCAAAGCCAGCTGACCACCGTCGCCGATTTCGAGCACATCATCCTGAAGGTCGAAAAGGACGGCGCGACGGTGCGTCTGAGCGACGTCTCGCGCATCGAGATCGGTCAGGAAAGCTACGGCGGCAGTTCGCGCTACAACGGCCAGCCGTCGACCGGTTTCGCCGTCAATCTTGCAATCGGCGCCAACGCCATCGATACCGCCGCCCGCGTGCGCTCCGCGCTCGAGGTCATCGGCCGCGGCCTGCCGGCAGGTGTCGAGATCACCTATCCCTACGACACCACGCCCTTCGTGGAACTGTCGATCGAGAAGGTCGTGCACACGCTGATCGAGGCGATCGTGCTCGTCTTCGTGGTGCTGCTCGTCTTCCTGCAGAATCTCCGCGCGACGCTGATCCCGACGATTGCCGTTCCCGTGGTGCTGCTCGGCACCTTCGGGGTGCTGGCGGTCACCGGCTACTCGATCAATACCTTGACGATGTTCGCCATGGTGCTGGCGATCGGTCTTCTTGTCGACGATGCCATCGTCGTCGTCGAAAACGTCGAACGCATCATGTCCGAAGAAAAGCTTTCGCCGCTCGAGGCGACGGAAAAATCGATGGGCGAGATCACCGGCGCCATCGTCGGCATCGCGCTCGTCCTCACCGCCGTCTTCATTCCGATGGCCTTCTTCGGCGGTTCGACCGGCATCATCTATCGCCAGTTCTCGATCACCATCGTCTCGGCCATGCTGCTGTCGGCGCTCGTCGCCCTCGTGCTGACGCCCGCACTTTGCGCCACGATGCTGAAGCCGGTCGGCGAACACAGGAAGCACCGCGTTGGCGACTGGTTCAACCGCAACTTCACGCGCTCGACCAACGGCTATATCACGACCATCGGCTATCTGCTGAAGCGGCCGATCCGCGTCATGCTGGCCTTCCTTCTGGTCGGCGCCGGCTGCGCCTATCTCTTCACTCGCTTGCCGAGCTCATTCCTGCCGCAGGAAGACCAGGGCGTGCTGCTGACCATCGTCACCACACCGCCGGGCTCGACCACGCAGCAGACCCAGGCAGTCGTCGAGAAGGTCGAGAAATACTATCGTGAAAACGAGAAGGACGCCGTCGATTCCGTATTCGGCGCGCTCGGCTTCGGCTTCAGCGGTTCCGGCCAGAACAGCGCCATCGTCTTCACCAAGCTCAAGGATTTCTCGCTACGCACCGATCCGACGCTGAGCGCTCAATCGGTCGTCAACCGGGCGCTTGGCAATTTCTTCGCGATCCGCGAGGCGCAGGTCTTCGCGCTGCTGCCACCGGCGATCCAGGGTCTCGGCGTGTCCAGCGGCTTCTCCATGTATCTCGTCGACACCGGCGGCCACGGCAACGACGCCCTGACGGCCGCCTCCAAGCGGCTGATCCAGATGGGCAATAGCTCGGGCAAGATCGTGGCGCTGCGCAGCAGCAACAAGGAAGTCGAGCCGCAGATGCGCATCGTGCTCGATCAGGAAAAGATCGGCGCCATGGGCGTCGACATCGCTTCGGTCAATTCGATGCTGTCGATCATCTTCACCGGCCGCGACGTCAACGACTTCACGCTGAACGGCGAGATCAAGCCGGTCTACGTCGAGGGCGATGCGCCCTTCCGCATGCAGCCGAGCGATCTCAACCACTGGTACGCCCGCAACAATGACGGCGAAATGGTGCCCTTCTCCGCCTTTACCCGCACGGAATGGGTGAAGGGCGCGCCCTCGCTTGCCCGCTTCAACGCCGTCAGCGCCATTCCGCTCGACGGAGCGTCCGCTCCCGGGGTTTCTTCCGGCGATGCGATGAAAGAAATGGAAGCACTGACCAATCAGCTCGGCGGCGGTTATACCGTCGCCTGGCAGGGCATCTCCTATCAGGAGCGGCTGTCCGGTTCGCAGGCGCCGATGCTCTACGCGATCTCGGTGCTGGTCGTCTTCCTCTGCCTGGCAGCGCTTTACGAAAGCTGGTCGATCCCCTTCTCGGTGATCATGGCGGTACCTGTCGGCATCCTCGGGGCGCTGACGGCGGCAACGGTCTTCGGCCAGGCGAACGACGTCTATTTCAAGGTCGGCTTGCTGACCACCATCGGGCTGGCGGCGAAGAACGCCATCCTGATCGTCGAATTCGCCAAGGACCGCATGGAAAGCGGCATGGGGCTCTACGAGGCGACATTGGAAGCCGCAAGATTGCGGCTGCGGCCGATCATCATGACCTCGCTTGCCTTCATTCTCGGCGTCGTGCCGCTGGCGATCGCGACAGGCGCGGGCTCGGCGGCACAGAATGCCATTGGTATCGGCGTTCTCGGCGGCATGCTGGCGGCTACAATGCTCGGAATTTTCTTCGTGCCGTCGTTTTTCGTCGTCATCCGACGCATCTTTGCCACACGCGGTAAAAATGCGGCAGGACTGTGATATAAATGCACTGTGATAATGCAGTTCCCGTTGCTACATTGCGCCCGACTGCTTCGGAATGGTGTTTTTGGTAGAACGAGGCGCGGCGGCCGATAGTGAAGCATGAAGCTTTGGACAAGAATTGACTTGCTCGAGTACAGGATGAAATGAATGGTATCTCTTCGTTTTGCCACACCGGCATTATTGTTATTGTTGTCGGGCTGCGTTGTGGGCCCGGATCATGTTCCTCCTGAGATGCCGCTGCCCGCCAAATTCGGAGAGGGTGGAACCAAGAGTGATGGCGATGTTACCACCGTGGCCTGGTGGAGCGCCTTCAGAGACCGCAAGCTGGACGGCCTCGTCCAGTCCGGCCTCGACCAGAACCTGTCAGTCCAGCAGGCGATCGAACGCATCAATGCGGCTTCCGCCAACGTCACCGTCGCAGGAGCCGGCGCCCTGCCCAACCTGACCGTCGGCGCCTCGCACACGGTCAGCGGCCAGAGGGGCGAGCTGCGCACGCAGTTCGACACGCGCAACACCAGCGGCGGCGAAGCACAGCTGACCTGGCTGCTCGATATTTTCGGCCTCTACAAGCGCAACACCGAGAGCGCTCTCGCTTCGCTCGATTCTGCTTACGCATCGGCAGACGTTGCCAAGCTGACCCTCGTGCAGGACCTCGTCTCCAGCTATATCGACGTTCGTTATTATCAGCAGCGCCTGGCGCTTTCGAAGGCCAACCTGAAGTCCCGTCAGGAAACCTACGAACTGACCAAGTTCCAGCTGGAAGCCGGCGCCGCCTCGCGTCTCGACGTCGTTCAGGCCGAAGGCCTGGTGCAGTCGACGCTCGCCGAAATTCCCGGCCTCGAAACCAACATCCGCATTTCGGCCCATCACATCGCCACGCTGCTCGGCCTGCCGGCCGCAACCCTTGTCGATGATCTGCTGAAGGGCTATGGCCAGCCGGTATTCCGCGGCGGCATCGCCTCCGGCATCCCGGCCGACCTGATCCGCAACCGTCCCGACATCCGTGTGGCGGAACGCGACCTCGCAGCTGCAACGGCACTGATCGGCGTCGCCCAGGCGCAGCTCTATCCGAGCATCTCGCTCAGCGGCTCGATCTCGCCGGCCTACATCAACCAGCGTGGCATCCACGGCGGCCTGACGCCCTGGTCCTTCGGCCCCACCCTCAACCTGCCGATCTTCGATGGCGGTACCCTGCGCGCCGGCGTCAAGACGGCGCAGTCCAATGCCGCAGCGGCCTATCTCAACTGGAAGTCGACGGTACTGACCGCGATCGAACAGGTCGAGAATGCACTTTCGGCCGTCCGCCGTGACGCCCGCACGGTCTCGGCACTTCAGGCTCAAGTGAAGACGACACAGGAAACGCTCGAACTTTCGACCGCATCCTACAAGGACGGTGCCTCTTCGCTGCTCGACGTTCTCGACGCCCAGCGCCAGGTTTCGCTCGCCCAGGCAAGCCTTGCCGCAGCCGTCCAGCAGATGGCCAAGGACTACGTGTCGCTGAATATCGCAATCGGCGGCGGTTTCGCCCCCGGCGGCAAGACCACCGCACCGGCGGCGAAGGTTGTGGCTGTCAAGGGCTGACAACTTCTTCAATCGATCTGAAAGTACAGAGCCTCGCGATCGTCTCGCGGGGCTTTTTCTTGTCCGCCGCGTGCCGTAACCGAATAATTGCGCATAATATGAATTCGGATTCGACAGGCGGGAAAAGCTGAGCTATCACTTTGATTAAACGATTAATCAGAATGATCGTCAATCATGCCAGCATCGCGCCCGGGACCGAACCTCAGCAGAATAGCGACGTCGCTCGGCGTCTCCGTCGCCACGGTCTCCAATGCGCTTTCCGGCAAGGGCCGGGTTTCCGGCCAACTGGTCGAAAGAATCCGTGAGCATGCAGCCGAGCTCGGTTACGTCCCGAGCCAGGCGGGGCGGGCGCTGCGGACCGGCCGCAGCGGCGTTCTCGGTCTGGTGCTGCCCGATATCGCCAATCCGCTGTTCCCGAAGATCGCGCAGGCGATCGAATTCGCTGCCTCCGCCGCAGGTTACGGCGTGCTGATCGCCGATTCTCGCGGTGATGTCGCCGCCCAGACCGAGGCGATCAACCGGCTGGTCGAGCGCGGCGTCGACGGCATGGTCGTCATTCCCCGCCGCGCCACCCGCATCTCGTCCGCCGCCTGTCCGGTCGCCGTCATCGACACTCCCTCGACGCCCGGCAACACCGTTGCCGCCGACCATTGGCAGGGCGGCCATGAAATCGCCGGCCATCTCGCAGGCCTCGGCCATCGCCACATCCTCATCATCGGCAACAATCAGGAATCCAACGTCCAGAACGACCGTGCCGGCGGCATCCGCTCCGGCATGCGCCGCGGCATGCATTCGGAAACGCTGTGGATCGACAGGCTGGAGAAGGAGAACGGCAGCGGCTGCCCGCTCGGCCTCGCCGAAAAAGTCAGGCAGGGTTTCACCGCCTTCGCGGCCCTGTCCGACCTGCAGGCGCTGCGGGCGCTGACGGAGTTGCAGCAGGCGGGCATCAACATTCCCACTGACGTCAGCGTCACCGGCTTCGACGACCTCATCTGGTCATCTGTTGTCACGCCGTCGCTGACGACGGTCCGGATGGACATGGATAGGATTGCCGAGATTGCCGTGTCGGCGCTGGTGGATACCATAAGAACAAGCAGCATCCGCGAGGGCGTACTCGTTACCGCGGAGATCGAACGCGTCGCCATGCAGCTGATCGTCCGCCAATCATCTGGGCCTGCGAACCCGGCACCAAAAACCTCAGAGATGGAGAACATGTAAGATGAAAAAAGCTCTTATTGCCTCGGCAGCCCTCGCCGCCCTTTCCCCGCTCACCGCAGCCGCAGCAGAACGGACGCTGACGATTTCCGTCTATGCCTTTGCGCAGGACGATTTCAAGACGCTGGTCTACGATCCCTTCGAAGCCAAATGCGGCTGCAAACTCGTGGTCGAAACCGGCAACAGCGTCGAGCGTCTGGCCAAAATGGAGGCGAACAAGGCCAACCCGGTCGTCGATCTCGCCGCCGTTTCCATGGCCGATGCGCTGGCCGCCTCGCGCGCCGGCCTGATCGACAAGATCGATACCGCGAAGCTCGCCGATTTCGCCAAGCTCTACGACGTCGCCAAGGATCCGAACGGTGACGGCATGAGCGTCGGTTACACCTTCTACGCCACCTCGATTGCTTATCGCTCCGATAAGATGAAGATCGACTCCTGGGCCGATCTGCTGAAGCCGGAATATGTCGGCCACGTCGCCTTTCCAAACGTGACCACCAACCAAGGGCCGCCGGCGCTCTATATGCTGGGCCTGGCGCTCGGCAAGGACACGCCGGATCTGAAGGGGCCGATCGAAGCGCTGGGCGAGAAGAAGGACGACATCGTCACCTTCTACGAAAAGTCCTCGCAGCTGGGGCAACTGATGCAGCAGGAGGAGATCTGGGCAGCGCCGATCGGTCGTTTCTCATGGGCCGGCTTCACCAAACTCGACGTCCCGGTCGCCTGGGCGACGCCGAAGGAGGGCCAGACCGGCGGCATGAACGTGCTGGTGCTGACCAAGGGCTCGAAGAACCAGGATCTCGCTTTGCAGTTCATGGACTTCTGGCTCTCGACCGAGATCCAGACCAAACTCGCCGAAAAGCTGATCGACAGCCCGGCAAACAGCGAAGTCAAGCTTTCCGAAGCCGCCGCCAACAACCTCACCTATGGCGAGGAAACGGCCAAGAGCCTCAAGCTGATCCCATCAGCCGTCGCCCTCGACAATCGCGCCGGCTGGCTGAAGACGTGGAACGAGAAGGTCGGCCAGTAAGGCCCGCGTGAAAATTGGCCCCGGCGCCTCTGCCGGGGCCTCCCTCCTGTCCGCTCGAAAGGCGCCTCATGTTCCAGAACCGCGCAGAAGCCCTGGCGCTTGCCTTGCCGGCAGCCATCTTTGCGACCGTGGTCTTTCTGTTGCCCGTTGCGATCCTCTTGTCGGAGGGCTTCCGCGCCGGCAGCGCCTGGAGCCTGTCGGCCTATGCCGATTTCTTCTCCGGGACGTTGAACCGCACCGTTTTCCTGCGCACGTTCCGGCTCGGCCTCGAAGTCACCGCCGTTTCCGCGGTCATCGGTTATGCCGCAGCCTTTGCCATCGTCAACCTGCCGGCGAAGGGCAAAGGCCGGATGATCGGCCTCGTGACCCTGCCGCTGATGATCTCTCCGGTGGCGCGCACCTATGCCTGGATCGTCATTCTCGGCCGCACCGGCATCGTCAACCAGGCGATAACAGGCCTGGGTCTCAGCGCCGAGCCGCTGCGGCTGCTGTTCACCGAGACCGCCGTCTTCATCGGCCTCCTGCAGCTCTTCCTGCCGCTGATGATCCTGTCGCTGATCAGCGCGCTCGAAAACATGCCGAAGGATGCGATTCCGGCTGCTCGTGTGCTCGGCGCCAACTGGTTCCAGGTCTTCTGGAAAGTCATCCTGCCGCTCACCAGGGAAGGCCTCGTCGTCGGCGGCACGCTTGTCTTCACCGGATCGCTGACCGCCTATATCACCCCCGCCGTGCTTGGCGGCTCCAAGGTGCTGATGCTGGAAACGCTGATGTACCAGCAGGTTTCCGTCGCCAATGATTTCGTTTCGGCAAGCGTCATCGCCTTCATCCTGATCGTCATGAGCTTTGCCGCCAACATCCTGCTGAAACGCCTTGCGACGGCGAGGAACCGCCGATGACGCTGCGCCTGTTTTCGCCCCTCGTGCTTTTCCTGCTGCTGGTCTTCCTGATCGGCCCGTTCCTGATCATCATCGCCGCTTCGCTATCATCAGGAGATACGCTGGCCTTCCCGCCGCAGGGCCTGTCGCTGCGTTGGGTGATGAAGGTGTTCACCATCGAGAGTTTCCGCGACAGCTTCGCCATGTCGATGTTCCTCGCTGTCTTCGGAACGCTCGCAGCCCTCCTCCTCGGCATCCCGGCCGCCTACGCCCTCTCCCGCTACAAGCTGCCCGCGGCCGAGACCGTCCGCACCATCGTGTCGCTGCCGATCATCGTGCCCGGCATCATCGTCGGCCTGGCGCTGCTGCGTTATCTCGTCGTGCCCTTCGGCTTCAACATCACGCTCGCGCTCTTCTTCGCCCATACGGCGCTGGTGCTGCCCTATGCCGTGCGTGTCGTCTCGGCGAGCCTCGACAATCTGCGCTCGGACATTGAGGAGGCTGCCGTCCTACTCGGTTCCTCGCGGCTCGGCGCCTTCTTCCGCGTGGTGATGCCGAATATCCGCGGCGGCATCCTTGCCGCCTTCATCCTCGGCTTCGTCACCAGCTTCAATCAGGTGCCCGTCTCGCTCTTCCTGTCCGGTCCCGGCGTCCGCACGCTGCCGATCGACATGCTGGGTTACATGGAAACCACCTACGATCCTTCCATCGCGGCGCTCTCCGCCCTTCTCGCCTTTCTCTCGATCGGCATCGTCTTTCTCGCCGAACGCTTCCTGGGATTCTCGCGCTATGTCTGATGCCTATCTTCAACTCGACAAGCTGACCCTTGCCTATGGCGACACGGTCGCGGTGCAGGACCTCGACCTGGCGATCGGCAAAGGTGAGCTGGTGGCACTTCTCGGCCCCTCCGGCTGCGGCAAGACGACGACGATGCGCGCCATCGCCGGCCTGCTGACGCCCACCGCTGGCCGCATCCGCCTCGACGGCGCCGATATCACCCGCGTCTCTGCCAACAAACGCGCCGTTGGCCTCGTCTTCCAGTCCTATGCCCTCTTCCCGCATCTGACGGTCTATGAGAACGTCGCCTTCGGCCTGCGTCTCAAGCGTATCTCAGGTGCGGATCTCGACGCCCGCGTCGGCGCCGGCCTGAAATCGGTCGGCCTGTCGGCTTTTAGCGGCCGCAAGCCCGCCGAACTCTCCGGCGGCCAGCAGCAGCGGGTGGCGCTCGCCCGTTCGATGGTGATGGAGCCGAAGGTGCTGTTGCTCGACGAACCGCTCTCCAATCTCGATGCCCGCCTTCGCCTTGAAATGCGCGCCGAATTGCAACGCGTGCAGAAGGAGACCGGCGTCACCATGATCTTCGTCACCCACGACCAGGTGGAAGCCTTGGCACTCGCCGACCGCATCGTCGTGATGCTGAACGGTGGCATCGAACAGATCGGCACGCCGGAGGAGATCTACAACAATCCGGCCTCGGCCTTCGTCGCCGATTTCGTCGGCTTCGAGAATGTCTTCGCGCTGAAGGATGGAAAGCTTGTGACGCCGAATGGGCCGGTCGGACTTTCCGGCCCGGCGCCGGAAGCCGCAGCCGGCCTCGCCTGGCGTCCGCGCATGGTGAAGCTTGGCTCCGGTGCTTTCCAGGGCACCGTGTGCGGCACGTCTTTCGCCGGCAACACCCGCGAATACCTGCTCGACACTCCGCTCGGCCCGATCAAGGCCGAGATCGATGCAGGCCTGCCGCCGCACGAGATCGGCAGCCCGCTTACCTTCGATCTGCCGGTTGCCGGCGCGGCAAGCCTCAAACGGTTCGGGTGAAATCATGGGCGTCTGGATCGACACGGACATGGGCTTCGACGACATCGCCGCCATTCTGGTGGTGGGACAGTCGGAATTCGAGATCGACGGAATATCACTGGTCTTCGGCAATACGCCGCTGCCGCAGGTGAGGATAAACGCCGCCGGCGCCGCCGGCGCCTTCGGCTGGACATTCCCCATCCACACCGGCCGCGCCATGCCCGTGCTCGGCAAGCTGGAAACCGCTCAAGCGATCCTCGGCGAAACCGGCATCCCCACTATCGGCAGGAGCCTGCCGCAGGCGGCGGCCCTTGCCGAAAGCGATGCCTTCGCAGCACTCTGCCGCTGGCTGGAGCGCAAAGGCCAGCACCGCATCCTGGCGCTTGGCCCGCTCACCAACATCGCCGCCGTGGCGCTTGCCCGGCCCGATCTTGCTGCCCGCATCAGCGAACTCGTCTGGATGGGCGGCGGCGTCACCAGCGGCAACCATACGGCCTCCGCGGAGTTCAACGCGCTCGCCGATCCCGAGGCCCTCTCGATCGTCATCGCCCATGGACTGCCGCTGCGCATGGTCGATCTCGACCTCTGCCGCAAGGTGCTGGCCAGGCCCGAAGACGCCGAGCCGGTGCGCAATGCCGGCGGCGCCAATGCCGAACTCATCGCCGATATGTTTTCGGGTTATATCCGCATCGGCACCAGCCGTGGCCGCCCGGCCATGGCAATTTACGATCCTTCCGCCGCCGTCGCCTTCGTCGCTCCGGATATTGTCAGCTTCCGCCCCGCCCGTATCGACGTCGAGCTGCAGGGCGCCTTGACCCGCGGCCGCACCGTCGTCGAGACCCGCGCCACGCATGCGACCTTCAATGCGCAATTCGCCGCCGACATCGATGCCGACATGGCGCGTGTCATCATTCTCGCTGCCCTGGTCAACGAGGCCCGCAAATGAACATCACCGCTCGCCAAGAACCCGCCGATCTCAACGATCCCGCCTTGCGGGCCCGCGCCGTCACCGCTGCGCGCGGCGATGCCCCCTTCGACATGCTGATCACCGGCGGCCGGCTGCTCGATGCGGTGACGGGCCTGACCCGGCAAGCCGATATCGGCCTCGTCGGCGCGCTGATATCAAGCGTTCATGCCCCGGCAAGCCGCACGGATGCCATCGAGATCATCGATGCGGCGGGCAGTATCCTGACGCCCGGCCTGATCGACACGCACATGCATATCGAAAGTTCGATGGTGACACCGGCCGAATATGCGAGCGCCGTCTTGCCACGCGGCGTCACCACGATCGTGTGGGATCCGCATGAATTCGGCAATGTCCACGGGCTCGACGGCGTGCGCTGGGCGATCGAGGCGGCGCGCAGCCTGCCGCTGCGTATGATCCTTCTCGCGCCCTCCTGCGTGCCCTCCGCGCCGGGCCTGGAACTTGCCGGCGCCGATTTCGATGCTGCGGTCGTCGCCGAGATGCTGCACTCCTCCGCCATCGGCGGCGTCGCCGAAGTGATGAACATGCGCGGCGTCATCGACAGCGATCCGCGCATGACTGCTATCGTCAATGCCGGCCTTGCCGCCGGCAAGCTCGTCTGCGGCCATGCCCGCGGCCTCGAAGGCGCCGATCTCAACGCCTTCATGGCGTCGGGCATCACCTCCGACCACGAACTTACCTCCGGCGCCGATCTCCTCGCCAAGCTTTCCTCCGGCCTGACGATCGAGCTGCGCGGCTCTCACGACCATCTGCTGCAGGAGTTCGTCGAGGTACTGAACGGTCTCGGCCACCTGCCCCCGACCATCACGCTCTGCACCGACGACGTCTTTCCTGACGAACTCCAGGAAGGTGGCGGCCTCGACGACGTCATCAGGCGCCTGGTGCGCTACGGCATGAAGCCGGAATGGGCCATCCGTGCCGCGACCTTCAACGCCGCACAACGTCTGAAGCGCTCCGATCTCGGCCTCGTCGCCGCCGGCCGCCGCGCCGACATCGTGCTCTTCGAAGACCTCGCGGAGTTCCGGGCGCGGCTCGTCATATCAGGCGGCCGCATCGTTGCCCGCAACGGCGGCATGCAGGTTGCCGTCCAGCAGATCGATACGGCGCCGCTTGTCAATTCGGTGAAGCTGCCGCCGCTGACCGAGAATGATTTTCGCATTCCGGCGAAGGGCGCGCGCGTCCGCGTCGCCACCATCGACCGCCCGCGCTTCACGCAATGGGGCGAGGCCGAAACCGAGGTCAGGGATGGTTTCGTCGTGCCGCCGGCCGGCAGCGCCATGATTTCGGTCGCCCATCGCCACGGCAAGACCGACGGCATCCCGCGCATCGGTTTCCTCACCGGCTGGGGTGAATGGCGCGGCGCTTTCTGTACCACCGTTTCGCATGACAGCCACAACCTCACCGTCTTCGGCGGCAATGCCGGCGACATGGCGCTCGCCGCCAACGCCGTCATATCAGCCGGCGGCGGCATGGCGGTCGCCAAGGACGGCAGGATCGAGGCGATGCTGCCGCTGCCGCTCTCAGGCCTAGTGACCGATGCCTCGCTGAAGGACACGGCCCTGGCCTTCGCCGGCATCCGCAAGGCGATGGAAAAGATCGTCACGTGGAAGCCGCCCTATCTGGTCTTCAAGGCCTGCTTCGGCGCCACGCTCGCCTGCAATGTCGGCCCGCATCAGACCGATCAGGGGATTGCCGATGTGGTAACGGGCAAGGTGCTGGAAAACCCCGTGCTGAAGGTCTTGTAAAGGCCGAGGGCGCGCAAGTTCCGTCATGAGGGGTACCGTGTGCCCCTCAAACGCCTAACCGATCGAACCATGCGCCGTTACGCAAATCCCGGTATGCGTTGTTCGATGAGGTTGACCGCAGCCAGCCCGTCGGGGCCCGCTGTCATCTTTTTCGGCCTCCGGTTCGGATCATTGTTGCAATTCATTCTTAATTGCACAATAGTCGAAACAAGGGTCGTCAAGCATTTTTTGCAAATCATTCCGAAGCGCAACTTGTTCGACTCTCCGCGGCTTTTGCAATTCGGTCGCAATAGCAGCAAGAGGAGAAATATATGCTCTATGGGGAAAGACGGTCGGTTTTGGCCGGAATGATAGGGGTGGCATTCGCAGCCGTGCTGGTTGCCTTTCCCGCCGCTGCCCAACAGACAACCAATTCGAAGTTCAAGGTGGTGACGACCTTCACGGTGATTGCCGACATGGCAAAAAACGTGGCCGGTGATGCCGCGATCGTGGAATCGATCACCAAGCCGGGCGCAGAGATCCACAACTATGCGCCGACGCCGGGTGACATACAGCGAGCACAAGGTGCACAGCTCATTCTCTGGAACGGCCTCAATCTGGAGCGCTGGTTCGAAAAGTTCTTCCAGAACCTGCACGACGTCCCCGGTGCGGTCGTCTCCGATGGCATCGAACCGATGGGCATCTCGGAAGGCCCTTACGAAGGCAAGCCCAATCCCCACGCCTGGATGTCGCCGAAGAACGCCCTGATCTACGTCGACAATATCCGGGATGCTTTCGCAAAGTATGATCCGGCGAATGCGGAGACCTACAAGGCTAACGCCGAGGCCTACAAGCAGAAGATCGAAGCGACGATCACTCCGATCCGCGCCACCCTCGAAAAAATTCCCGAGGACAAGCGCTGGCTGGTTTCAAGCGAGGGCGCCTTTTCCTATCTCGCACGCGATTTCGGGCTGAAGGAACTCTATCTCTGGCCAATCAACGCCGACCAGCAGGGCACGCCCCAGCAGGTCCGCAAGGTGATCGATGCGGTCGAGGAACACCAGATTCCAACCGTCTTCAGCGAAAGCACTGTTTCCGATAAACCGGCCCGGCAGGTGGCGCGCGAAACCGGTGCGCATTATGGCGGCGTGCTTTATGTCGACTCGCTGAGCGAAGCCGACGGCCCGGTGCCAACCTATATCGATCTTCTGCGCGTGACCTCCGATACGGTCGCGAAGGGTCTTGCCGATGGGTTGTCGCAATGACCGTGCTGCTTGGCAATCTTGTCCGTCCCGCATCCTCGGATGCGGGATCGGGGATCACGGTAAAGGATGCGACCGTCACTTACCGCAACGGACATACGGCCCTGAGGGACGCGAGTTTCCAGATCCCCACGGGCACGATCGCCGCGCTGGTCGGTGTCAACGGTTCCGGCAAGTCGACGCTCTTCAAGTCGATCATGGGTTTCGTGCGTCTCGCCAGGGGCCACATTCGCGTGCTTGGCATGCCAGTCGAAGAGGCGCTGCGCAAGAACCTCGTCGCCTATGTGCCGCAATCGGAAGAAGTCGACTGGAACTTCCCGGTGCTGGTCGAGGATGTCGTGATGATGGGCCGCTACGGCCACATGGGCATGATGCGCATCCCGAAGGCAGCAGACCACGAGGCAGTGGCCTCCGCGCTCGCCCGTGTAGCCATGAGCGAATTCCGCAAGCGCCAGATCGGCGAACTCTCCGGCGGTCAGAGGAAGCGGGTCTTTTTGGCGCGAGCCCTGGCGCAGGACGGCCGGGTCATTCTGCTCGATGAACCCTTTACCGGCGTCGACGTAAAGACCGAGGACCAGATCACCAAGCTCCTGCGCGAACTGCGGGATGAAGGCCGCGTCATGCTGGTTTCCACCCACAACCTCGGCTCCGTGCCGGAATTCTGCGACCGGACCATCCTGATCAAGGGCACGGTGCTCGCCTACGGCCCGACCGTCGAGACTTTTACGCAGGAAAATCTGGAAAAGACCTTTGGCGGCGTACTGCGTCATTTCGTGTTCAGCGAAGCGCAGAACGGCAGGCCAACGTCGATCGGCGTCATAACCGATGATGAGCGCCCCCTGATCCTGCAGGGTGGAAAAGCGACCGCCCGGAGGTCCGATAGTGGCAATGGGGGTCGGGAATGATAGCCGACCTCCTGCAGCCCTTCACCTATGAATACATGCTCAATGCCATGTGGGTGTCCGCCCTTGTCGGCGGCGTCTGCGCTTTCCTCTCCTGTTATCTGATGCTGAAAGGCTGGTCGCTGATCGGAGACGCGCTCTCGCACGCGATCGTTCCCGGCGTCGCCGGCGCCTATATGCTCGGACTTCCCTTTTCGATCGGAGCCTTCTTTTCCGGAGGACTCGCTGCCGCAGCGATGCTTTTCCTCAACCAGCGCACCAAGCTGAAGGAAGATGCCATCATCGGCCTGATCTTCTCCTCTTTCTTTGGGCTGGGCCTGTTCATGGTTTCGCTCCAGCCTATGGCAGTCAACATCCAGACGATCGTGCTCGGCAACATTCTCGCCATCACGCCCGAGGATACGCTGCAACTCGCCATCATCGGCTTCGTGTCGCTCGCTGTCCTGCTCGTCAAATGGAAGGACCTGATGGTCACTTTCTTCGACGAGAGCCATGCCCGATCGATCGGTCTCAATCCGACCGCTCTCAAGGTCATTTTCTTCACGCTGTTGTCCGCCTCCACCGTCGCGGCGCTGCAGACCGTCGGTGCATTCCTCGTCATCTGCATGGTGGTGACACCCGGCGCGACCGCCTATCTGCTGACCGACCGCTTCCCGCGGCTGCTTGTGATCGCGGTCATCATCGGATCGATGACCAGTTTCGTCGGCGCTTATGCGAGTTACTTCCTCGATGGCGCGACAGGCGGCATCATCGTCGTGCTGCAGACGGCAATCTTCCTGATCGCGTTCTTCTTCGCACCCAAACACGGCATGCTGGCGGCGCGCAGACGCGCCGCGCAGGCGCTGGGGGCAGCGCCATGAGCATGGTCGAGACGCTTCTTTCGCCTTTCCAGTTCGGCTTCATGGTCAATGCGCTGGTGATCTCGGTGCTGGTCGCAATCCCGATGGCGCTGTTGTCTTGCTTCCTGGTTTTGAAAGGCTGGTCTCTGATGGGAGACGCCATCAGCCACGCCGTCTTCCCCGGCGTGGTTATCGCCTATATCGTCGGCATTCCCTTCGCGATCGGCGCCTTCGTGGCCGGCATGTTTTGCGCTATCGCCACCGGTTTCCTGAAAGACAACAGCCGTATCAAACAGGATACGGTGATGGGCATCGTTTTCTCCGGCATGTTCGGGCTCGGCTTGGTCCTTTATGTCAAGATCCAGTCCGACGTGCACCTCGACCACATCCTGTTCGGCGACATGCTCGGTGTCTCCTGGCGCGACATCGGGCAGTCGGCCGTCATCGCTGCGATCACAGCTGTCATTCTTGGTGTGAAATGGAAGGACTTCCTGCTGCACGCCTTCGACCCCGCCCAGGCGAGAGCGGTGGGCCTCAGGATCAACCTGCTGCATTACGGCCTTCTCGCCCTCATCTCGCTGACGATCGTCGGCGCCTTGCAGGCGGTAGGCATCATCCTTTCGATCGCCATGCTGATTGCGCCGGGAGCCATCGCCTTCCTGCTCACCCGCAAGTTCAGCACGATGCTGCTCCTCTCCGTCGCCATTGCCGTGATCGGTTCCTTTGTCGGCGTCTACCTGTCCTTCTTCATCGACAGCGCGCCGGCGCCGACCATTGTGCTTGTGCTGGCGATCGGCTTCGTGTTCGCCTTCATCCATGCCACGCGCGGGACAGCAAGGGTTGAGGAATCGCCGATGGACTGATGGACATTGACGAATGTAACAATTTGAACTGCTGCCTAATTCCTAAAACCGATTCCGATTTAGGCAATTAGGCAGCAGATAATCAAACCTTCAATTCTCGCTCGACCAGCGCCGCCCAATAGGCTGCCCCATATCCCAGCGCTTCATCGTTGAAATCATAGGCCGTGTTGTGATGCAGCGCTCCATCCACCGCCGGACCGTTGCCGAGCCAGACATAGCAGCCCGGCGCATTCTGGGCGAAGAAGGCGAAATCGTCGCCTGCCGTCGACGGCGGAAAGCTTGTCTGCACCTTCCCGCCGAAGACCGAGCCGGCCGCTGCCAGCGCCCGTGCGGTCGCATCCGCGTCATTGATGACAGGCGGAATCCGCCGCTCGAATGCATAGTCTACAGCGATGCCGTACATGGCCGCAGTGCCATGCGCCAATCGTCCGATCTCGGTTTCCAACTGGTTGCGCACTTCCGGCGAATAGGCTCGCGCCGTCCCACCGATCTCGACGATATCAGGAATGACGTTCAGAGCCTTCGAGTCGCCCGCCTGCAGGAAACAGGCGCTGACGACGGCCGGCTGCAGCGGATCGACCACCCGCCCGACGATCGTCTGCAGCGATGACAGGAAGGTCCCCGCCGCCGTGATCGGATCGCGGCCGAGATGCGGCTTGGCGCCGTGCGTACCGGTCCCACGGAAGGTCATGCGCCAGCTGTCGGAGGAGGCAAGCTGCGGCCCCTCGACCACGGCGATCTCATCGACCGCAAGCCCAGGCATGTTATGCAGCCCATAAACGGCATCGCAGGGGAAAAGCTTGAACAGCCCCTCCTCGACCATGCGCCTTGCTCCGCCTCGACCTTCCTCGGCCGGCTGGAAGATGAAATGCACCGTGCCGGAAAAATCCTGCGTTGCCGCAAGATGCCGCGCGGCGCCAAGCAGCATCGCCGTATGGCCGTCATGGCCGCAGGCATGCATTTTTCCCGGCGCGGTCGATTTATAAGGCCGCTCCGCCATTTCAGGCATGGCGAGCGCATCCATGTCGGCCCGCAGCCCGATCCTGCGTGTGCCGTTGCCGAGCTGCAGCGTGCCGACCACGCCGGTGCCGCCGAGACCGCGATGCACCGTGATGCCGGCTTCCTCGAGAAGCCTCGCGACGATGCCGCCGGTGCGCTCCTCCTCGAAACCGAGTTCGGGATGGGCGTGCAGGTCACGGCGCAAGGCGGTCAGAAACGGCAGATCGTCTTTGATCCGGGCGGGAATGCTCATCGCGCAATGCTCCTGGGGCCTGGATATTCTGTCAAACGAAACGGGCGCCCAACCGGCGCCCGCGTCAGATTACCTCTTGTTCATCAACCAGGCAGTAAGTTCAACCCCCGAACAGGATGATTTTAGGCCGGCCTAAAGTCTGAATCCTGTTCTACATTATATAGTTAGAGCATGATCTCGTCCGAAAACCGCTCACACTTTTCGGCATCATGCTCTAGCCCTCCTCGACGAACACCTCCTCGCGCTTCTTCTTGACGCTCGGCAGGAAGACGACAATGAGGACGGCGACTGCAATGGCCAGAAGAATGGCGCTGATCGGCCGCGTAATGAAGGTGGTCGGATCGCCGCGCGACAGGATCATGGCGCGCCGGAGGTTCTCCTCGAGCAACGGTCCGAGCACGAAGCCGAGCAGAAGCGGCGCCGGCTCGCAGCGAAGCTTCGCCAGCACGTAGCCGATGAGCCCGAAGAAGGCGACGGCATAGAGATCGTAGACGTTGGCGTTGACGCTGTAGACCCCGATCGAGCAGAAGGCCATGATAATGGGGAAGAGCACGTAGTAAGGCACGGTCAAGAGCTTCACCCAGAGCCCGATCAGCGGCAGGTTAAGGATGACCAGCATCAGGTTGCCGATCCACATCGAGGCGATGATACCCCAGAACAGCGCCGGCTGCTCGGTGGCGACGTTCGGACCGGGTACGATGCCCTGGATGATCATCGCCCCGACCATCAGCGCCATGACGGGATTGGCCGGAATGCCGAGCGTCAGCAGCGGAATGAACGAGGTCTGCGCGCCGGCATTGTTTGCCGATTCCGGTCCCGCAACGCCGGCGACCGCGCCTTTGCCGAATTCCTCCGGCGTTTTCGACATCCGTTTTTCCACCGTATAGGAGGCAAAGGCCGCGAGAATGGCGCCACCACCCGGCAGGATGCCGAGCGCCGAACCGATTGCCGTACCGCGAATGACCGGCGCGATCATCTCCTTGAATTCCTGGCGGGACGGCAAAAGGCCGGTGACCTTGGCCATCAGCACCGTGCGTGTCGACTCGCCCTCGAGGTTGCGCAGGATTTCCGCCACCCCGAACACACCGACGGCAAGCGCCACGAAGTTCAGCCCGTCCGCATATTCACGGATGCCGAGCGTGAAGCGTGGCGTGCCGGTGTAGATGTCGGTGCCGACGAGGCCGAGCAGCAGCCCAAGCGCCACCATGGCCAGCGCCTTGACGATCGAGCCATGCGCGAGCGCGATCGAGGAGACGAGGCCGACGATCATCAGCGAGAAATATTCCGCCGAGCCGAACTGCAGCGCGATTGCGGTCAGCGGCGGTGCGAAGATCGCGACGAGAAAGGTCGAGACCGTGCCGGCAAAAAACGAGCCGAGCGCCGCGATCGCAAGCGCTGCGCCGGCCCGGCCCTTGCGGGCCATCTGGTAGCCGTCGATCGCGGTCACGGCCGAGGAGGATTCGCCCGGCATGTTGATCAGGATCGCCGTCGTCGAGCCGCCATACTGCGCGCCATAATAGATGCCGGCGAGCATGATCAGCGAGGAAACCGGCTCAAGCTGGAAGGTGATCGGCAAAAGCATGGCGATCGTCGCCGTGGCGCCGATCCCGGGCAGCACGCCGATCAGCGTGCCGAGCAGCACGCCGATCAGGCAGAAGAGCAGGTTTTCCGGAGTGCCGGCTGTTGCAAAGCCGAGCGCGAGATTGCTGAAAAGATCCATCATCGTCTCCTAGAACCGGACCCAGGGGCCGAAGCGCTCGAACGGCAGCCCGAGCCCGTAGCTGAAGACCCCAACCGAAAAGATCGTCAGCAGCAACGACAGCACGATCGCGAAGAACACGTTCATCTTTTGCGATGCGAAGCAGGCGATGAAGGCGGTGAGGAACAGTGACGGTGCAAATCCGAGCCCGCGCACCGTCAGCCCGAAGAATACCGGCGCCGGCAGGATGAAGAGCATGCCGCGCCAGGCAAACGGGTCGATCGGCTCGCCCTCGACCCGCAGCGCCTGAATGAAGATGATCGCGCCGAGAAGCACGAGCACGGCGGCAAGCACCAGCGGGAAATAACCAGGCCCCATGCGCACTGCCGTGCCGAGGTCGAGCCCCAGCGACTGGATGGCGAAGAAAGCGCCGGTCGCGACGAAAAGCGCGCCGCAAATCGCATTGGTGGTATCGAAACTGATGGATTTCATGGTGTCTCCTGGGGAGATGGTTCGTGACGCACTGCTGCTGCGATTGCCCTCATCCGCCTGCCGGCACCTTCTCCCCGCATGCGGGGAGAAGGGAAAGTGCTGCAAGCCCTTCGCCCCTTGCCGCCGTCGAGTGACGCAAGTCCCCTCTCCCCGCAAGCGGGGAGAGGGTTAGGGTGAGGGGCTTATCCGGCATGTCCTGACGAGGATAATCCTCAGTCGGCATATTCGCCAGCGGCCTCGATCACCGTTTTCCAGCGGGCAATCTCGCTTTCGAGCTTGGCCTTCAGCGCAGCCGGCGTCGCATCGGCGTCGGAGGATGGCGCCGTGCCGAGCTCGGCGAAGCGGGCGCCGACATTCGCATCCTTCAGCGCCACCTGCAGCGACTTCGACAGGCGTTCGTTGATCTCAGCCGGCGTGCCCTTCGGCGTATAGATGCCGTGCCAGATGCCGACTTCAAAACCCGGCAGACCGGCTTCGACGGCCGTCGGAATGTCCTTCATCACGTCAAGCCGTTTGGGCGAGGTCACGGCATAGGCCTTGATCGTGCCGCCCTGGATCTGCTTCGTCGTGTTGGTCGTCTGGTCGCACATGACGTCGACCTGACCGCCGAGCAGATCGGTCATGGCAGGGCCGGTGCCCTTGTAGGGAACGGTTGTGAGCGGCGTCTGGATGGCGCTCATGAACATCATGCCGCAGAGATGCGAAGCCGCACCGATGCCGGCATTGGCGACCGTCACCTTGTCCTTGTTGGCCTTGATATAATCGATCAGCCCCTTGAGGTCGGCCGGCTCCATGTCCTTGCGGGCGACAATCGTCATCGGCACCTCGGTGACGAGGCCGACATAGTCGAAGGCGCCAAGCGTGTCATAGGCGAGCTTGCGGTAGAGCGTGGCGCTGGTCGCCATGCCGATATGGTGCAGCAGGATGGTGTAACCGTCGGGATCCGCATTCGCCACGCGGCCAGCGCCGAGCGTGCCGCCGGCGCCGCCGACATTTTCGACGACGATCTGCTGGCCGAGATCCTTCGACATGGATTCGGCGACCAGGCGCGCGACGGTATCCGTCGGGCCGCCGGCCGCAAAGGGCACGACCATGGTGATGGTGCGCTCGGGATAGGTCTGCGCCGAAGCGGCGCCGGCGAGAAGAGAGACCGCGGCAGCCGCGGTCAGGCCGAGCATGGCCTTCAGAATTTTCATCGTTTCCTCCCTGATGAAATAAGCAAGCCCGCCGACACATCCTCCGCGCCGGTTCGGATAGCCTATTTGCCGCCTGGAAAAATCGACCCGCAATCATTGCATGCGCTTTCGAAAGACGATTTTATGACAGTGCGATGCAGCATGGGTCGATTTGGAAACAAACGGCTCTAGCGGTGGGTGGAAATCCACCCATCGCACCGCGAGATGCAGCACCGCCCCAGCTCCGAGCTAGCTTTCGGTGGTCAGCATCCGCTTGTCGAGACCGTATTTCTGCATCTTTTCGTAGAGGGTCTTCCGGGAAATGCCGAGCGACTCATAGACCGGCCTGAGGCTGCCGCCATGCGCCACCAGCGCGCTGGCAATGACCCCGCGTTCGAATTCGGCGACACGCTCCGCAAGCCCGGTCGCCTCCTCGGCTTGCCGCCCGCCATTGTCAAGACCGAGGACCAGACGGTCGGCGGCATTCCTCAGCTCACGCACATTGCCTGGCCAGTCGCGCTGAGCAATGTCGGAAATCACATCTGGCGGCACGGCCATCTCGTCGCGGCCGTAGCGGGCCGCCGCTTCCCGCACCAGCTGCAGGAAAAGCAGCGGAACATCCGCCCGCCGCTGCGACAAAGACGGCACGTGCAGCGTCGCGACGTTCAGCCGATAGAAGAGGTCGGCGCGAAAGCGCCCCGCCGCCACCTCTGCCTCCAGATCGACCTTGCTTGTCGCGATGAAGCGCACGTCGAGCGCCACGACCTCGTTCGAACCGAGCCTGGAGATCACCCGCTCCTGCAGCACCCGCAGGAACTTCGCCTGCAGGTCGAAGGGCATGGAGCCGATCTCGTCGAGCAGGATCGTGCCGCCGCGCCCATGTTCGAATTTTCCGTAACGCGGCCTCACCGCGCCCGGAAAGGCCCCCACCTCATGGCCGAAAAGCTCGCTCTCGATCAGGTTCGCCGGCAATGCGGCACAATTGATCGCGATGAACGGCCGGCTCGCCCGGGCGCTGATGTCGTGGAGCGCCCGCGCCACCACCTCCTTGCCGGCACCGGTTTCTCCGACGATCAGCGTATCGGCATCGCTCGCCCCAATCGCCCGGATGCGGTAGCGCAGATCCACCATCACCTGCGTCCGCCCCGGCAGCCGCGCCTCGATATCGTCGCGCTTGCCGGCAACCGCCTTGAGCAGCCGGTTTTCGAGCACGAGGCCGCGCCGCTCCATCGCCCGGCGGATGACGCCGGCAAGCATCTCCGGCGTGAACGGCTTCTCGATGAAATCATAGGCCCCTTCGCGCATCGCCTTCACGGCAAGCTGAACGTCGCCGTGGCCGGTGACGAGAATGACTGGTACCTCCGGGTCGAGCTCGCGAATCTTTTGCATCAGCGTCATGCCGTCCATGCCCGGCATGCGGATATCGCTGACGACGACGCCGGGAAAGCTGTAGCCGATCAGCTCCAGCACGTGGTCGCCGTTCGAATAGGTCTCGACACTGAAGCCGGAGAGCTCCAGCGCCTGCGCCGTGGAGCGGCGCAGTTCCTCCTCGTCGTCAACCAACAGGATCTTCGCATCGTTCATTCCGCTGCCTCCGGCATCAGCCCTGCCGCCGATCGCAGCTCGATGCGGAACACCGCGCCCCCTTCGGGATGATTGGCAGCTGTAAGGCTGCCGCCGAAATCCTTGATGATGTTATAGGAGATCGAAAGCCCGAGGCCGAGCCCCTTGCCGACGCCCTTCGTCGTGAAGAAGGGATCGAAGATACGCTCGGCGATCGCCGCCGGCACACCCGGCCCATGGTCCCGGACAGTCAGCACCACCTTGCCGGCCTCCTCGAAGGCCGAAACCTCGATGCGCCGATCATCCAGCCCTTCCACCGCATCGGCCGCATTCGAGATCACGTTCACCAGCACCTGCTGGAGACGCACTGAACCGGCGCGCACCACCGGCGGACGCGGCCCGAGAGCGAGCAACAGCTCGGCATCCGCCGCCTTCAGCCGCCAGGCGATGATCTCGAGCGTATCGCGCATCGCCTCGTCGAGGGAAACGGGACCAAGCTTCTCGTTCGGCTTGCGGGCGAAGTTGCGCAGGTGCCGGCTGATCGCAGCCATACGGTCGATCAGCCCGCCGATACGCCGGATATTGTCCCGCGCCTCCTCCGTCCGCCCACGGTCGATGAGAACGGAGGCGCTGTCTGTATAGGTCTTGGCGGCGGCGAGCGGCTGGTTGAACTCGTGCGAAAGGGCAGCCGACATCTGTCCCAGCCCGGCAAGCTTGCCCGCCTGGATCAGATCGGCCTGCGTCTGTCGGAGCTGGTGCTCGGTCAGCCGCCGTTCGGCGATTTCTTCTTCGATGCGGCTGTTGACGCGGGCAAGATCGGCTGTGCGCTCTTCGACGCGCCGCTCCAGTTCGTTGCGGGCTTCGGCTTGCATCTGCATGCGCTCGGCAAGCCGCGCCCGCCTCTGGCGCAGGACCGCGACCGCGAGCCCGGCGATGCAGAGGAAGAGAAAGACTGCCGCAAGCGCCGTGCGTGCCTGGGCACGGATGGAACTCGTCTCCATCAGCACGTTCACCGTCCAGTCCTCGGCCGGCATGTAATGCGAGAGCACCAGATACTCGCTCGAGCCGCGCTCGCCGGCCAGCGTCATCAGCTCATGCTGCTCGAAGTGGTGACGCCTCACCGGCAGCGCCGCCAGCCTGGCATTGGCATAACGCCGCGACGCCTCGGTGCGGGCGACGCGGTCGGCCGTCAGCGGCAGGATCGCGCCGTAGAGCCATTCCGGGCTGCCGGACATGAAGATGATGCCCTCCGGATCGGAGACGAAAATCTTGTATTCGCCGCCGCCCCAGGAGGATTCGATCATGTCGATATCGACCTTGAAGACGATGACGCCACGAATATCCGCGCCGGTTCGGATCGGTGCGGCAAAATAATAGCCGCGCTTCAGCGAGGTGGTGCCGAGCGCGTAAAACCGTGCCTGCCGGCCTTCGATCGCATCCTGGAAATAGGGCCTGTAGCTGAAATTCTGTCCGACGAAGCTTGCAGGCCCATCGTAATTGCTGGCCGCGATCGTCTCTCCGTCTGGCTTGACCACATAGATATCGGAGGATTTCAGCAGCCCATTGATCTGCTTGAGATAGAGATTGGCCGCATCGCGCAGCGCCGCATCTTCAGGCGCGCTCACCAGTTCCTTGATGTCGTCATGATCGGCGATTAGCGCCGGCAGCGCCTCGTAGCGGTTGAGATGGCCGCTGAGTGCCGAAACGGCAAGGCGCAGTGCCGTCCCCGCCTGCGCCGAGGCTTCCTCCATATAGGCGCGCGTCGCAATCGCGCTCCCATAGGTGAAGAAGGCGAAGATGATCAGCGGCACCACCAGCAACGCCGCTATCGCACGATATTTCGAAGACAGAACCGGCTCCTCCCCTTTTCTGCCTCCACTCCCCAGCGAGGCATACCCAACGGACCGAGTTTAGAGGGGTGGTTAGGGATTTCCAAGGGGCCGCCGAAACTTGACACCCGGGAGGGGCGGATGTCCTATTGCTGCACCGCAAGGAGGCCCCGCCCATGAGCGACGACCAGACGCCCGCCGACAGCAAACTCACCACATCCAAGCGCCGCTGGGCGGCAGAGGGCAAGTTCCTGACCGGCCGTATCGGCCGTCCCGAAGCCGAGCGCCTGCCACCCGGCCAGCACCTTGTCAAGAACTGGCCTGTACTCGATCTCGGCCAGCAGCCAGTCATCTCGACCGAGACCTGGCGGCTCGAGGTGCGCGGCCTCGTCGAAACGACGCGCACCCTCACCTGGGCCGACTTCCAGGCGATCGAACAGAGCACGGGGGTGAGCGATATCCACTGCGTCACCACTTGGTCGCGCTACGACAACAAATGGAAGGGCGTTTCGACGCGCGATCTGCTCGACCTCGCTATGCCGAAGCCGGAAGCAGCTTACGTCATGCTGACGAGCTACGACGGCTATACGACGAACCTGCCGCTCGCCGATTTCGCCGCCGAGGACGCGATCCTCGCCACCGCCTGGGAAGGCCTGCCGCTAACGCCGGAGCATGGCGGCCCGATGCGCCTCGTCGTGCCGCATCTCTATTTCTGGAAAAGCGCCAAATGGCTGCGCCGCATCGAGCTGATGCCCGCCGACGAGGCCGGCTTCTGGGAAAAGAACGGCTACCACATCTATGGCGATCCGTGGCGCGAGCAGCGCTATTCCGACGATTGAGCTTTCGGCCGCGAGAAACGGCGAAGCGCAAACACGCCAAAGCCGAACAAAGAGGCAAGCCCCGTCAGCGACGCCATGCTGGCGGCATGAAACGGGATCCCGCTCCAGCGCGGCTTGACGATATCGGCCGTGTTGAAGGCTTCGCCGCTGAAGCGGCAGCTGATCAGCGCAAGCCCGCGCCGCACCATGTCGGCGTCGACCGCAGAAATGATTTCATCCGCCGCAGCAGCCTCCCGCGGCATCTCGCGCATCGAAAGCAAGACGGCCTTGGTCGCGGCGAGATAAGCATGGGCGCATTCGTTGAACGGGCTTTCCTCATCCGTCACGCTGCCCGGCATCCGGCCCCACAGACAGTAGGAATACTGGATCGCGGCATAGTTCAGCACGCGCCGGAACGGCTCGTTCGTATCGACGGCGCGGGATGCAAGATCGATGATCCGACCGCGATAGTCAGATATGACAGCCATCTCGCCATGGGAGATTTGCGGGATATTCAGCCCGGCATGGCTGCCGCCGTCGCCGCGGCTATGGGCAAAAGCGCTTCCGGCGACCACACAAAAAAACGCGGCGGCAGAAAACGCCGTCAGCAGCAGTGGTCTGGCTCTGTCGTTTTTCATAATCGCCCGAGAAGTTCAGGGCGCCGGCAAAAGCGGCGCCCTTCAATGCGTTCAGTGAAATGCCGTTGCCGGTCGGCCACGTTGCCCGCCCTTAACGGCAAGCCGCTTTTCCGCCAGCGCCCCGAAGGCGAGGCCGAGCGTTGCCCAGAGGATCGCATGCATGCCGAGCGAGGTCGTGCGGAAGCCCCAGAGCACCATCGCCGAAAAGTTCTCCGGCACCTCGTTGATCGGCGGCAGCAGAGAGAGCACGAGGCCGATGAAGACGAGATAGGCGATGCCGGCGATAGTCGCGCCGTTCCAGGGACCGAAGCGCTCGGAGACACGACGTGACAGCGCCACCGCGGCAATGAGTGCGGCAAGCGACACGACGATCATCAGGAAGAACAGTTCGGTCCTGACGCCGATCGTGTCGGGATTGCCGACCGCCGGCGGAGTGGCGGGATATTTGATGCTGGGAACAAGCACGACCGCCACGAAGGCGGCAATGGCGATGACGGCCGAGGTGCCGCGCGCCGAAAGGCGGCTGAAGCGACCATGCACGAAGGCGAAGGCAAGCGCGAAGAGCCCGCCGACGGCGACGCTGTAGGCCATGACGCCGGTGAAAAGGCCGAGACCGGCCTGCGTGGCGCGGCTGACGATTTCAGGTTCGGCAGCTTCGCCGGCCGCCTGGGCGCTCGCCTCCTCGAAGGCGATCGCCGCATCGACCATCGGCTCGCCGAAGGTATGGGCAAAAGCGAAAACGAGGATACCGGCAATCAGGCCCGCGAGCATGCCGCGAAGCAGAAGGTTTCCAACCATGTCAGGAACTCCGATCGCGAAGCGCTTTAGTGGCAGGGAAAGCCGAGGAGATGGCGGCCGTCATGCACGAATTCGTGCACATACATGCCGTTGAACAGCGCCATCGCGCCCTCTTCGGTGCCGACGAAATAGAGGACGATGAGCATCAGCAGGCCGCCGAAGATCGCCCAGGGCAGGATCTCTCCTACGGGGATCGGCGCCGGTACAGCAACGGGCGCGAAAGTGGTGTCGGACATGTATTCCTCCGGGAATGACGCGTTCAGTCGAAAGAGTGCTTGTGCAGTAGGGTCTGACTTCCAGCGCGAAGAGCTTTCGACACGCTGGTCACAGTGGCGCGACCGCGCCGGACTTACACCGGCTTCCAAACCCGCAACAGCACGGTTATATCTGCACGCCGAAGAGACTGTCAACGAAACTTCACAAGCCGGCGAAGGACGCTGTCGCCGCATTCCGGGGAGACAAGAACGGCTGTGAACACGCGCCTCACCTGGATCTGCCACGGCGCGACGGCAGCAAGCCGCAAGGCCATGTTCCCGCTCGACGAACCGCTGGAGGACAAGGCAGTGGAGGAAGCCGGCAGGATGATCCCCCCGCCCCGCGCCGACCGTATTGCCACGAGCCCCGCCTTGCGCGCCCGTCAGACTGCTGACGCGCTCCGCCTCGAAGCCCAAATAGATCAGGCGCTTTGCGACTGCGACCATGGCCGTTGGGCCGGCAGGTCGATCGCGGCGATCGGGACCGAAGAGCCGGAGAACCTGATTGGCTGGATGAGCGATCCGGAAGCGGCCCCGCATGGCGGTGAGAGCCTTGTTGATCTGCGCACGCGCATCGCCGGTTGGATGGATGGCCAGGCCGTCCTCGGCGGCCACGTGATCGCCATCAGCCATGCGGCCGTCATCCGGGCAGCGATCGTGCATGTGCTTCAGGCGCCACTCTCCTCCTTCTGGCTAAGCGACGTCGAGCCGCTTTCCGTCATCCGCATGACCAGCAACGGACAGCGCTGGTCTCTGCGCTTCCAGCATTAGAGACTGCTGATCTTATCCAGCTTTGCACAAGCAAATCGCGTCATCTCTGTTGAACCCGGCTTTGCGGGGACTACTTCCTTGTCCCAAGGAGATGGAAGAATGACATATGATTGGAGTGGCGAGCGCACGCGACGCCTGCGTTTCATGCGTGTCGCCACAGTCACGGTTCTGGTCGGTCTCATTGTCAGCGTTCCGCTGCTGATCGTCACCGCCTGAAGCACGAGAAAGGGCGGGCGATGCATTGGCACGCTCGCCTTCGCTCTTTTCCCGCATCAGCGACCTCACGATCCGGGATCGCGCTGACAACGACGCCCTGGTTCCCCACAAGCCCTGTCGGGTCTCTGCGGCACAGCAACAGGCTGCCGCCTCCGATAATTCGCCTTCTGGTTTCAACAAACATTTCAGACTTTCGTGATATTTCCGCGAAGGTGGAGATGGAGAAGGCATAATGCCGGTGTTTTTCCAAAGCAGGGCCGGAAGGCAATGCGTGTCGATCGTGGTGTCTGGAGTGACCCTCTGGCTTCTCGGCACGCTGCTACAGCTCGACGACAGCCTGGTCGCCTTCATGACCGGTTTCGGCGAGTACGGCGCCGACAAGCTCGTTCTTGCGCTCGGCATCGCCGGCGCCATGAGCTTCATCTATTCGGTGCTGCGCATCGCCGACCTGCGCAAGGAAATGGAACTGCGCGCCGCCGCCCAGGCAAAGGCCGATTGGACCGCAACCCACGACCATCTGACCAAGCTGCCGAACCGATACGCCTTCGAGCGCAAGATCCTCTCCCGGCCGATCAAGGACGACGAGGCCGAGATCGAGGAGTGGGACCACAACGTCACCATCTTCTCCGTCGACCTCGACGGCTTCAAGAAGGTCAACGATCTGGTCGGCCACAAGGGCGGCGACGTCCTGTTGATCGAGGTTGCCAGACGCATCTGCGCGCTCGGCAATGCCGATTGCGTCTATCGCTTCGGCGGCGACGAATTCATCATCGTCGCCTTTGCCCTGACGGCGCAGCGCGAGGAGCGTTTTGCCAAGCTGCTGATCCAGGCCGTCACCCGACCGATCCATATCGATGGCTTTGCCGTCGAAGTCGGCGCCAGCGTCGGCTATGACCGCTGGGCCGAAGGAGCCGAGCCGCTCGAAGATGCCGCCCACCGTGCCGACCTCGCCATGTACGAGGCGAAATCACGCGGGCCCAACCACTACCTCGTCTTCGAACCTTCGATGCAGGACAAGGTAACGGAACGCGCCGCGCTGGAAACCAGGCTTCGCGCCGCAATCTCCAACAAGGCGATCAAGCCCTTCTATCAGCCGCTGATCGACCTGAAGACCGGCCAACTCTGCGGCTTCGAGGCCTTAGCGCGTTGGATCGGCGACGACGGCGTCAACATTCCGCCGCCGGTCTTCATCGATATTGCCGAGGAAACCGGCATGATCACCGCATTGTTCGAGGACCTTCTCACCCAGGCCTGCAGCGACGCCCTCACCTGGCCGGAGCATGTGACGTTGTCCTTCAACGTCTCGCCGGTGCAAATGGAAGACAAATTGTTGACGTCGCGCATTCTCAAGGTCCTTTCGGCAAGCCGGCTGCCGCCGCAGCGCCTGGAAGTGGAGATCACCGAAAACGCGCTGATCCAGGATCCCGCCATCGCCGCCCTCATTCTCGACGAGCTGCACGCTGCCGGCATCCAGATCGCGCTCGACGATTTCGGCACGGGCTATTCGAGCCTCGCCCAGCTCGCCCGCTATCGTTTCGACAAGATCAAGATCGACAAAAGCTTCATCGCCACCTATCGCGACGACGAGCGCCAGGAGAAGATCGTCCGCGCCATGCTCGGCCTCGGCAGGAGCCTCAACATCAAGACGACGGCCGAAGGCATCGAGGAGCACGGCCAGCTCGCCTTCCTGCTGCAGCTTGGCTGCGACATCGGCCAGGGCTATCTCTTCGGCAAGGCGATGCCCGCCGCCGAGGCGGGCATCTTCATCAGCGATCGCAATGCCAAATTGGCCTCGACGGGCTGACGGAACGCTCTACCTTTTGTTTTGACGCAATTCCCGGCAAAACCGCTTCGCGCTTTGCCGGGGAATTTGCTTTAAAAAACCTGGCGCATGATCACGAACAGCACGAAGGCGATCGCGATCGAGGCCGGCAGCGTCAGCACCCAAGCCATCAGCATGTTGCGCACGGTCGACCATTGCAGGCCGGAACCGTTCGCCGCCATGGTGCCGGCAACGCCTGACGACAGCACATGCGTGGTCGAGACCGGCAGGCCGAGATGGTCGGCCGAAGCGATGGTGACCATCGCCACGACTTCAGCTGCCGCGCCCTGACCATAGGTCAGATGCGTCTTGCCGATCTTTTCGCCGACGGTGACGACGATGCGCTTCCAGCCCACCATCGTGCCGAGGCCGAGCGCGATCGCGACCGCCACTTTCACCCAGAGCGGGATGAACTTCGTCGCGTTGTCGACCGCCTTGTGGTAGTTCGTCACCGCGCTGAGGTCGCCGGCATCCATTGGCAGCAGCTTCTGCTTGTCGATCAACTTCAGCGCCTCGCCGATCAGGTAGATGTCGTTGCGGACGTTGCTGACGAGATTGGTCGGCACCGCTTCGAGCGTCGGGAAGCCGGCGACTTCGGCACTTGTCTGGTGGATATATTGCTGCAGGGCCGGCGTCGTCGCATCCGTCCAGGTCTTGTTCTTGACGGCGTTGCTGACCTCGGCCTTGTAGTCCACGACCGTCACGCCAGGCTTCACATATTTGCCGAGCGCGGTTTCCACTTGGGCCGATGCCGACTTGTAGGCTTCGAGATAGTTGACATCGGGCGTGCGGTTCAGCGCGAAAGCCGTCGGCACCAGGCCGATCAGAATGAGCATGATGAGGCCCATGCCCTTCTGGCCGTCGTTGGAGCCGTGGGCGAAGCTGACGCCGGTGCAGGTGAAGATCAGGATGGCGCGGATCCAGAGCGGCGGCGGCTGGTTGCCTTTCGGCTCTGCATAGAGCGCCTTGTTGCGCACCAGAAGTTTCATGACCAGCAGAAGAACAGCGGAAAGGCCGAAGCCGATCAGCGGCGAGATCAAAAGCGACAGGCCGATATTGGTTGCCTGCGACCAGTCGACGCCGCTGGTCGCGGTGCCTGCCGGTGCCAGGAACTGGTTGGCGAGGCCGACGCCGATGATCGAGCCGACCAGCGTGTGCGAGCTCGACGACGGCAAGCCGAGAGACCAGGTGCCGAGGTTCCAGACGATCGCGGCAATCAGCAGCGCGAAGACCATGGCAAGGCCGGAGCCGGATCCGACCTGCAGGATCAGTTCCACCGGCAGCAGCGCCAGAATGCCAAAGGCGACGGCGCCGCTTGAGGTCAGCACGCCGAGGAAGTTGAAGAAGCCGGACCAGATGACGGCGAATTCCGCCGGCATGGAACGGGTGTAGATGACGGTGGCGACGGCATTGGCCGTATCATGAAAACCGTTGACGAACTCGAAGCCGAGCGCGATGAGCAGCGCAAGGCCTAGGAGAATCCAGGGAACGGCGACTGCGGTTGTCAGGTCGCGGGCGAGTGCATAGGCGACATATCCAAGGCCACAAACCAGAACGAGCGCAAACAGCGGCAAGAACCACTTGCTGGCCGAATTCGAACTGTGGAGCGGGTGGGAAGCGTCGCTATGAACCTGGCTGGGGGCAATATCGGCCATGGCATAGTTCCTTGTTCCGTTTTGCAATTTGCCTTTTGTTAATAATTCCGCAGCGTGAAGCTCTCATGACGCCCCACCCGGCCCGCCCCGTAAGCCACTGATGTCGGACGATATTGACGGTGAAGCGCTTGGTACCGTCGCCTTCACGAAGGATGACGCGTCACAATCCCAGCCGCACAAGATGACTGGCTGCGCAGTGACAAAATCGCGCCCCGAGCGAATAAATCCTTCCCGCCTGGGACTCCGACGCTAAGTTCGGTCATCTCACACCCGCGCGGAGTCTTAGACGACATGTCATCGACCGACCTGCTGCTGACCTTCAACACCGGTTCTTCGACCGTTAAGATCGGCATCTTCGCGATAGATGGCGCCGAGGCACGACGCATCGGCAAGGGCGTGATCGATTTCCGCGCCGAACCGCTGTCGCTCGGCCTGACGAAAGGGCTGCAGATAGTCGAGATGCCGTTGAAGGCCGAGGTGACGGAAGACCTGCACGGCGTCATCGATGAGACCTTCGCGCGTCTCGCCGATCACTTCGACATGACAGCGACGCGTGCTGCCGGCCACCGTGTCGTCCATGGCGGCGACCGCTTCACCAGGCCGATCGCCCTCGACGCCGCCGCAATCGATGCCGTCGATGCGCTGACCCCGCTTGCGCCCCTGCACCAGCCGCAGGCGCTGCGTTTCATCCGCGCCCTCCGGCATCTGAAACCGCATCTTGCCCAGACGGCCTCCTTCGACACGGCTTTTCACGCCACGCAGGACGATCTCGTTCGCCGCTTCGCCATTCCCCGCGCGCTGCATGACGAGGGCATCAAGCGCTACGGCTTCCACGGCCTGTCCTATAAATTCATCGCCGGAGAGCTTCGCCGCAAGGCGCCGCGCACGGCAAAGGTGGTTGTCGCCCATCTCGGCAGCGGCGCCAGCCTCTGTGCGCTGGATGACGGCATCAGCCGCGATTGCAGCATGGGCTTTTCGACGCTCGACGGCATCCCGATGGCGACGCGCCCGGGCTGGCTCGATCCCGGCATCATCCTGCATCTGGCCCGTCAGAGGAAACAATCCTTCGAGGAGATCGAGGACTTGCTCTATCACCGTTGCGGCCTGCTCGGCGTCTCCGGCATCAGCGCCGATACGCGCGACCTGCTGAAGGACGGACGGCCGGAGGCGCGCCAGGCGATCGACCTCTTCACCCTGCGCGTTGCCGGCGAAATCGGCCGCATGGCGGCGACGCTTGGTGGCCTTGACGCCATCGTCTTCACCGCCGGCATCGGCGAGCATCAGCCGGAGATCCGCGCAGGCGTGGCTAAACGGCTATGCTGGCTTGGCTTTGCAATCGACGAAAAGGTCAATGCTGCCAATGACTTTACGATCAGCACCAGGGAAAGCCGCATCGCCGCCCATGTCATCGCCACCGATGAGGAGCAGATCATCGCCGAGGAGGCGCTGTCCGTTCTTGGCAGTGGCTGATCCAGATCAACAGCTTGCCGGCAGCAGCCGGTAGAATTGACGTTGAAGACGTTTTCGAACGGGAGAAACCCATGGAAAAGCATGTCTCGACCGCCGCCCTTAACGATGCCGAACTCACCCTGATCGACCGCTATTGGCGCGCCGCCAATTATCTCTCCATCGGCCAGATCTATCTGCTGGCCAATCCGCTGCTGCGCGAGCCGCTGAAACCAGAGCACATCAAACCCCGCCTGCTCGGCCATTGGGGCACGACACCCGGCCTCAACTTCATCTATGCGCATCTGAACCGTCTCATCCGCGCTCGCGACCTCGATATCATCTACATGTGCGGCCCCGGCCATGGCGGGCCGGGCATGGTCGCCAACACCTATCTCGAAGGCATCTACAGCGAGATCTATCCCGATATCTCCGAGGATGCCGAAGGCATGCGCAAGCTTTTCCGACAATTCTCCTTCCCCGGCGGCATTCCGAGCCACGCGGCACCCGAAACGCCGGGCTCGATCCACGAGGGCGGCGAACTCGGTTACGCCCTCGTCCATGCCTATGGCGCCGCCTTCGACAATCCCGATCTGATCGTCGCCTGCGTCATCGGCGACGGCGAAGCCGAAACCGGGCCACTGGCTGCGAGCTGGCATTCCAACAAATTCCTCAATCCCACCCGCGACGGCGCCGTGCTGCCGATCCTGCATCTGAACGGCTACAAGATCGCCAATCCGACCATTCTTGGCCGCGCCAGTCGCGAGGATTTGCAGAGCCTCTTCGAAGGCTACGGCTACGAACCTTTCTTCGTCGAGGGCCACGAGCCGCGCGACATGCACCGGCAGATGGCCGCAACCTTCGACAGGGTCTTCGATCGCATTCGCGAAATCCAGGAGGAAGCTCGTAATGGCAAGGCGCCCGATACCTGCCCGCGCTGGCCGATGATCGTGCTGCGCAGCCCGAAGGGCTGGACAGGACCGAAGGAAGTCGACGGCAAGAAAGTCGAAGGCTTCTGGCGCGCCCACCAGGTGCCGGTCTCCAATTGCCGCGAGAATGAAGGGCATCGCAAGATCCTCGAGGACTGGATGCGCGGCTATGACCCGAAAGACCTGTTCGGCAGCGACGGCCGGCTGAAACCCGAGCTGCGGGCGCTAGCCCCTGTCGGCGAGCGCCGCATGGGCGCCAATCCGCATGCCAATGGCGGTTTGCTGCGCATGGAACTCGATGTTCCCGATATTCGCGACTATGCGGTCGATATCGGCAAGCGCGGCAGCGCCATGGTGCAATCGACGGAAATCCTCGGCCATTATCTGCGCGACACGATGAAGCGCAACGCGAAGGCTGCCAACTTCCGTATCTTCGGCCCTGACGAGACAGAATCGAACCGTCTCGGCAGCGTCTTCGAAGTCACCGACCGTGTCTGGATGGAGGGTATCGAACCCTACGACGTCCACTTGTCTCGGGATGGACGTGTCATGGAGGTGCTGAGCGAACATCTCTGCCAGGGCTGGCTGGAAGGCTACCTGCTGACTGGCCGCCACGGCCTGTTCTCCTGCTACGAGGCCTTCATCCACATCATCGATTCCATGTTCAACCAGCACGCCAAATGGCTGAAGGTGACGCGGGAACTCGAGTGGAGAAAGCCGATCTCGTCGCTGAATTACCTGCTGACCTCTCACGTCTGGCGTCAGGACCACAATGGCTTCAGCCATCAGGATCCCGGCTTCGTCGATCTCGTCGCCAATAAGAAGGCCGATATCGTCCGCATCTACCTGCCGCCGGATGCCAACACCCTGCTCTGGGTCGGCGACCATTGCCTGCGCACCTATGACCGCATCAATGTCATCGTCGCCGGCAAGCAACCGGAGCCGCAATGGCTATCGATGGATGAGGCCGTGAAACATTGCGAGGCCGGCATCGGCATCTGGCACTGGGCGAGTAACGAGGACGACACCATCCTGCCTGATCTCGTCATGGCCTGCGCCGGCGACGTGCCGACCATGGAAACGCTTGCAGCGGTCGATCTTCTGCGTAAGGCCATTCCCGAGCTGAAGATCCGCACCGTCAACGTCGTCGATCTCCTGGCACTGCAATCCAGGGATCAGCATCCGCACGGCCTGACCGACCAGGCCTTCGACGCGATCTTCACCGCCGACAAGCCTGTCATTTTCGCCTATCACGGCTATCCCTATCTCATTCACCGCCTGACCTATAAACGCACCAACCACCGCAACATCCACGTCCGCGGCTTCATTGAGGAAGGCACGACGACCACACCCTTCGACATGACCGTCCTCAACGAACTCGACCGTTTCCACCTCGCCATCGAAGCGATCGAGCGTGTACCCGGCCTGAAGGAAAAAGCAGGCAAAGCGCTCGCCGCCTTCCGCGGCAAGCTTGCCGAGCATCACGACTATGTCCGTGAATATGGCGAGGACATCCCGGAGGTCCGAAACTGGACGTGGCCGGCGGCGTGAGGCGAAAACCAAACGGAATCGCACGGAACTGGTCGGCGGAGATCATCCGGTAGAAGCGATCGTCAAGCAAAGTCTAAAGTTGGTGAAAACCATCGGCGCGCTGTTCCTGGAAGGCCGCATCGTAGGCTATGTGTCTCAAGCAAGCTTCAAGGCCGTCGACCGAGGAAACGACATGAAAAGTTTCGCTGCCACGCTTACCGCCGCCCGGCTGGAAAAGGCGCTCGCCTTCTACATGACGCCCGAAGCCCAGCGCGATGGCTCAGACGATGCCGTCAAATCAGCTGAGCAACGAGACGCATACGAGACCCGCGCAGGCGAACGCACCCGCAACACGGAAGAGGGCGTCGAAGCCTGGTAGGGCAGTTGCGCGCCCACAACCCTTGCGGGTGGCCTATACACCTTCAAGCCGAACCTTCTCCTTCATGCGCCAGACCCGCGGCGTTTCTCCGGTGTATTTAACGAAGAAGCGCGAGAAATAGGCGGGGTCGGCAAAGCCGAGCCGAAATCCGATCTCCTGAACGCTGCCCAGCGTAAAAACCAGCTGGCGTTTCGCCTCTTCGACGAGTTTACCGGCGATCAGTTCGTGGGGAGTGTTGCCGGTCATCGACCGGACGATGCGGGTGAGATGAGTCGGGGAAAGCCCAAGCTCTCTGGCGTAGAAGGACGCGGGCTTGTGTGATCGAAAATGTTGCTGAATGAGCTCGCTCAGCATTTCCATTCGCCGCTCGTTCTCGTTGGGCGGAAGCTCGCGCGTATTCCCTTCATGAGAAATCCTCGCCGTCAGCCGCAGTGCCAGGGCGACATAGGCGGCCAACGCCTCGTTGCGGCCGCTGCGGCGGTTTTCGAATTCGTCGCCCAGCCGCTTCAACGTCTGCATGACATAGGCTGCCTCGGCATTATCGGGATCGAGCGGCGTCAGATGCGGCGCCGCCAGCCATTCGCCGAGCTGGCTTCGATCACCGAGCGGATGGCTGAGATGGGATCTCAACAGGGTGATCACCAGGCCGTCGATATCGCGTGAAAAACGAAAGCCATGATCGAGCACGGGCGGCACGGTGATGATGGCCGGCGGACGGATGGCATGGCTCTTTTCGCCGAAGATCGCATCGCCCGAACCGCTTTCGATGTACAATATCTGAAAGAAACTCTCGTGGCGGTGCGGGCGAATCTCCCATTGATGCAAGCTGCTGCGAGAGCGAATTGTTTCGCAATGCACCCAAAAATCCGGTTCTCGCCCGGTCTTTTCGCCGTAGAGTTCATAGGTAGGGACCTGTCTGCTCATGGGGCTCCGTGGGGCTTCTCCGGCACCAATGTTCGATTAGTGCAATTTTTAGGTTGGGATGTCCATTGCTGCGGCAAGCGCGGCGCGGCAGAATCTGACAAAACGCAAAAATGCAGGGAGGCAGCATTTGCGAACTCAGGTCGCCATCATCGGTTCGGGGCCATCCGGCCTGCTGCTCGGCCAACTTCTGACCGAAGCCGGCATCGACAATGTCATTCTCGATCGTGTGAACAAGGATTATATCCTCGGCCGGGTTCGCGCCGGCGTTCTGGAGGAAGGCACCGTCGGGCTGCTGGATCAGGCAAAGTCAGGCGCGAGGCTGCATGCCGAGGGCCTGCCGCATGACGGTTTCTCGCTGGCCTTCGACGGACGCGACCATCGCATCGACCTCCACGAATTGACCGACGGCAGGCGTGTTACGGTTTATGGACAGACAGAGGTGACGCGCGATCTCATGGAGCGGCGTGAAGCGAGCGGCTCCCTGTCGATCTACGATGCCGTCGATGTCGTGCCGCATGACTTCGACGGCCATTCTCCCTTCGTCACCTATGTGAAAGACGGTGTTGCCAAGCGCATCGATTGCGACTTCATCGCCGGCTGCGACGGCTTTCACGGCGCCAGCCGCAAGGCCGTTCCGGAACGAGCGATCAGGAGTTTCGAGAAGGTCTACCCCTTCGGCTGGCTGGGGGTCCTTGCCGACGTGGCGCCTGTCAGCCATGAACTGATCTACGCCAACCATCCAAGGGGCTTTGCGCTCTGTTCGATGCGCTCGGCCACCCGCAGCCGCTACTACATCCAATGTGCGCTCGACGAGAAGATCGAGGACTGGAGCGACGGCCGCTTCTGGGACGAGTTGAGACGGCGCCTGCCGGTGCATCACGCCCAAGCCTTGGCGACCGCGCCGTCCTTCGAGAAATCGATCGCGCCGCTGCGCTCCTTCGTCGCCGAACCGATGCGTTTCGGCCGGCTTTTCCTGGTCGGCGACGCCGCCCATATCGTCCCGCCGACCGGCGCCAAGGGACTGAACCTTGCCGCCAGCGACGTTCATTATCTTTTCTCAGGGCTGATCGAGCATTACCGCGAGGGATCGGATGGCGGCATCGACGCCTACTCGCAAAAGGCGCTCGCCCGCGTGTGGAAAGCCGTGCGGTTTTCCTGGTGGATGACGACGATGATGCATCGTTTTCCGGATACCGGGGATTTTGACCAGAAGATCCAGGAGGCGGAGCTCGACTATCTCACCCACTCCCGCGCCGCCTCGACGGCGCTTGCGGAGAACTATGTGGGACTGCCATTCTGATAGGGTTGTCTGAGGTGGGCCATGGACCAGAATTCGACCGTAGAACCGGCCGTCGATAGTTCCGCTCTTCGAAACACAATCATAATTGTACAGTTATGGATTGCAGTACTTATTTCACTTTACATCACCATTTCGCATGACAGGTTAGCGCTAAATTTCTAGCGGCTAGCGAATACGGCGCTGGAGTGCGCCCAAAAGGGAGAGAGAGAATGAAGAAACTATTTCTGGCCGCCATTGCGGCAGTCGCCATGGGCACGAGCGCCTATGCCGACACCATCAAAGTCGGGGTCATCGGGCCGTTCTCCGGTCCGTTCGCGCTCCAAGGCAAGAACTTCAAGGCCGGCATCGATGCCTATATGGCGGTCAACGGCAACAAGGTCGGCAACGATACGGTCGAGATCGTCTATCGCGATGTGCCGCAGGCAGATCCCGCCCAATCCAAGGCGCTTGCGCAGGAACTCATTGTCAAGGAGAAGGTCCAGTATCTGGCCGGCTTCTATTTCACCCCCGATGCCATGGCTGTGACGCCGATCCTGAAGCAGGGCAATGTGCCGATGGTCATCATGAACGCTGCCACCTCGGCGATCGTCACCAAGAGCCCGCTCGTCGTCCGCACCTCGTTTACCACCTGGCAGACCTCGACGCCGATCGCCAAGGTCGCCTTCGACGCCGGCGTCAAGAAGGTGATTTCCGTCGTCAGCGATTACGGCCCCGGCATCGATGCCGAGAACGCTTTCAAGGCCGGCTTCGAAAAGGCCGGCGGCCAGGTGGTCGAGGCGATCCGCATGCCGCTTGCGACCAACGACTTCAGCCCGATCATGCAGCGCATCAGGGATTCTGGCGCTGAGGGCGTGTTCGCCTTCCTGCCCTCCGGCCCGACGACGCTCGGCTTCGTCAAGGCTTACAACGACAATGGCCTGAGGGCTGCCGGCATCAAGTTCTTCGCGCCGGGTGACCTGACGCAGGAATCCGATCTGCCGGCGCTCGGCGATGCCGCACTCGGCATCCAGACGACCTTCCACTATGCCGTGTCGCACGATTCTCCGGAGAACAAGGCTTTCGTCGAGGCGGCGACCAAGGCGATCGGCAACAAGGCCGAACTCTCCTTCCCCGCGGTCAGCGCCTATGACGGTATGTATGTCATCTACAAGATGATCGAGGCGACGGGCGGCAAGCAGGATGCTGAAAAGGCCGTCGATGCGGTCAAGGGCCTTGCCTGGACCAGCCCGCGCGGCCCGGTTTCGATCGATCCGGAAAGCCGTCACATCACGCAGAACATCTATCTGCGCGAAGTCACCAAGGCAGATGACGGGACCTACATTAACAAGGAGGTCCAGACCTTCGAGAAGCAGGGCGATCCGGGCCTGGCGGCCGTCAAGTAACATCGAGCGTCAAGACAGGTGACGGACTTGGCCTGCGATCAGGCCGAGCCCGCCGCTTGGAAGCAAGGTATTTCCATGCAGACAGTTTTCAGCATAGCCGTCGACGCCCTTGCCTACGGCATGGTGCTGTTCGTGATCTCGATCGGCCTTTCGGTGACCATGGGGCTGATGCGCGTCGTCAACCTCGCCCATGGCGCCTTCGCAATGATCGGCGGCTATATCGCTTCCTATGTCGCACGCGATCTTGGCCTCGGTTATGCCGCGGCGGTCATCGCCGCCGTTGTCATCACCATCATCATCGCTATTCCGATCGAGCGTTTTCTCTACCGCCGGATCTATGGCGCGCCGGAACTGACGCAGGTGCTGATGACCATCGGCATCACCTTCTGCGTCATCGGCATCGCCAATTATGTCATGGGGCCGACGCTGAAGACCATCCCGCTTGCCGGTGCGCTGCAAGGATCGGCCGATCTCGGCTTCCGCACCATTCCCGTTCACCGGCTTTTCGTCATCCTCTGCGGCCTCGCCGTGGCGCTCGCCCTCTGGTTTGCGATCGACAGGACGAGCTTCGGCGTCAAGCTGCGTGCCTCCGTCGATGATGCGGCGATGGCTGCCGCACTCGGTGTGCGCACCGAGATCATCTATGCGGTGAGTTTTGCCGTTGCCGTCGGGCTCGCCGCCTTTGGCGGCGTGGTCGGCGCCGAACTCCTGCCCGTCGAACCCTATTACGCGCTGCGCTACATGGTGACCTTCCTGGTCGTCGTCTCCGTCGGCGGCGCGGGCTCCATTCCAGGCGCGCTGATCGCCTGTCTGCTGCTGGGCGCGATCGATACGACAGGACGGTATCTGATGCCGGAATTCGGCGAATTCTTCTTCTATCTCGCCGTGATCGCAATCATCTGCGTCTTCCCGCGCGGCCTTGCCGGAAGGGCGAAATAAGATGGCGCTTGTGATGAACAACGAAAACGAAGGTCTACAGCATCGCCGCGGATCTATCGGCCGCGATCTTATCGGAATAGCGGTCATCATAGTCATTGGCGCGGTCGGCTATTTCGCCTTCCCCGATAATCTCGCGCTTTTGACCCGGATGATCACGATCGCCCTGCTCGTCCTGTCGCTCGATCTGGTGACCGGTTATTGCGGCGTCGCAACGCTCGGCCATGCCGCACTTTTCGGCTCCGGCGCCTATGCCGCCGGGATCCTGTCGGCGCATTACGGCATCAATGATCCGCTGCTGATGATGCTGGCCGGCATTGTCGGCGGCGCGGTTGCCGGGCTGCTCAGCGGCGCCGTCATCCTGCGTGCGCATGGACTGCCGCAGCTGGTGCTGTCGATTGCGCTGATCAACCTCTTCCATGAATTCGCCAACAAGGCCTCGTCATGGACAGGCGGCAGCGACGGACTTTCCGGCATTGCGCCGGACCCGGTCTTCGGCCTCTTCGAATTCGATCTCTACGGTCACACCGCCTTCTTTTTCGGAATGGCGCTGCTGCTGATCGTCTTCGTACTGCTGAGGTTCCTGGTTCGCTCGCCCTTCGGCATGCTTTGCCGCGCCATCAAGCAGGACCCGCTGCGCATCCGCGCCATGGGTGCTTCGCCGAAGGCAGCTCTGATCAGGATGTACGCGATCTCCGGCGCCGTTGCCGGTGTCGGCGGTGCCTTGAACGCGATTTCGACACAGGTCGTCGGCCTCGACAGCCTGTCTTTCACCCAATCGGCCGAAGCGCTTGTGATGCTGGTCCTCGGCGGCACCGGTTCTCTCTTCGGGGCACTTTCCGGCACTGTCATCTTCATGCTCTTTGAGGACTATGTCTCCGCCGCCAATCCCTTCCATTGGCTGACCATGGTCGGCGCGATGCTGATTGCCGTCGTGCTCTTTGCGCCGAAAGGTCTCTTCGGCACGGCCGCAGCCTTCGTTAGCCGCCGCAGGGAGCAGCGCTGATGAGCCCGGTCTTCGAAGTCGCCAATCTCAAGAAAGCCTTCGGCGGCCTTGCCGTCACCAATAATGTCTCGCTCACGATGTCGCCTGGCGATCGCATCGCGCTGATCGGCCCGAACGGCGCCGGCAAGACCACCTTCGTCAACCTCGTGACCGGTAATCTCTCTCCCGATTCCGGTGAGGTTCGCCTCGGCGGCGAGCTGGTAACGAAGGTCGATGCGATCGGCAGGGTCAGACGCGGCCTTGTCCGCTCCTTTCAGGTGACGCGGCTCTTCCAGGACATGACGCCGGCCGAACATGTGGGACTTGCCGTCCTTCAGCGCGACGGAAAGACCGGGCACATGTTCGGCAATTTCCTGCGTATGCCCGATGTCATGGCCGAGGTCGATGATCTCCTCGGCAAGCTCGGACTGGCTTTCCTGATGCATCGCAAGGTCAGCGAAATCGCCTATGGCCAGCAGCGGCTTCTCGAGATCGCCGTGGCGCTGGCATTGAAGCCGAAGGTGCTGCTGCTCGACGAGCCGGCAGCCGGCGTGCCGCAGAGCGATACCGGCCGCATCGAACAGGCGCTGGCCGATCTGCCTGCCGATCTCGCAGTGCTGATGATCGAACACGACATGGACCTCGTCTTCCGTTTTGCCAGACGCGTCATCGTGCTTGCATCAGGCGCGATCATCTTCGATGGCCTGCCGGAAGACGTCACCAAGGATGCGCGCGTGCGCGAGGCCTATCTCGGGAGCTATGCCAATGCCAGCCATATCGCTTGAGGTCGAGAATCTGTCGGCCGGATATGGGCCGACGAGGGTGCTCGAAGGCATTTCCTTCTCGGTGCCGGCAGGCGCTCGGCTTGCCGTGCTCGGCCGCAATGGCATGGGCAAGACCACGCTGCTGGCAACGCTTGCCGGGCAGACCAGGCGATATGAGGGCAGCATCCGCCTCGGCGATTCGGATGTCACGACGGCACCGAGTGCTGCACGCGCGCACAAGGGCCTCGGATATGTGCCGCAGGCACGCTGCATCTTCCCGACGCTGACAGTCGAAGAAAACCTTTTCGTCGGCTTGAAGGCGCGACCGAAAACGGCGCTGGAGGAAGCCTATGCGATGTTCCCGCGCCTGAAGGAGCGCCGCCGCAACCTCGGCAGCCAGCTTTCCGGCGGCGAGCAGCAGATGCTCTCCACCGCCCGCACCATTCTCGGCCGCCCCTCCGTCCTGCTGCTCGACGAACCGCTGGAGGGCCTCGCGCCCGTTATCTGCGAGGAACTGATGGCCGCCTTCGCCGACCTCGCCAAGACCGGAGACATGACCATCCTGCTGGTCGAGCAGCGCATCCAGAGCGCGCTCGATTTCGCCGATCAGGTCGTCATTCTCGAACGCGGCAGACTGGCCTGGACCGGAACGCCGGAGAACCTCACCAGGGATCACGAGGCTGTCGAGAGGCTGCTCGGGGTCGGCGGCCTGCATTGATTGATGGTCGGCTGAAGGTTGGGCTCTGCCGATAGGTGCCATTCCGCCTTCCAGGTTGCTCTTGGCACGCCGAGCAATTCATGCAGTATATCGTCATGATCGCGTCATCATTGACCTGCGATTCTTAGCTTGCCTGAAAGTTTTCCGCTGGCCGAATTGATGGATCGCCTGAAAGGGCGAGAAACACCATGATCGATGAAGCGGCTGCAACGTAAGACAAGACGTAAATCCTGGTTCATAAACGGGATCGACGTTTATGCCGCTCCCTTTACTTGAACAGTTGAGCTGTAATCGACCGGAATGTGTGGCGTTGACGGGCGGAATTGCTCTGACGCTCCCTCAATTTCGGTTGCCAGATACCCGATAGGGTTGCATAGTCGAGCAGAAAATCACACGGGAGGTAGAAATGGCAAACCACAAGCCGGTCGCAGGTGATGTATACCAGCCTATTTTCAACATCGACAACCCGATCGACGGCAACATCCTGGACAATACAAGTTCGGTGGATGCCGACGGAGATCAGGTGCGTCTCAACTTCGTCAATGGACAGCGAATTCCGCAACCGGCCGATCCGAACGGGCCTGCCACGACCACCACAGTCGAGGGAAAATACGGCACTCTGACCGTCTATTCCAACGGTAACTACACATATGAGCTCGATCACACCAACCCGGTGGTATCAGCGCTCGGCCCGGGAGACCAACTCGTCGACCAGTTCAATTTCAAGATCTCGGATGGCAAAGGCGCCACCGATTTCGGCTTGCTCAACATCGCGGTCGACCTGCCGGAACGCGGCGACGTCTTCGTCAATTTCGAGGATGTCGGCAACCACGACTTCCCGACGGGCTACAAAGGCTTCGATTGGGGCGCCTGGTACGATGGTGACGACGCGACTGTGCGGGAGGAAGCGGATGGCAACCACTATCTGGGAGGAGGCGTGTTCTGGACACCCATCCAAGCCGCCGATGGCGGCAACTTTCAGATCGAGCAATTCAGTGTCGCAAACGGCACATCGGACTATGACAACGTTCTGACGATCGAAGGTAAGCTGGACGGCGATACCGTATTCTTGGTCACAGTCAACGTCACCGCCGACAGCATTCATGACCCGCAAGTGATCGATCTCAGCGCCTACGGCGAAATCGACTCTCTCGTGCTCGACACCGAACCCGTCATCAACGAAACGAGCGGCCCGGATTATTACGGCGCGCAATACGACAACTTTCATTTCATCGTCTGATTGATGGGGAAAGGGCGCCGCATCACCGAAATCTGTGCACCTTCACCGACTGCGCTCTGCGGCGCCTATCTGGGTACCAATTTCTTGCGATAGCTGACGGGCCTGCATCTTGCTAGCATTGGATCGCTCGAGGGGGCACGATTATGCTGGGATGGAGGAAATGATGCAGCCAGTCGGGATCAGGTTAGCGGCGGTCATGTTCTCGCTCGCCGTATGGGCTATTATTATCGCTGTCGCATCCCACCTTTGGGCGACGAAGATGCCTCTGTTGCTTCTGACGCTCTACAGATAGGCCTGTCCTCAGCGTTGGCGGGAATCCTGCAGATCAGGGCCGGACTGGTTTTGTCCCTCACCGCCACGTTTGGTGGTTGCCACCAGTGTGCCATCACGCCAAAAAAAGAGGCCGTCTTTTCGGCCTCCAAAATTCGCATTTTATGTAATGAAAACAGATGGTAGCGGAGGAGGGATTTGAACCCCCGACACAAGGATTATGATTCCTCTGCTCTGACCTACTGAGCTACTCCGCCACTGGTCAACGACACCCGCTCGCGAAGCGATGCCGGTTCGTGGGATGAGCGGCTTATAAGGTGCGCTTCGGCTTTGTGTCAAGCGCATGATCGAGAAAAAGGGTGGGCTTTACCGCCTCCTGTTTCCGATCGGTTTCAGGCGGCGACGGGGCTGGCCAAAAGGGCCTTCAGGCAGGCTTCCGCCGAAGGTTCACGCTCGGAGCGTTCGATGAAACCGCCGCCGAAGACGCGGGCGTTGTCGCCGGGCGCGGAATAAAGCGCGCAGGCCTGGCCGGGCGCGATACCCGCCTCGCCGACCGTCAGGTCGACATAGGTGCCTGTTGCATCGATATGCAGGACGGCGGGCGCCGGCGCCCTTGTCGAGCGGACCTTGGCGTAACAGGCAAAGCCCTTGCCGGCGGCGGCTTCCGCAAGCGTCTCGTCACCCAGCCAGTTGACGTCACGCAGGTAGACGCGGTGCGTTTCCAGCGCCTCTTTTGGCCCGACGATGACCCGGCGCGAGCGAGCATCGAGAAAGACGACGTAGAGCGGCTCGCCGGTGGCGATGCCGATGCCGCGGCGCTGGCCGATCGTGAAATGCAGGATGCCCTCATGGGTGCCGAGCACGCGCCCATCAAGATGGACGATCTCGCCGGCGAGCGCCGCATTCGGCTTCAGCTTGGTGATGACGTCGGAATATTTGCCCTGCGGCACGAAGCAGATGTCTTGGCTGTCGGCCTTCTTGGCAACGACGAGGCCCATCTCTTCGGCGAGCCTGCGGGTCTCGGCCTTCGGCAGGCCGCCCAGGGGAAAGCGGAGATAATCGATCTGTTCCTGCGTCGTGGCGAAGAGGAAATAGCTTTGGTCGCGGTCGGCATCGGCCGGGCGGAAAAGCGCGCGGCGGCCGGGATTGTCCGGCGAAGGATTCCGTCCCGAGCGGATATAATGGCCGGTCGCCAGCGCATCGGCGCCAAGCTCCTTGGCGGTCGCCAGAAGATCGGCGAATTTGACGGTCTGGTTGCAGGAAACGCAAGGGATCGGCGTTTCGCCCGCCACATAGCTTTCGGCGAATGGGTTGATCACCGTCTCACGAAAGCGCTTTTCGTAATCGAGCACGTAATGCGGAATGCCGAGCGTTTCGCAGACGCGGCGCGCGTCGTCGATATCCTGGCCGGCGCAACAGGAGCCCGCGCGGTGAACGGCGGCGCCATGATCGTAAAGCTGCAGCGTGATGCCGAGCACATCATAACCCTGCTGTTTGAGAAGGCCGGCGACGACGGATGAATCGACGCCGCCCGACATGGCGACGACGACGCGGGTCTCTTCCGGCTTCTTGTCAAAATCCAGTGTGTTCAACGATGGTGCCAATTCTGCGCGGTCACGATCCGCCCTTGCGCTGCAATTGCGGCGGATTGCTGATCTCCGGCGGGATCGGCCGCCGTCTCTCGATGAGGCACCGATATAGAAAGGATTGTCCTTGGGCGCAAGGGGCAGCCTTCGGGCGCCGATATTTCGCATTCCCGCCTGAAGAGAAGGCGCAGCCGAAGCCGCGCCTTGGAGCGGGGGGTGCGGCTCAAGTGCCGATCAGCTTGTTGCAGGCGAATGCGATGCCCGGATTGGCGATAATGGCGGTTACGAGCGCCAGTCCGATCATCGATAATGAATAGCGTTTCATAGACATCCTCCTTTCCAGCCCACGACAATTATGCCGCTTCTGCCGGCTTTCTCAAAATGACGAATGCTTGATGGCATCCGGCGAATACCTTTCCCTGGACGCCACTGCCAGCTGTCGCTTAAGCGACTCTATCTGCGTGACGAAGCGGCCTTCAGCGCGCGGCCGTGGATCAACGCCTCTGCCTCGTGCTGCGGCATCGGCCGGCCGATCAGATAGCCCTGCACCTCACTGAAACCTTCGGCACGCAGCTTCTGCAACTGCTCTTCCGTCTCGATCCCTTCGGCCAGCGTCGTCGCGTTGAAGCCGGAGCCGATGCCAACGACGGCACGCACGATGGCGAGATTGCCCGCATCCGTCTCGATGCCCGAAACGAAGCTGCGGTCGAGCTTGATCTTGTCGAAGGGGAAGGATCGGAGATAGCTCAGCGACGAATAACCGGTGCCGAAATCGTCGATGGCGATGCGGAGGCCGAGCTCCTTCAATGCGCGCAGCCGCGGCAAGCTTTGGTCGGCGTCGGTCAGGAATACGGATTCGGTGATTTCGATTTCAAGCCGGTCGGCATTGAGGCCCGTCTCGTCGAGCGCCGCGACCACGGTCGAAAGCAGGCTCGCATGCCGAAACTGGCTGACGGAGAGATTGACGGCGATCCTCAGATGGGCGGGCCAGCCGGCGGCCGCGCGGCAAGCTTCCCGGATCACCCAGTCGCCGATCGGCACGATAAGGCCGGTTTCCTCGGCGAGCGGAATGAATTCCATCGGCGCCACCAGACCGCGCTTAGGATGGCGCCAGCGGATCAGCGCTTCGAAGCCAGCGATGCCGTCATTGTCGAGCTGCACGATCGGCTGGTAATGCAGCTCGAACTGGCGCTTCTCCAGCGCTTCCCACAGCTCGGCGGTCATCACGTGCCGGCGTTCAGCGGCAAGCCGCATCTCCATCTCGTAGAAACGATAGGTCGAGCGTCCGCTCTCCTTGGCGGCATAGAGTGCCAGATCCGCGTGCCGCATCAACACATCCGCGTCGCCGGCATGATCGGGCGCCAAGGCGATGCCGATACTGCAGGTGACATGCTCCCGGGCGCCATCGAGATCGAAGGCACGGCTCAGCGCCTTGAGCAGCCGCTGCGCAAAACGCCCCGCCCGCTCCGGTTCGTCGAGCTCCAGCACGACGGCGAATTCGTCGCCGCCGAGACGGGCAACCAGATCGCCCTCCTCCGCCAGCTGCAGCAGCCGCTCCGACACTTGGCAAAGCAGCGCGTCGCCGGCGGCATGCCCCTTGCTGTCGTTGATATGCTTGAAATGATCGACGTCAATATAAAGCAGCGCGATCGGGCTGTCGGCAGTCGCTTCGACCGCCCGCTGGTTGATATGATTGGAAAATGCCGCCCGGTTCGGCAGGCCGGTGAGCGAATCATGCATGGCGAGATGGGCAAGCTTCGCCTCGACGGTCCGCTCCTCCGTCACGTCCTGCGAGATGCCGAGCAGATAACGCGGCGCATGACCCTCGGGCGTCGGCAGGGCGCGCTTGACGGTGCGCAGGATGCGCGGCACGCCATCGGCGCGCAGCATGGTCTCCTCGAAGCTGATCGTCGCATTGGCTTCGAAGGCCCGGCGATCCTGCTCGCGGAAGGCGTCTGTCTGACTGGGGGAAAACAGCGCCCGGTCGGTTCGGCCGACCACCTGCTCCGCCCTCATGCCGACGATGTCGCCGCAGGCCTCGTTGAAGAGAACGTAAAGCCCGTCCGCTTCCATGTCCTTGACGAAGACGCCGACCGGCAGGTTGTCGACGATGCTGTCGAGAAGCGAGCGCGTATCGCTCATCTGGCGTCTGGCGGCGTTGACCTCGCTGCGATCCTGCACGATCGCCAGGATTGCGGCCCGGCCCTCGAAACGCACTTCTCGGCCATAGGTCAGCACTTCGAAGGTCTCGCCGCTCGCCTTGAGGTGAACCCAGCGTTCCGCCTTTTCCATGTCGGTACGGCCGCTGACGGCGTCGCTCATCCGTTCCCGCTCATGCTCAGGGCGGATATCCAGAACCGTCATGCGCCGGTACTCGTCCGCGCCATAGCCGTAAAGTGCTGCCGCCGCCTCGTTGACGATGAGAAAGCGCAGCGATATCGGATCATAGACCCACATCGGCGACGGATGCGTTGCAAACAATGACCGGAAGTCGTCGTTTAATGCTTCGGTCTGCTCGGTCTTCTGCAAGGGGGCCATCGAAATTCGCGTGCGGTTGATGCCGATGACAGGGATATACTGAGAAAAGTTAAATAAAATCAGAATCATACTCGGGGTTAAACTTTAGGCTTTCGCCTTCAGAATGTGCAAAAGCGGCGGTTTGCCATCGCGATCTCGGTCCTCGATAAAATATTTGAGGCACCACGGAACAATTCCCTCGATCGTGCGTTCTTGGGCATCGAAGTCGCAATCGAATTGCTGAGGAGGGTTTCATGGGCAGGTTCGGCACGACGACGGATTACAGCAGGATCAGACACTGGATCGAGGAGCGCGGCGGCCATCCTGCCCGGATCAAGAACGCACCGGACAGCGAAACCGTGCGCGTCGATTTTTCCTCTGAAACGCAGGAAGAGATTTCCTGGGACGAATTCTTCCAGGGTCTCGACGGCAGCAGGCTCGCCTTCCTTCACCGCACGAAGGCTGAAGACGATGTCGCCCATTTCGGCAAAATCCTTCGCCGGAAACGCCGGCACCACTAAATTCATTGGTTCCCGACACAGCAAAAACCCGGCGCCGTTGCCAGCGCCGGGTTTTTCATTTCCTCGGGAGGAAAAACTCAGTCGATATTGAAGGTCAGCGGCTTTGCCTGGCGAACCGCCTGGTGGGCGGTCAACTCAGCAAGCACGGCGTCATCAACCTTGCCGTCGACATAGAGCAGTGCGATGGCGTCGCCGCCCTGCTTGTCACGGCCGAGCTGGAAGTTGGCAATGTTGACGCCGGCAGCACCAAGCGTCGTGCCGATGAAGCCGATCATGCCGGGGACGTCGGTATTGGTGATATAGATCATGTGCGAGCCGACATCGGCATCGAGGTTGATGCCCTTGATCTGGATGAAGCGCGGCTTGCCGTCCGAAAACACCGTGCCGGCGACCGAGCGTGTCATGCTTTCGGTGGTCACCGTCAGCTTGATATAGCCGTCGAAGACACCGGTTTTGTCGCGCTTGACCTCGGAAAGCACGATGCCCTTTTCCTTGATCATGATCGGCGCCGAAACCATGTTGACGTCGGCAACCTGCGGGCGGATGAGGCCGGCGAGCACAGCGCTCGTCAGCGCCCGCGTATTCATGTTGGCGGTGATGCCGTCATAGAGGATTTCGATTTCCTTGATCGGCTCTTCGGTGACCTGGCCGACGAAGGCGCCGAGAACGTCGGCTAGACGGATGAAGGGCTTCAGGATCGGCGCTTCCTCAGCCGTGATCGACGGCATGTTGATGGCGTTGGAGACCGCACCATTGACAAGGTAATCCGCCATCTGTTCGGCCACCTGCAAAGCGACGTTTTCCTGAGCCTCGGTCGTCGAGGCGCCGAGATGCGGCGTGCAGACGACGTTCGGCAGGCCGAAGAGCGGGCTTTCCTTGGCGGGCTCGACCTCGAACACGTCGAAGGCTGCACCCGCGACATGGCCCGACTTGATGGCCTCGGCAAGCGCTGCCTCATCGACCAGGCCGCCGCGGGCGCAGTTGATAATGCGCACGCCGGGCTTGGTCTTTGCCAGCGCTTCCTTGTTGAGGATGCCGCGCGTCTTGTCGGTCATCGGCACATGCAGCGTGATGAAGTCGGCGCGAGCGAAAAGCTCTTCCAGCTCGACCTTGGTGACGCCCATCTCTTCGGCGCGCTCCTTGGAGAGGAACGGATCGTAGGCGACGACGTGCATCTTCAGGCCGATGGCCCGGGCGCAGACGATCGAACCGATATTGCCGGCGCCGATGACGCCGAGCGTCTTGCCGGTGATCTCGACGCCCATGAATTTCGACTTCTCCCACTTGCCGGCCTGCGTCGAGGTATCGGCTGCCGGAAGCTGGCGGGCGACGGCGAACATCAGTGCGATCGCGTGTTCGGCCGTCGTGATCGAGTTACCGAAGGGCGTGTTCATCACGATGATGCCGCGGCGCGAGGCGGCCGGGATATCGACATTGTCGACGCCGATGCCGGCACGGCCGACGACCTTGAGGTTCGTCGCCCCCTCGATAATCTTTTCCGTCACCTTGGTGGCGGAGCGGATGGCCAGGCCATCATACTTGCCGATGACTTCGAGCAGACGGTCTTTGTCCTTGCCGAGCTGCGGTTCGAAATCGACTTCGACGCCGCGGTCGCGGAAGATCTGGACGGCGGTTTCCGACAATTCGTCGGATACGAGAACGCGAGGTGCCATGAGGGCCTCCTTCAAAAGTGTTCAGCGATGAATGAATCAGGAATGCTGCTCCGCCCTATGGCGGAGCCGAATGCGATCACCTCAGGCGGCGGCCTGATTAAGCTGCGCCTTCTGCGTTTCGAAGGCCCAGGAAAGCCAGGGCATCAGCTTCTGCATGTCGGATGCCTCGATCGTGGCGCCGGCCCAGATGCGCAGGCCGGACGGCGCGTCGCGGTAGTGGCCGACGTCATAAGCGACACCTTCCTTTTCCAGGAGGCCGACCAGGCCCTTGGCGAAATTCGCCTGGCCGTCGTCGTCAAGCGCTGCGATGTCCTTGTCGACGATCTTCAGGCAGACGGAGGTGTTGGAGGCCGTTTCCGCCTTGACGGCGAGATTGGCGATCCAGTCGTTCGCCGCGACGAAATCGTGGATGACCTTGGCATTGGCGTCGGCACGCGCGATCAGCCCCTTGAGGCCGCCGAGCCCCTTGGCCCAGACAAGCGCATCGATATAGTCCTCAACGCAGAGCATCGACGGCGTGTTGATCGTCTCGCCCTCAAAGATACCTTCCGTCAGCTTGCCACCCGAGGTCATGCGGAAGATCTTCGGCAGCGGCCAGGCCGGCGTATAGGTGACCAGACGCTCGACGGCGCGCGGCGAAAGAATGATGACCCCGTGTGCGCCCTCGCCGCCCAGAACCTTCTGCCAGGAGAAGGTGACGACGTCGAGCTTCGCGAAATCGAGTTCCTGCGCGAAAGCGGCCGAGGTGGCGTCGCAGATCGTCAGGCCCTTGCGGTTATCAGGGATGAAAGCGGCGTTCGGCACGCGCACGCCCGAGGTGGTGCCGTTCCAGGTGAAGACGACATCACGGTCGAAATCGACGGCGGAGAGATCGGGAAGCTCGCCGTAGCCGGCTTCGAGCTTGCGCACATCCTTGAGCTTCAGCTGCTTGACGACATCGGTGACCCAGCCGGCGCCGAAGCTTTCCCAGGCGAGCATATCGACGCCACGTTCGCCAAGCAGCGACCAGAGCGCCATTTCGACGGCGCCGGTGTCGGACGCCGGAACGATGCCGATGCGGTAATCCGCCGGCACTTCGAGAATTTCACGGGTAAGGTCGATGGCCTGCTTGAGCTTGGCCTTGCCGACCTTCGCGCGGTGCGAACGGCCAAGGGCCGCGTCGGAAAGGGCTTCGAGCGACCAACCGGGGCGCTTCGAGCAGGGGCCAGAAGAAAAATGGGTATTGTGCGGACGGATGTCCGGCTTTGCGGTCTTCGCCATGATGCTATCCTCTCAGATAGAAAGCCCTTCGTTGGGGAAGGGTGTCCCGCCGCCGTGTGTATGGATCCGGCGCGTCATAGTCAAGATCGAAGTGTCGCGGGCGGAACATATTTTGACGCAGGGCGGTAGGGCCGCAATACGAAAAGCCGCCCGGTTGGGGGCGGCTTTCAAATGTCTGGGAATTGGACTTACTTGTAGACAGGCTGCTGCAGCGGGATTTCCGGCGGCGGTTCGTAGCTCGCCTGGGCGCAGCCGCCGAAGAGATAGCGGGCACCGACGCGGGCTTCGTGAACGCTGAGACCCTTGTCGCGGCCCGGGCCGCCATTGTCGGCATAGCCGAACATGTTGCCGCCGTCGATATGCAGGTAGCGATAGCCGACATCGGCCTTGACGTTGCAGGTCACGTCGATCGAAGCGCCGGCCATGAGGGCGTAGGTAAAGCGCCAGTTGCCCTTGCCGCCATGGGTGACCTGGTCGTCGCAGAAGCTGCCGTCATCGGCGCAGGCGACGTTGCGCAGGTTCTTCCACTTCACGTAAGAACCACCGATACCGGCGCCGACATAAGGCGTGACGTAGCCGTAGGTGCCGAGATCGACATAGGCATTGGCGAGCAGCGTATAGGCTGTCAGCGAAGAGCGGTCGCTCGAGGTGCAGTCCACCAGCGGAAAGCCGCACTGCCCAACCGTCGAGCCCTTGAAATCTGCCTGGGTGAGATAGTCGAAGGTCAGATCGGTGCGCAGATAGCTGTTGATCTGATAACCGACACCGCCGCCGACCGTCCATGCGTCGTCCAGGTCGGCACGGTCGAAATCGACCTCCGTGGCGTTGCTGCCCTGGAAATAGCGGGCGCCGCGCAGATCGGTGAAGGCATAGCCGACATCGCCGCGCAGGTACCAGCCGGTCGCTTCGGTGACGGTCACCTCAGGCGGCTGCTCCGGGATAGGCTCGGCAGGGGCGAAGTCCGCGGAATAGGCGTTTGTCGCGATCAACAATGCGGCGAAGATGCCGGACAAGCTTGTTTTCATGGATCCCACTCCAAAATCCCGTTTGCGTCGGCAGGCTCAATCGCCGCCAATCTGGTACGCTTCGTATGGATAATGAATTGGAAACGTTAAAAGCTGCTTAACTATAAATGGGAAGAAACGTTAAGAGAGAGATTGGCGGCAAATTCCTCGATATCGTGAAGCTAGGCTGAGGCTGGCAGCCGCCGGACTCCCTAAAGACCGCCAGCTGCAACGCCATGAACCCCGCCTCGTCAAATCGCTGGGTCGGCTCCTTCGCCGTCAGGTCGATCGGCTGCTCCAATCGACAAATCCTGCTGTCACTTCCATTGCGTCGCGTTTTCGGCGGCGCAGCCATACGGGGGCAAGGAGCTGCCAAAGGTCGTTTTGAGCTTGGCACAGCCCCAGGCATTGATCGGGCCTGGCACGGCGTTGTTGAGCGTGATGCCGATTTCATCGTAAGGGCTGTCGGTGTTGGTGATGTAGCGGTACCAGCGGAAACCGGTAAAGACGACGAATGCGAGAGCGATCGTCAGCAGCAGGCGCACCAATTTTTTCATGATATTTCCTTTGAATGCGGAGTGGATCTTCGAACCGCAGGCGCCAATAGCGAAAAAGCCGGCACTTGCGTACCGGCTTTTGACATTTCGTCCCGAAAAATCAGGCGGCGGTCCGGACGTTCGAGATCGTGCCGATCAACTCGTTGACGATGCGTTCGATCTGGGCGCGGTCGTCACCTTCGGCCATGACGCGGATCAGCGGCTCGGTGCCCGAGGGGCGGATGACGAGGCGGCCGTTCCTGGCAAGCTCGGCTTCGGCATCGGCGATCGCCTTCTGCACCTGGATATCCTCCAGCGGCTTGCCGCCGCTGATGCGGACATTGCGCAGGAGCTGCGGCACCGGCACGAAGCGGCGGCAGACCTCGCTGACGGTCCGGCCGGTGCGCTTGACCGCGGCCAGGATCTGCAGGGCGGCAACGAGACCGTCGCCGGTGGTGCCGTAGTCCGAAAGCACGATGTGGCCGGACTGCTCGCCGCCGACATTGTAATTGTGCTGGCGCATATGCTCGACGACATAACGGTCCCCGACCTTCGTTCGGGCAAGGCCGAGGCCCTTATCCTCGAGGAAACGCTCGAGGCCGAGATTGGACATGACGGTCGCAACGATACCATTGCCGCGCAGCTGCTGGCTTTCGGCCCAGCTCTCGGCGATGACTGCCATCAGCTGGTCGCCGTCGACGATCGAGCCGTTCTCGTCGACGATGATGACGCGGTCCGCATCGCCATCGAGGGCGATGCCAATATCGGCGCGCACCTCATCGACCTTCTTCTGCAACGCGACGGGGCTGGTGGAGCCGCAATTGAGATTGATGTTGGTGCCGTTCGGCTCGTTGCCGATGGTGACGACCTCGGCGCCGAGCTCCCAGAGCACTGCCGGCGCCACCTTGTAGGCAGCCCCATTGGCGCAATCGATCGCGATCCTCAGGCCTTGCAGTGTCACGTCGCGCGGCAGCGTACGCTTGGCATGTTCGATATAGCGGTCATGCACGCCGTCGACACGCTTGGCGCGGCCGATGTCGTCGGATTTGGCAAGCTGCGCATTCAGGTCCTTTTCGAGCAGATCCTCGATCTCGGCCTCGATGTCGTCGGACAGCTTGTAGCCATCAGGGCCGAAGAGCTTGATGCCGTTATCCTCGTAAGGATTGTGCGAAGCGGAGATCATCACGCCGAGGTCGGCACGCAGCGAGCGTGTCAGCATGGCAACAGCTGGTGTCGGGATCGGGCCGAGAATAAAGGCGTCGAGACCCGCGGCCGTGAAGCCCGCGACCATGGCGTTCTCCAGCATATAGCCGGAAAGGCGCGTATCCTTGCCGATGACGACGCGGTGGCGGTGATTGCCGCGGCGGAAGATCGTACCGGCGGCAATGCCGACCCGCATGGCGAGATCCGGCGTCATCGGGAAGACGTTGGATTGGCCGCGAATGCCGTCCGTACCGAAATAGCGTCTCTTCATCTGCACTCCTGTGCTTTCCGCGCGCCATTCAAGGCAGCGCATCGTTCCAAGCGAATCCGGCTTCAGTGGAATGTCGTCAATCCAGGAGCGTGATTCATGCTCGCCTCAATTCAGCGGAATGCCACAAAATGCGGCGATCAGCACGTAAATTAGCAAGAAAAATGATTATATCCCGTTACCAATAGAAAAGGCCGGATCTCCCACTTCGGAAATCCGGCCTTGTTCAAGGTAGTGCCGCTGTTCAATGCGGCTGCGGTTCGAGGCCGCCTTCGGGCTCGTCACCCTTGGTGGCAGGCCGTGCGCCGGCCTTCGGAACAGCCGAGCCGCGGCTCGGCGGCGAATCATCGCCGAGATCGCGGGAAGGCTTTTCGCCGCGGATCAGCGCCTTGATCTCTTCGCCGGTCAGTGTCTCGTATTCGAGCAGACCTTCGGCAAGCACGACGAATTCGTCGTGCTTTTCCGTCAGGATCTTGCGGGCCTGCGTATAGGCTTCATCGATCAGGCGGCGCACTTCATTGTCGATCTTCTGCGCGGTTGCTTCCGAAACATTCTTCGACTGCGAAACCGAGTGGCCGAGGAAGACTTCCTGCTGGTTCTCGCCATAGGCGACCTGACCGAGTTGATCGGAGAAGCCCCACTGCGTGACCATAGCGCGGGCAAGCTTCGTGGCCTGCTCGATGTCGGAGGAGGCACCCGAAGTGATGTTCTCCTTGCCGAAGGTGAGCTCTTCGGCAACGCGGCCGCCCATCATGATGCAGAGGCGTGAGACCATCCACTTGTAGCTCATCGAGTAGCGGTCGCCCTCGGGAAGCTGCATGACCATGCCGAGCGCACGGCCGCGCGGAATGATCGTCGCCTTGTGCAGCGGATCGGCGACGGCGACATTGAGCGCGGTCATGGCGTGTCCGGCCTCATGGTAAGCGGTGAGCTTCTTTTCCGCCTCGGTCATCGCCGAGGAACGGCGCTCGGCGCCCATCATGATCTTGTCCTTGGCGTCCTCGAATTCCTGCATGGTGACGACGCGCTTGTTGCGGCGGGCGGCCATGAGGGCGGCTTCGTTGACGAGGTTCATCAGGTCGGCGCCGGAAAAACCGGGCGTACCGCGGGCGAGGATCTTGAGATCGACATTCGGCGCCAGCGGAACGTTGCGGGCATGCACCTTGAGGATGCGCTCGCGGCCGACGATGTCGGGATTCGGCACCACGACCTGACGGTCGAAACGGCCGGGACGCAGCAGCGCCGGGTCAAGAACGTCGGGACGGTTGGTAGCGGCAATCAGGATCACGCCTTCATTCGCCTCGAAGCCGTCCATTTCGACCAGCAACTGGTTCAGCGTCTGCTCGCGTTCGTCATTACCGCCGCCGAGACCGGCGCCGCGATGACGGCCGACGGCATCGATTTCGTCGATGAAGATGATGCAGGGCGCATTCTTCTTCGCCTGCTCGAACATATCGCGCACACGGCTTGCACCGACGCCGACGAACATTTCGACGAAGTCGGAGCCCGAAATTGTGAAGAAGGGCACATTGGCTTCGCCGGCGACCGAGCGGGCAAGCAGCGTCTTGCCGGTACCCGGAGGGCCGACGAGCAGCACGCCGCGCGGGATCTTGCCGCCGAGACGCTGGAACTTCTGCGGATCACGCAGGAATTCGACGATTTCTTCGAGATCCTGCTTGGCCTCGTCGACACCGGCAACGTCTTCGAAAGTCACGCGGCCATGCGCTTCGGTGAGCAGCTTGGCCTTGGATTTGCCGAAGCCCATCGCGCCGCGCGAGCCGCCCTGCATCTGCCGCATGAAGAACAGCCAGACGCCGAGAATCAGAAGCATCGGCAAAAGCGTGCCGAGATAGCTGAGGAAACCCGAAGAGCCGTCCGTTTCAGGACGGGCGGAAACCAAGACATTCTTCGACTGCAGGCGATCGAGCAGACTGTCGTCAATCACAGGCGAATAGGTCTGGAAGGTGGTGCCATTTTCAACATAGCTTCCGGAGAGACGGTTGCCCGTGACCACGACGTCCTTCACACGGCCCGCATCGACCTCACGCAGAAACTGCGAATAAGGGATTTCACGGGAGCCCGTTTGCGCCGGCGCCGTCTGAAACATACTGAAAAGGGCGATCAGCAGAAGCGCTATGATCGCCCACAAGGCGAAATTACGTAAGTTAGGGTTCATTGAACTCCCCAGCATGGAACAGCCGCCTCATGGCGACCGTCTTATTCGTTTCTAACATAGGGTTGCGCCGTGCGATTGCCAAGGCGATCCCCTAAGTCAGATGGTTTTTCCGTCAATACTTCTTAAAGGCAGCCTCGCATAGGGCGCCGTCGCGAAAACCGCCGAAAGCCTATTCGCAAAGATGAAGTCAAATCGTGTCAAAAAGCGGTCGAAGGGTGCGAAATAGGGTGTCAGTTCGATTGCTCCGGCGGATTCTGGAGATAAAAGATCCCCTTTGGCAAATATAACTGGCGCCGAAGCGATGGCGCGCCTCCATGCCCCCTTGGGAAGGGCCCTGCCCAACCCTCCCTCATTCCTGTGCTCGTCACAGGAATCCAGCGCGCCCAAGTCCTTGGGCGCGGGAGACTCTTCACGCATTGTTGAGTCATTCACCGCGCCGACGCGCGGTGGCTGGATTCCTGTGACGAACACAGGAATGAGGGAGTGTCCGGCCTGGGCTTCCACCCCTATAGTCGTTCCAGACCTATTTACGGCCCCGAACCTGCCATCCCAAACCCCGGCCTCGCCGCGCCGCAATACCAGCGGCGATATCCCCCGGCTCTCGCGCGCCAGATAAAGCCCGTCGCGCCTGAGATCGAACACCACCCTGCCGGCGGTCATTCGTCCAAGCCCGCTGCCGGTGGCAAATGTGAGAACCCGCTCCATCTGCCCCCTCCCCGGCACGAATGGCCGCCCACCGAAAATGGCTGCCAGACGGGCGAGCACATAGTCGAGGACTGCGCGGTCCTGCCGCAACCCATCAGGCATCACCTGCCCGAGCAGACCGCCGTGAAGCGTGAGGTGACGATCCAGCCACTCTGCCCCCTTGGTTGAAAGAGCCAGTCGCTCTTCCCAGGCTGCGCGGATATTCCTCTCAGCACCGGCATCGGCCGAAAGCTGCCGGCGCGTCCGCACGCGCTCGTACTTCATATCCTCGTTGCTGGGATCGTCGATCCACGGCACGCCCCGCTCCTTCAGGAACGCGCGAATATCTGCCCGCGTGGAAAAAAGAAGCGGCCGTAAAATCCAGAACCGCCGGTCGAAGAGCACCGCATCTGCAATACCGGTCGAAACCTGCTCCGTTCGCATCCCACGCATGGCAAGCGTTTCGCGCTGGTCGTCGAACGTATGCCCCGTAACAATGAGATCGGCTTTGAAGTCATTGGCGGCGGTCGCAAGCAGGCCGTAGCGTGCCTCTCGGGCCGCAGCCATGATGCCGGTTTTCGGCTTGTCGCCCTGCCAGATCATGATGATGTGGGGAATGCCGAGCGATGCGCAAAGGACTGCGACTTTACGCGCCTCGTCTGCGGAGCCGGCGCGCAACGCATGATCAACGGTTGCAGCGCAAAGGGAAATCTTGAGATGGGGCGCGGCCTTCACGGCTTCATCGAGCAGAAGAAGCAGGCCGGTGGAATCGCTGCCGCCTGATATCGCGACGAGAATGCGTGCGGGGCTTTGAAGCGACGTGAGAAACTGGAGGATCGCCAGTTGAGGCAATGCGGCTTCCGGAGACATTCCGGAAGACCTTAGCAGGAGAGGCGCTTCTGTTCGCTCGCAACCTTGCTTATGACGGCACGCGAAGCCTTTGGATAACGCTTCGACACTTCGCGCAGCGTCGCACAGGCCGTCTCGTTATTGTCGAGGGCCGCAAGCGACATGCCGAGCTTCAGCAGCATTTCCGGCGCCTTTTCCGATGTGCCGTATTTCTGATGCGCATTGAGGAAGGTCTTGGCCGCCTCATTGTACTTGCCCTGCGAATAGAGCGCTTCGCCGAGCCAGAAATTGGCGTCCGCCGCCCGCGCGCTGCTCGGGTAGCGGGTGATATACTGCGTGAATTCCTGTTCGGCCGTGCTGTAATCGCCGGATAGCACGTGGCCATAGGCGGCCTTGTACTGGTCGGCCTCGCTCCCAAGCGAGGCGGTCTGCTGCGGCGTTTTGGTATTGGCATCGGGAATCGGCCCGGAACCGATCGTGGCATTTTCGTCGACGCTTCCGCCGATCGGATTGCCGTTCTGATCGAAATCGATTGAGCCGAGCTCCTTCGGCGGTTGGCCGAGGCCGCTATTCTCCGGCACGCTGGTGGAGGGAGCCGTTTCGGCTCCCTGCGGTGCTTGGATCACCTTGGCAATGTCGTCCCCGCCGGAGGCTGCCGGAGCGGCATCGGTCTCGCTCTTCTTGACAGGGGCCTTGACGGCACCGCCTGCGCCGGTCTTTTCGAGCTGCTGGAAGCGGAATTCATTGTCTTCCTGCTGCTTGCGGATGGTCTCCTGCATCTGCAGAAGCTGAAAGCTCATCTCCTCGATCCGGCCGTTCAGCTGCCGCAGCTGCTCTTCGAGCTGCTGCACGCGGACCTCCGCGTCGCCGCTCTGCACCTTGACGACGGGCGGCGCCGCCTGGTTTTCCGCGGATCGGCCGCCGAGATGTAGCCCGAAGAACGAGGCGGAATAGGCCGCCCGTTCGCTTCCGGTCACAGCCGCGAGGCACAGCATGCCTGCCACGACAAGTTTCTTCATATGTATCGTCCTGTCCCAGTGATTCTTCGCACCTCGATGGCACGAACAGGAGACTTTTCCAATTGCTTTCAAAAAGCAACGGAGTCTGGCCAAAGTGTGGTCAAAAAGAAAAGGCGGTCCCTGATGGGACCGCCTGTCGAAAAAGCGAATTGTTGCTCGGCAATTACATGCCGGCGCCGCCAAGCACGGTAACCGCGCGACGATTCTGCGACCAGCAGGAAATATCGTCGCAGACGGCGACCGGACGTTCCTTGCCGTAGGAGATCGTCTTCAGGCGCTGCGCCGGTACGCCGCGCGAAGCGAGATAGTCCTTGGCGGCAGCCGCACGGCGGGCGCCGAGCGCGAGGTTATATTCGCGCGTGCCGCGTTCGTCGGCATGGCCTTCGACGGTGATCTGGTAGTTCGGGTAGCGGCCGAGCCACTGCGCCTGACGGTCGAGCGTCTGCGAAGCATCGGCGCGGATCGACGAGGAGTCGGTATCGAAGAAGATGCGGTCGCCGACATTGACCGTGAAGTCCTGGGCCGAGCCCGGCGTTGCAGCGCCGCCAGCACCGGTGCCGAGGCCGAGGTCGCCGGCGCTGTTCGGCGGCTTCTTGGCGCAGCTTGAGAGCGCAAGGCCGGCGATAAGCGCGATCATGACGGGGTTGCGGGCGAAATTCTGCATGCGGCTCATTGCCGGGGTATGAATTCGGCTCATGGCCGGTCTCCTTGCGATTTCATCAGGGTTTCCGGACAGTAACCGCACTCGGTTAACCGCCCCTCAAAGTTTATGGTTAACAATTTGCTACTTTGTCCCTTGGCCGTTCGGTTCCATGACTTTGGGGCGACAAGAAGGCAGCAGCGCATCGCCTACTCCATAAGCGGCGACCAGGCGGGGTCGGAGCCGTAGGTCGGCGTCTTCACGAGCTGCTCGTTGTAACCGGTCAGATCGATCGAATAGAGCTGCGGACCGCCCGACCCCGCCGCCTGGCGGAAGAACATCAGCACACGGCCGTTCGGCGCCCAGGTCGGGCCCTCATTGTGGAAGCCGGTCGTCAGGATGCGCTCGCCGGAACCATCCGGCTTCATCACGCCGATCGAGAACTTGCCGCCGGCCTGTTTGGTGAAGGCGATGAGATCGCCGCGCGGCGACCAGACCGGCGTCGAATAGGAGCCGTCGCCGAAGGAAATACGGGTCTGGCCGGAACCATCGGCGTTCATCACGTAGATCTGCGGCTTTCCGCCGCGGTCGCTTTCGAAGCTGACGCGTGCGCCGTCAGGCGAATAGGAGGGCGACGTGTCGATCGCCGCCGTCGAGGTCAACCGCGTCGTCGTGCGCGAGCGCAGGTCCATCGTATAGATGTTGGAATTGGCATCCTGCTGCAGGCTCATGATCACCTTCTGCCCATCCGGCGAGAAGCGCGGCGAGAAGGTCATGCCGGGGAAGTTACCGACGACCTCGCGCTGCCCGGTTTCCAGCTGCAGCAGATAGACCCGCGGCTGCTGGTTGGCAAAGGACATGTAGGTCACTTCCTGCCGGCTCGGCGAGAAGCGCGGCGTCAGCACGAGATCGCTGCCATCCGTCAGCATCCGCACGTTGAAGCCATCCTGATCCATGATCGCCAGCTGGCGCTTGCGCTGCTGCTTGGTGCCGGATTCGGAGACGAAGACGACGCGGGTGTCGAAATAACCCTCTTCGCCGGTGATCTGCTTGTAGATCGCATCGGCGATGATGTGAGCCACACGGCGCCAGTTCTCCGGCTGCGTGTAGAACTGCTGACCGGCCATCTGCTGTCCGGCAAAAGTATCCCACAGGCGGAATTCGGCGCGAAGGCGGCCATCCGCTTCCTTGGTAACCCGGCCGGTGACCAACGCCTGGGCATTGATGACCTTCCAGTCCTCGAAGCGCGGCGAAGCGTCGGGATTAGAAATCTTCTCGATGAAGGCGGTTTTGTTGATGGGTGCGAAGAGACCGGACCGCTGCAAGTCGGCGGCGATGACTTGCGAGACCTGCGCGCCCATGTCGCCCTGGAAATCAGTCACCGCGATCGGAAGCGGCTGGATATTACCCTTGTTGATATTGATCTCGACAAGCGCGTTCGCCGGGGTCGTAAAGACTGCGGCCCCGACTAGACCGGCGACGACCATGAGGGCGCGGATGAGGGAACACTTGACCATATCAAAACAAGCCTTTCAGCACTTTATAGGTTCAGTTGGCTGGCGTCGAAGTACAAAACGACTTCCTTCCAGGCATCGTATTTGTCTTTTGGAAGCATCGCGTAAGGAGCTGCACGGACAATTGCGCGAAGAGCTGCGTCGGCAATGATTTTACGTGTCCGTTCGCTGCCACCACTAACCTCCGCGTCGGGAGTTCCGATAATGCGACCGTCCCTATCGAGGCGCACACGGAACCTTAAATGAACGCTGGCGGCATCCTTCAGGTCCGCAGGAAGGACAAAACGATTTGCGATGGCATTTCGCATCGCATCGATAACGGGCATACTTAAAATCTCTGCTTTTGAGTCAGTTTTTTCCCGACCCATCGCCTCCGCATGTCCATCAGGCGGCAGTGAGAAAGCAGCCATTAACATCGTCAGCGCCCCGATGGACTTCGCGAAATGGGATAAGCTACTCAACATTTAGATTCCCAGATCGCTGGCATCGAAGTTGAGATCCATCTCGTTCCAGCCGTTTTCTCCCTCATATTTGTCTGCAGGCAGATTTTTGAGAGGAGATGATTTCATAACAGCGCGGTAGACACTGCTCTTGAGCGCTTGGCGTGTTGAATCCGGCCCGCCTGAAGCAATGACCTCGGGATCGCCAACGACATTACCGGCCTGATCAAGTTGAACACGAACCTTAAGATGAACCTCGTTGGCGCCGGCCAATCCGGAAACAACCGTCCAGTTGCCAGAGATCTGGCCGCGTACGGCATCAATCTCGCTCTGGCTAAGGGAAGCGCCACCATTGCTCTTCTTCGCACCAAGCGATGCTTCCTGCGTCGAGCGCTTCGCACCCCCAGCGGAAGGATCGGTCTTATTCAGCAGCGCAGCAACCTCGTCGGCATTGAAGTCGCTCTTCATCGATGAGGCGGATTTCGCCGTTTCCTGCTTCTTGTCCGCCTTCTTCTTGTCGGTCGGTGTGTCGGCGGTCTTCGCTTGATCCGCAGTCTTTTCCGGCGGCTTTTCGACGGGCTTCTGTGGTTCCGGCGGTTTCACCTGCGGCTTGGCGACAGGCGTCGGTACATTGTCCGGCAGCGCCTCGGCGTCCGGCTTCGGCGGTTCCTCCGGCTTGGCCTGCTCTTCCGGCGGCTTTTCCTCGGGCTTCGGCGGCGTTACTTCGACCGGCTTCGGCGGCGGAATGGAAGCGACCTCCTTCGGCTGTTCGACTTCCGTTTCCTCCTTGACGATCTCCTTGACGTCATTCGGCTTAGGGTCGATCTTCGGCATCGGCTTGTCGCTCGAATTCGCCGCGGCAGCCTCCGTATTGCTGGGTTTGGCGTTCGGCACCGGCGGCGTCTTCATGTCGACATTGTTGTCACCGGCATTCTCGGCCGGTTGCGCAATCGGTGGCCGCGTCGTCGGCACGGGCGCAGAAGTCTCCTTCTTCGGAGCCTTCTTGTCGCCTTGCTGCATCTGGGTAATGGATTCCACCGGCACGAGATCGACCGGCATCGCCTCGAAATCCTCCACCTTGAAGGATTCCGGGGCGCCGAGCGACACCATCGCCCAGGTGAGCACCAGGCCGTGCAAAACAGCAGATGTGATGACACTGGCCTTCATTTTGCGCGCTATTGGTCCTTCTTCTGCTGCGTCACGAGGCCGATATTCTTGAAGCCTGCGCCCTGAATACGGGCCATGACATCGGCGATGACGCCATAAGGCGCGGTCGCATCGCCGCGCACGAAGATACGTTCGTTATAGCCGGTGGTGGCGATCGCCTCGAGCTTGGCGGCGATCTCCGCCGCCGGGATCGGCGTTTCCTGCAGGAACACCTCGCCGTCATTCTTGACTGAGATGGTAATCGGCTGCGTCTCGGAATTCAGCGCCTTGGCCTGCGTTTCCGGCAGATCGATCGGCACGCCGACAGTCATCATTGGTGCCGCGACCATGAAGATGATCAAAAGCACCAGCATGACGTCGACGAGCGGCGTCACGTTGATTTCGGAAATCACGGCCCTGTTCCGACCGCCGCGACGGCGGCGTCCGCCGCCCCCACCGCCATTACCTCCAACAGCCATACCCATGTGAGAATACTCCGTTGGTTACTGAGCGGCAGCGCGCGGCTGCAGTTTCTCGTCGATCTGGCGCGAAAGTATGGCGGAGAATTCATCCGCGAAACCTTCCATGCGGCCCGAAAGCTTGCCGGCATCGGCAGAGAACTTGTTGTAGGCGATAACCGCCGGGATAGCGGCGACGAGGCCGATCGCGGTGGCAAGCAGCGCTTCGGCGATACCGGGCGCGACGACCGCAAGGTTGGTCGACTTCGAACCGGCGATTGCCTGGAACGAGGTCATGATGCCGACGACCGTGCCGAACAGACCGATGAACGGGCCGGCCGAGCCGATGGTCGCGAGCGATCCAAGGCGAGCGCCGAGAAATTCAGTCTCACGGGCGAGCGTCACGTCCATCGCGCGGTCGATACGCATCTGCAGGCCGATCGGCGAACGGGCGCCGCGTTCGAAAGATTTCTTCCACTCGCGCATGGCGGCCACGAAGATCGCCGCCAGCCCCGTATTGCTGCGTTCCGACAGCGAGCGGTAGAGTTCTTCCAGCGACTGGCCCGACCAGAACACCTGCTCGAACTTGTCGAACTGGCGCCGTGCGCGGCCATAGGCCAGATATTTGTCGATGACGATCGCCCACGTCCACACCGAGGCTGCGATGAGCCCGAGCATGACGAGCTTGACGACGATGCCGGCCTGCATGAAAAGCGACCAGAGGCTGACGTCCGTCGTTGCTGCTGCCAATCCTACTTGTTCCATTGGTCCAAAATCCCCGAATCCAAACGCCCGGCGCTAGACCGGGCGGCACAAACTGATCTCGCAAGAAGTGTCCGGCGGCCGCCGCCCAAAGCCCTGGTCAAACTTCCAAGCTCATCTTCCGCCTTCTTGCCGTCAAATTTGGTCAAAGGAAGGCGTGCACCGCACAAACTCCGACTTTCCCAGTAAGACACTATTATGGTTAATAGATCGTTAGTGCCGGACTGTGACAGTAAGCCTGTGTTTGGAAGATTTCGTTCCATGGATTACTTGACCGGGGCAAGGTCCGGCTGCCGAAAGAGCGCTCATCCTGCGGCGCGGGAATTCCTTCACATAAAACTCAAGTTCTGACAAGAGCTGAATTTCAAGCGATTCTGACTACAATGGCGTGCTGCCCTCCAGGAATTTCATCGCCAGTGTTTCCGGCAGCCGCCTCGGCCGCCCCCGGGCGTTGATGACGGCGATGATCACCTTGGCGGCGATCAGCAGCGTCTCGCCCGAACGGATCTGCTGATTGAGCACCATCTTGGCGCCGCCGGCTTTTTCCGTATGCGTCAGGATCGTCAGCACATCGTCCATGCGCGCCGGGCTCTTGAAGTCGATCTCCATGCGATGGACGACGAAAACCAACCCCTCCTCGTCGGCACTGACGAGTTCGCGTTGCTCGACGCCGAGGCAGCGCAGATAATCGGTGCGGCCGCGCTCCAGGAAATGCAGGTAGCGGGCGTGATAGACCAGGCCGGAGAAGTCCGTATCTTCATAATAGACCCGCTGGACGAGGCGGTGTCCGGCCTCCGTCAGCTCTCCCGAAATGGAAAAAGGGCGTTCCGTCATAATTTTCTCCAAACTCAGGTGCCCTGTTTGGCGCAACGCTTCCCGGCAGGCAAGCATTGAATGCCCGGCCGGCAGGCATTGAATGATTGTCACAATTCCTAACTATTCCCGATAATGAACGACCAATCAGGAGACGATGCGATGAAGATTGCGGTTATGGGCGGAGACGGTTTCATTGGTTGGCCAACGTCGCTGCATCTCTCCGATGCCGGGCACGACATCCATATTCTCGACAATCTCTCGCGCCGCTGGATCGACACCGAACTTGGCGTTCAGTCGCTGACCCCGATGGATTCGATCCAGGAGCGCACCCGCATCTGGCATGCCGAAACCGGACGGCGCATCCACTTCAATCTGATCGATCTCGCCAAGGATTACGAACTCCTGAAGAACTGGCTTTCCGAACACCGCCCGGATGCCGTCATCCATTTCGCCGAGCAGCGGGCCGCGCCCTATTCGATGAAGAGCGACCGCCACAAGAACTACACCGTCAACAACAATGTCAGCGCCACGCACAATCTGCTGAACGGGCTGACGGAACTCAATCTCGATGCCCATCTCATCCATCTCGGCACCATGGGGGTCTACGGCTATTCGACGGTCGGGGCGGCGATCCCCGAGGGTTACCTGCCGGTCGGCATCGAAACCGCAGGCGGCGAGACGGTCAGCCAGGAGATCCTCTATCCCTCCAATCCCGGCTCGATCTATCACATGACCAAGTGCCTGGATCAGCTTCTCTTCCAGTTCTACGCCAGGAATGATGGTCTGAGGATCACCGATCTGCACCAGGGCATCGTCTGGGGCACGCATACCGAGCAGACGCGCCGCCACGCGCAGCTGATCAACCGTTTCGACTATGACGGCGATTATGGCACGGTGCTGAACCGCTTCCTCATCCAGGCGGCGATCGGCTATCCGCTGACGGTGCACGGCACCGGCGGCCAGACCCGCGCCTTCATCCATATCCAGGATTCGGTCCGCTGCATCGAGCTGGCGCTGAAAAACCCGCCGGCTCGCGGCGCCCGCGTCGAGATCTTCAACCAGATGACAGAAACCCACCGGGTGCGCGACCTTGCCGAGATGATCGCCAGGATGAGCGGCGCCAAGATTGCCTGGCTGCCCAACCCGCGCAAGGAAGCCGCCGAGAACGAGCTGATCGTCCGGAACGAAAAATTCCGCGATCTCGGCCTCGAACCGATCACGCTGGAAGCGGGCCTGCTCGGCGAGATCGTCGATGTCGCGAAGAAGTTCGCCTATCGCGTCGACCGCTCGCGCGTGCCGGCCGTCTCCGCCTGGACCAAGGATATCGCCGCGACGATCAATCACGATCCGGAAGGCAAGCGGCTGAAGTCGGTGTCGTGAGCGAGGGCGTGTTCATATTGGAAGGCCCCATGGAGACTCCCTTACCAAGTCAGTTTATGTGGGAAGGAGAGGGCATACCGTGTGAGCCCCCCTCTGCCCTGCCGGGCATCTCCCCCACAGGTGGGGAGATCACAAGCGGCTCGCGCTTCCTACCCATTTACCGTTTTGCTGTGCTGGACGCCGGTTGCCTGGGGAAGCCGTCGCGCCTAGCTAATCTCCCCACTTGTGGGGGAGATGCCCGGCAGGGCAGAGGGGGGTGGCCACGGCACACCCTGTTCTTGGGCCTGACCAAGGACAGGAACGAGGAAATGCGGCAATGGCGCACGTGACCACGCGACCATCTCATCGCTTCGCTTATGTCACCCTCGTCACCAATGCCGACTACGCCATGGGAGCGACCGCTCTCGCCCATTCCCTGCGCCGAACCGGAACCGACGCCGACATCGTCGTCCTCCACACCGGTGGCGTCGACAAAGCCGCCCTCTCACCACTCGAAGCGCTCGACTGCCGCCTGATCGAGGTCGAGCACCTGCCGCTGTCTGCGGCCTTCAACGAACGCCATGCGCGTGGGGAGCTCCATTCGACAGCCCCTTTCACCAAGGGCCGCAAGCCGGATTTCCATTCGCCGCTCGACAATTTCTGCAAGCTCAGGCTCTGGCAGCTCGTCGAATACCAGCGCTGCGTCTTCATCGACGCCGACGCCCTCGTGCTGAAAAACGTCGACAGGCTCTTCCTCTATCCGGAATTTTCCGCCGCCCCGAATGTCTACGAAAACCTCGCCGACTTCCGCCGCATGAATTCCGGCGTCTTCGTCGCGACGCCCTCGCATGACACGTTCCGGCACATGCTCGAAAGGCTCGACAGGCCGGACGCCTTCTGGCGGCGCACCGATCAGACCTTTCTCGAGACATTCTTCCCGGATTGGCACGGCCTGCCGGTTTATTTCAACATGCTGCAATATGTATGGTTCACCATGCCGGACCTTTGGGACTGGAAGAGCATTTCGATCCTGCATTACCAGTATGAAAAACCGTGGGAAAAGGATCATCCCAAGGCAGCGCGACTACAACCTTTGATCGATCTGTGGCACCGTTTCCATGATGGCGGCGACGTGCCTGAGATCACGGCGCTGGACAATCCGGAAGGGGCAGCATGAAGGTACTTGTATCGGGTGGAACGGGTCTCGTCGGCCGGTATGTCGTCGAGGAACTGCTGGCCGCCGGATATCAGGTGATCGTCGGCGGGCGCCACGCGCCGTTGCCCCGCCTGTTCTCCCGCCCGGTCGAGTTCGCAGCGCTTTCGCTCGAACCCGACAAGGATCAGATCGACGTCTTCGACGACGCCTATTTCTTCGTCCACGCCGCCTTCAGCCATGCTCCGGGCAAATATCGCGGCGGCGAGGGCGACGATCCGAAGACCTTCCACAGGTTGAACCTCGACGGCACTGTCCGGCTTTTCGAAGCCGCCAAACGCGCCGGCACGCGCCGCTGCGTCTTCCTGTCCAGCCGCGCCGCCTACGGCGAACATCCCGAGGCAACCGAACTGACGGAGACGATGCTGGCCAAGCCCGAAACACTCTACGGCCAGGTCAAGCTCGATACCGAACGCGCGCTTGCCCATCTCTCCACACCGGGCTTTGCCGGCGTAAGCCTGAGGGCGACCGGCGTCTATGGCGATCTCTCGCCGAACAAATGGGACGGCATTATCGCCGATTACCTCGCCGGCCAGCCGGTTGCCGCCCGTCTGGGAACGGAAGTTCACGGCCGCGACCTCGGTCGGGCGGTGAGACTGATGCTGGAAACGGAAAGCACCCGCATCTCCGGCGAAGTCTTCAACGTCTCGGACATGCCAGTCGACACGCGCGATATCCTTTCAGCCATCCGCCGCGAGACGGGCTGTCGGCACGCGCTGCCGGCCCCTGTCGATAGCGTCGCGCTCAATCCCATGAACACTGCGAAAATCCGAGCACTCGGCTGGGCACCCGGCGGAGCCCCTCTGTTCGACGAGACGATGCAGCGGCTGGCCGCTGCGCTTCCCGAATCCCAGAGACACAGGTCCACGCAAGTCTGACGTTGCAGAATGCGCCCGAATCGCAATCGGGGCCCGAATTTAAAATCGGGGAATTGTTCATGCAGGTTGCAACCACGTCTGCCTCCATCATCTTGCGCGGCGCGTCTTCGACGGCAGCCATTACGGCCGCCGGAAGCGAGACCGATCAAGGCGTGCTGAAGCTGCAGCGCGCCACCCAGGCGCTGCAGCAGATGCGCCAGACCTTGGCGAACTCGGGAGACGAGGCCAAGGCGAAGGCGCAACGCAAGCTCGAAGAGGCAAAACAGGAGTTGGAGATGCTGCGCAGCTCCAACATGGCTCCTGAGGTGGTCGCCCGGCTGGCCGCCGAACTGGCGCGCAAGGTCGGCACCGCCGCCTCCGAATTCGCATCATCAGTCGCGACCGGCAGCCCCGCAACGGCTGTTCCGGTGGATGCAACCACGGGTGCGACAGCAGTTGCAACGAGCGCGGCCGCTGCTGCGCTGACGGATACTTCAAGAGAAACTGCGGCCGGCGAGACCGGCTCGCAGGAACCGGACGCCGCCGCCAACGCCCGCAACGCCTATGCGAGCGTCGCCGAGGATGCCCCGAAATTTTCAGGCATTTCGGCCGATGATCGCGAAACGATGGAAGAGTTCAAGGCGGTTGTGCGCGAACTCAAGCAAGTGCTCGAAAAGGCGATGCGCGAGTTGCGGCAGCAGGACCGGCAGGCTGGGGCCAATATAGCAGGCTTCTCCATCGCCACGGCGACAATACCGACAAGCATCGTCGCCTGACGACCGCTGCTGCCGGCGGCCGAGGCGTGAAACGAGCGTGATATCGTCGCATCCGGCATTTGCATCGGACATCCCGCCGTCTATGCTCGGGTAAATCTCTCAGAACCGGCAGATCCAATGACCGCGAAAGAATTGAAAGCGCAGCTGCGCAACGAACGGCTGTCGGCCCGCGACGCTATCCCCGCCGAGAAACGCGCCTCCAAAAGCCTCGCAATGGCCGACCATGCCGGCGAGGCCGTCGGTTTTGCGCTGGATACGATCGTCTCCGGCTTCCTGCCGATCCGTTCGGAAGCCGATCTCAGGCCGCTGATGGCGCGCTTTGCCGTGCGCGGGGCGCGGCTTTGCGTGCCGGCGATCCTCGATCGGCAGACGATCGTCTTTCGCGAGCTGGCGGAAGGTGCGCCCCTCATCGATACTGGTTTCGGCACGGTCGGCCCCAGTGCGGATGCCGCCATTCTTGATCCCGAGATCATGCTGGTGCCGCTTTCGGCCTTCGATGCCCGCGGCCACCGCATCGGCTACGGCGCCGGCCACTACGACCGCGCCATCAGCCGGCTAAGGCAAAAAGGCCTGCATCCGAAGCTGATCGGCATTGCATTCGACTGCCAGGAAGTGGCACATGTGCCCGACGAGCCGCACGACATAAGCCTGGATGCCATCCTGACAGAAAGCGGCCTTCGCTTTTTTGCCTCTTGGATTGGATAGGGAATGCGGCTGCTTTTTCTGGGTGACATGGTCGGCAAGACGGGACGCACGGCGGTGTGGGACCGCCTCCCCGGCCTGGTTTCCGACCTCAAGCTCGATTTCGTCGTCGTCAACGGCGAGAATGCCGCCGGCGGCTTCGGCATCACCGAGGACATCTTTCTGGAAACGATCAATGCCGGCGCCGACGTGGTGACGACGGGCAATCACGTCTGGGACCAGAAGGAAGCCGTCGCTTTTGCCGGCCGCCACGATCAATTCCTGCGGCCGGCCAACTATCCGCAAGGCACGCCCGGCCGCGGCTCCGGCCTTTTCTATGCCAGGAACGGCGCGCGCGTGCTCGTCGCCAACGTCATGGGCCGGGTCTTCATGCATCCCGAGCTCGACGACCCCTTCAAATCGGCGGAGGTCATCCTCGACGCCTGCCCGCTGAAGGAACAGGCCGACGCGATCATCTTCGATTTCCATGCCGAGGCGACCAGCGAGAAGCAGTGCTTCGGCCATTTCGTCGACGGCCGCGCCAGCTTCGTCGTCGGCACCCACACGCATGTACCGACCGCCGACGCACAGATCCTGAACGGCGGCACCGCCTATATGTCGGATGCCGGCATGTGCGGCGACTACGACTCCTCCCTCGGCATGGACAAGGAGGAGCCGCTCAACCGCTTCATCTCCAAGATGCCAAAGGGCCGCATGGAAGCCGCGAACGGCCCCGCGACGATCTGCGGCGTCGGCGTGGAAATCTCGGATACGACAGGACTTGCCGAAAAGATCGCGCCACTCCGGCTCGGGCCGCGGCTGGCCGAGACGGTGCCGGAGTTCTGGCGGTAACAGGCGACAGGCGCCGTTCAACACGCAATTGTGAGAACCTGCCGTCTGGACCCCTGCGGCCTCATGCCGCATCCTCCCCGCCATTCGCGCATAACCCCGAAAATCGGAATCGATTTTCGGAACGGATTATGCGCCGATCGAAGGGTGATAGAGCGCCGGAGGGGTGGCATGAAGCCGCGATATCTTGTCCTCGCTATCGCATGCCTTGCGGCCTTCGCCGTGCCGAATCTTGCCGGGGCACAAGAGCAGCGGCCGCCGGTCAGCCAGTGCCAGGCGATCGCGCAAACCATCCCCAAGGTGACCTTCGCAAGCTTTTCCGGCGCCCCGCCGCTGGTGCCTGCCGTCTCCGAGGGCGAGGACGTCAAACTGACCTTCCTCGGCCATTCGACCTTCGAGATCGATACGCCCGGCGGTATCGTTATCGCAACCGACTATAATGGCTGGTACAGGCCGGCAACGCCGCCCGATGTCGTGACCATGAACAAGGCGCACACGACCCACTATACCCTGACCCCCGATCCCGGCATCAAACATGTGCTGCATGGGTGGAGCGACATTCCGGGCGAGAAGGCCAACGTCAATCTCGTCGTCGGCGATGCTTATATCCGCAACGTCCCCACGGATATCCGCTTCAGCTACGGCCTCGGCGGCGCGCATGAGAACGGCAATTCCATCTTCATCTTCGAGATCGCCGGCCTCTGCATCGGCCATCTCGGCCACCTGCATTACGAGCTGACGGATGCCCATTATACCGAGATCGGCCGGCTCGACATCGTCATGGTCCCCGTCGATGGCGGCCTGACCATGGGCGCCGACAGCATGAGCCGCGTCATCAAGCGGCTACGCTCGTCGTTGATCCTGCCGATGCACCGGCGCGGCCCGCCGGTCGAAGCCTTCGTCTCGATGTTCGGCAAGGATTTCGACGTCGCCAATGCACCCGATGACAGCATTACCGTCTCGATGCGCACGCTGCCGAAAAAGCCGCTGATCTATGTGTTGAAGGGCGTGCAGTAAAAGGCCCGGCGGTTTTCCTTCTACAGCGCCGCGCGTCTTTTCAGACGCGCAAAGGACGCTGTAGCACTTTGAATTGCTGCATCAGGCGAACTGCAGATGGCGCTTGATGCCGACATCCGGCATTTTGTCGTCGTCGAGATTGGCCTTGGCGATCTCCCAGCCGAATTTCAGCTTGTTGCCTGTGGAAACCCAGATCTCGGCATCGTCGACATGGAGGGACAGCATGGTGAGCTTGGGGTCCTTCTTGCCGCCGTCATACCAGGCCGCGACGATCGAGCTCCAATATTCCTCGATCTTGGAAGGGTCAGGATGCACCTCGATCACACCGGCAAGGCAGGCGTGATAGTCGTGATCCTTGCCGATGACGCAGAAATGCGCGCGGCTGCCGGGCTTGATGGCGCGCACGATGTCGGCGTCGGTCTTGGTGTAGAACCAGATGGTGTTGGTGGTGGGATCGGCATGCGGCGCCATCGGCTGCATGTGCATGTCCAGTCCGGAAATTCCGAGCATGCCGGCATGAACGCCGTTGACCTGATCCCAGAGCTGACGTGCTGGATGTTCCTGCGCCTCACTGAGACTTGCCATGACCGTTCCTTTCCGTTGGATGGAGTTCGGTTGAAACGTCATCCCCTCGCCTTTGTTCCGAACTGCTTTTTCCTTGAACGGGTGCCGTTTCGCTCTTATAAGGCGGCCCATTCCGAACAATGAGACGTGAACAGGGGTGCCATGGCTGGCCATTCACAGTTTAAAAACATCATGCACCGCAAAGGCCGTCAGGATGCCGTGCGGTCGAAAATGTTCTCCAAGCTTGCGCGCGAAATCACCGTTGCCGCCAAGGCCGGCCTGCCCGACCCGACGATGAACGCCCGCCTTCGCCTGGCGATCCAGAACGCCAAGGCTCAGTCCATGCCGAAGGACAATATCGACCGCGCCATCAAGAAGGCAGCCGGTGCGGACGGCGAAAATTATGACGAAGTCCGCTATGAAGGTTATGGCCCCGGCGGCACGGCGATCATCGTCGAGGCGCTGACCGACAACCGCAACCGCACCGCCTCCAACGTCCGCTCGAGCTTCACCAAGGCCGGCGGCGCTCTCGGTGAAACCGGTTCCGTTTCCTTCTCCTTCGACCATGTCGGCGAAATCACCTACAAGCTTTCCGTCGGCGATGGCGACAAGGTGATGGAAGCCGCGATCGAAGCCGGCGCCGACGACGTCGAGTCCGACGAAGACGGCCACTACATCACCTGCGCCTTCGAAGCCCTCGGCGAAGTGGCAAAAGCGCTGGAATCGAGCCTCGGCGAAGCCGAAACCGTCAAGGCCGTCTGGCGCGCCCAGAACAACGTGCCGGTGGACGAGGAAAAAGCCCAGTCGCTGCTGAAGCTCATCGACAGCCTGGAAGACGATGACGACGTTCAGAACGTCTATTCCAATTTCGAAGTCTCGGAAGAAGTGCTGGCGAAGCTCTCGGCCTGATCTCCTCCGGCAGATGTCAAATATAAAAACCCGGCTGCAACGCCGGGTTTTTTCTTGCCGAAAAGGGGGCGCGGTCAGAGTGCCGCCTCGCGCGCGCCCTGCCCTACGCGGCGGCTCGCATGAAATTTCCCAGCCCCGCGAAAAGTTCCACCGATGTCAGCCGCGCCTCGATGTCGTGGATCGGCATCGAGATGATCACCTCGTCGGCCTGCGTTTCCTGTAGAAACTCCGTCAGTTTCGCCTCGGCCGTCTTCGGCGAGCCGACCACGGCATAACGCAGCGTGTGTTCGACATTCATCTTTTCCATCGGCGACCAGAAGTCCGCCATATCGGCCACCGGACGCGGGAACGGGCCGCGGACATTGCGGCGCAGATTGACGAACTGCTGCTCTGCGGAAGTGAAATGATAGCGAGCCTCCTCATCCGTCGCCGCCACCGCGCCCATCACGCCGACCATCACATGCGGCTTGTCGAGCGTCGCCGAGGGCTGGAAGCGGTCGCGATAGATCGCGATCGCATCGAGCAGCATGTCGGGCGCGAAATGCGAGGCGAAGGCATAGGGAAGGCCCAACATGCCTGCGAGCTGGGCGCTGTAGAGGCTGGAGCCGAGCAGCCAGATCGGGATATGTGAACCATTGCCGGGAACCGCGAGGATCGCCTGGTTCTCGACCGGCGTATCGAGAAGTTGCTGCAGTTCCACCACGTCGTTGGGGAAGCTGTTTGCGCCGGCCTCGAGGTTGCGCCGCAGCGCCTGTGCCGTGCGCATATCCGTTCCCGGTGCACGCCCGAGGCCGAGATCGATGCGGCCGGGGAAGAGCGCCTCCAGCGTGCCGAACTGCTCGGCGATGACGAGCGGCGAATGATTGGGCAGCATGATGCCGCCGGAGCCGATGCGGATGCGCTTTGTCGCAGCCCCGACATGGCCGATGACGATGGCGGTGGCAGCACTGGCAATCCCCGGCATGCCGTGATGTTCGGCAAGCCAGAAGCGCTTGTAACCGAATTCCTCGGCCTTCACAGCCATCCGCGCCGAGGCCTCGAGGGACTGGCGCACGGTGCTGCCTTCGGCAACGGGGGAAAGGTCGAGTATGGAGAAGGGAACCATGGGAAACCTGCCGGGCAGTTGAACGATGCCGTCTATGTAGGTTCGCACCCGCGCCATTCCAAACCATGCGCGCAAACAAAAAAGGCCGCGCCAGCGCGGCCCTTATGCAATGTGGAAAGGTGTAGCTTACCGCTGACGGCGCAGCACATGCACCTCGGCGCTCGGCTGGTGATGGCCATGCGGCAGCGTGAAATTGCCGAGCTGGCGGTCCATTTCCAGGGCTTCCGTCGCCAGCCGGTGGATAGCCGCCGTCGTCTCCTCGACCATCGAGGCGTTCTGCTGCGTCATCGCGTCGAGTTCGGCAACGGCGCTATTGATCTCGCGCAGCGTATTGGCCTCCTCGCGGGTCGCACTCATGATCTCGTTGATCTGCCCGTTGATCGCCTCGACATGGGCGCCGATGCCCGTCAGTGCAACGCCCGCTTTTTCCACAAGCGTAACGCCGCTTTCCACCTCATGCGTCGATTTCTGCAACAGGCTGGAAATCTCCTTGGCCGCACTCGATGAGCGCTGGGCAAGCTCGCGCACTTCCATGGCGACGACGGCAAAGCCCTTGCCGGATTCACCCGCACGCGCTGCCTCAACACCGGCATTGAGCGCCAGGAGGTTGGTTTGGAAGGCGATGTCGTCGATGACGGAGATGATCGTGTTGATCTGGCGCGAGGAGACCTGGATTGCCTCCATCGCCGCGATCGTCTCGCGCATGATCTGGCCTGAGCCGGTCGTCTCCTTCTTGGCGTCGCGGGCGATGCGCTCGGCCTGCTCGGCTCGCTCGATCTGCCGGCGGACCGACTGTGTGATGGCGCTGATCGCATTCGCCGTCTCGGTGATCGAGCCGGCCTGGCGCTCGGTGCGCCCGGCAAGTTCGTCGGCGCCGGTGCGCATCTCTTCGGAGCCGGCGCGCACCGCCATCGAGTTGCCGCCGATGGCCGTCATGGTTTCGCTGAGCGTCGCCAGCGCCTCGTTGAAATTGACGCGCAGGCTTTCGAGTTCGTTCGGGAAACGGGTATCGATCTGATAGGCGAGATCGCCGCTCGCCAGATGATGCAGGCCCTCGTCAATCGCCTCGACCACCTGCTGCAGCGTTTTCGCCTCGGCCTCACGCTCGGCCAGATTCTGCTGGCGGTCCTGCTCGGCCCGCAGGCGCGTCTCCTCGCTGGCGGCTTCGAGCTCGCGGCTCTCGATCAGCGAGTGGCGGAAGCGGTCGAGCGCATTGGCCATCGTGCCGATCTCGTCCTTGCGGTTCAGGCTGCCGATCTCGCTGTCGAGCTTGCCATCGGCGACATCGCGGGTGACGCCGGCAAGCCGCGCAAGCGGCGAAAACAGCAAATTGGTGACGAGCCCGGTCGCGACCGCCATGACGACGAGCACGCCGATGCCGATCATCGTCAGCAAGGTGGCGATCTCGATCGAGCCGGCATTGAGCTCGCTCAAGAGCACACTCTCGACAACGAGGAAGCGGTCGCCGCGATAGTCGATGCCGCGGACATAGGCACGAGCCGTACCGTCCGCCCGGTCGAAATCGGCAACCGTCATCGCCGAACTGGCAAGCGCGCTCTGGATAAAGGTGAAGGGCGTCGCATCGAGCGTCGCAAGCTTGCCGCTTCCGTCGAGGCCGACGGCGGAGCCATCGCCGGAGACGATCGCCGCCCGCGCCGTGCTGCCCTGAACGATTCCCTTGGAGAGGATGCCGGTGACGATGTCGTCACGCACCTTGAAGAGGATGATGCCCTTGGCCGCTCCAAGCTTGATAATCGGCACGGCATAGAAGATCGCCGATTTGCCGGTGCCGGCATCGACGCGAAGGCCGGAGAAGCCAGTCGGCGCGGCGTCATCGGTCGCCTTGGCGGTATTCTCGATCGCCTTGGCGAAAGCGATGCCGGCGCCGGTTGTCTTCCAGGCGTCCGACTTCAGATTTTCGGCGAAATCATCTTCCTTCTTATAGGAGTAGAGCGCGGTACCCTCGAGATCGACGATCAGCAGGTCGCTGAAGGCGGTATCCTCGAGGTCGCGGGCGACTTCGCCCTGCGTCTTCTCATGGTTCGAATAATAAAAGCCGCTCGGCCCTTCCGGCTTCATAAGCTTCTCGCGCTGGTCGGCCGGGTTGGGATTGTTCGATATGAAAACCTTCTTCAGCTCGGCACGAGCGTCGCCCGAGGTTTTCTCGATGGTTTTCCAGCCGCTCTTCAGGCTGGTGATCGACATTTGCAGCGCCTCGATGCGCGCAATCGAGTTGGCCTGGTTTTCAAGCTGCGTCAGCTGGTCCTGCAGCATGTCGCCGCGGAAGATCAGCACGCTTTCCTTGGCCTTCAGCGCCTGCTCGTCGGAGATGCGGCTGCTGGTGAAATAGGCCAGCACGTCGATGACCGCGATCGACAGCACGGTCAGCAGAATGAATGTGACGATGACCTTGAAGGACAGGGATTGAAATCTCTGTGCCATGTACGACGAACCCCTTCTGAACGCGCTTGCCAGCCGGGCATGCAGCGCATGCCTGATCGACCGACCTGTAAACAGAACATCGGAGGCTTAATCTTCGCGAAAAGAAGCCCCTCTCGTATTGACGACTAGAATTCAGGCATCTGTTTTAATTCGCGGTAAATGGCGGGGCCTAAATCCGGGAGTGTTTTTGTTTTGTTCACATATCGATGGCACTTATTTCGCGATCGCTATAGGTTGAACCATGCAAAATACGATTCGCATCGTCGGTATTGATCCCGGACTTCGCCGCACCGGCTGGGGAATCATCGAGACATCAGGCAATTCCTTGCGGTTTGTCGCCTCTGGAACAGTGACTTCCGATGGCGACATGGACCTTGCCTCCCGCCTTTGCCAATTGCACGACGGCCTGGCGGAGATCGTCCACAGCTATAAGCCGAATGAAGCCGCCGTCGAACAGACCTTCGTCAACAGGGATGCGGTGGCGACCCTGAAGCTTGGCCAGGCCCGCGGCATTGCCATGCTGGTGCCGGCGCGCGCCGGCCTGCCGGTCTCCGAATATGCCCCGAACGCCGTGAAGAAGGCCGTCATCGGCGTCGGCCATGGCGAAAAGCAGCAGATCCACATGATGTTGAAGATCCTGATGCCGAAGGTCGAATTCAAGGGCAACGACGCCGCCGACGCCTTAGCGATCGCCATCTGCCATGCGCATAATCGCGGCAGCAACCGGATGCGACAGGCGCTGGCCGGTTAATCCATACTTGACTTGTTTCCATCTGCTGAGAGACCACGACCCATGATCGGCAAGCTGAAAGGCACCATAGACGAGATCGGCGAAGACTATGTGCTCGTCGATGTACACGGCGTCTGCTACGTCGCCCATTGCTCGGCCCGTACCCTGTCGAAGCTTGGCTCGACTGGTGAGGCCTGCGTGCTGTTTATCGAAACCTATGTGCGCGAGGATCAGCTGAAGCTCTTCGGTTTCATGACCGCTCTGGAGCGGGAATGGTTCAACCTGCTCCAGAGCGTTCAGGGCGTCGGCGCCAAGGTGGCGCTCGCCGTGCTCTCGACGCTGACCCCAGGCGAACTTGCCAATGCGATCGCCCTGCAGGATCGCACCGCCGTCTCCCGTGCGCCGGGCGTCGGTCCCAAGGTGGCCATGCGCCTCGTCACCGAACTCAAGAACCGGGCGCCGGCCTTTGCCGGCGAAGCGATCAATATCGCCCTCAAGCAGGAACTCGGCGAAGGTGTTGCGGCAGCACCCGTCGCCGATGCGGTATCCGCGCTGACCAACCTCGGCTATTCCCGCGACCAGGCGGCGAACGCAATCGCCGCGGCAATGAAGACGGCGGGCGATGGCGCCGACAGCGCCAAACTGATCAGGCTGGGATTGAAGGAACTGGGGGCGCGGTGACCTCCTTGAATATATCGCAATTCCTTACTAAACTTGATTGGTAAGGAGATCCGCATGAATATCTACTACGGTACGATGACATCGAAGGGCCAGACAACAATTCCGGCGGAAGTTCGTGAATTGCTGAATCTGAAGTCCGGCGACAGGATCCGCTACATCAACCGCGATGGCGAAATCATCATGAAAGCCAAGAACAAACGCGCCATCGACCTTGCAGGCAAGTTTCACGATCCGAACCGACCGACGATCACTTTGACGGAAATGGACGAGGTGATTGGGGAAGCCATCGCCGATCACGTGACTAGTGCAAGATGATTGGCCTCGACACCAATATTATGCTGCGCTTCCTCCTGAAGGACGATGTCGTCCAGACGGAGAAGGTCACAACGCTCTTCTCGAGCCTGTCCGATACGGCGCCCGGCTATATCAGTTGCATCACGCTGATGGAATGCGCGTGGTTCTTGAGACAACGGATCAAGCTGAAGAGAGAACAGATCATGGAGGCGATTTCGGACTTGTTGGACTCGGCCGACCTGATCCTTGAAGATGAAAGAGTAGTCGAGGAAACGCTCGCAATCATGGTGCGGACCAATGCAGAATTTGCAGATGTCTTCATCGCCCTTCGTAATCGTGATGCGGGCTGCGTGACAACCAGGACATTCGATGCCCAAGCCGCAAAAACCATACCTGGAATGGAACTTTTGACATGAGCGAATCCGCCCGCCTGATATCGCCGGAAAAGCGGGGCGAAGACCTTGATATCACGTTGCGCCCGCAATCGCTGGACGAGTTCACCGGCCAGGCGGAAGCGCGCGCCAATCTCAAGGTCTTCATCGAGGCGGCGAAAAACCGCGGCGAAGCGCTGGACCATGTGCTCTTCGTCGGTCCGCCCGGCCTCGGCAAGACGACGCTGGCACAGATCATGGCCAAAGAGCTCGGCGTCAACTTTCGCTCGACGTCGGGCCCGGTGATCGCCAAGGCCGGCGATCTCGCTGCCCTGCTCACCAATCTCGAGGAGCGCGACGTGCTCTTCATCGACGAAATCCATCGCCTTAACCCCGCCGTCGAGGAAATCCTCTATCCGGCCATGGAAGATTTCCAGCTCGACCTCATCATCGGGGAAGGCCCTGCCGCTCGCTCGGTGAAGATCGACCTGTCAAAATTCACGCTGGTGGCGGCCACCACCCGCCTCGGCCTGTTGACGACGCCGCTGCGCGACCGCTTTGGCATTCCGGTGCGCCTGAGCTTCTACACCGTCGAGGAGCTGGAACTGATCGTGCGCCGCGGCGCGCGGCTGATGAACCTGCCGATCACCGAAGAGGGCGCCCGCGAGATCGCAAGACGCGCCCGCGGCACCCCGCGCATCGCCGGCCGGCTGCTGCGGCGCGTGCGCGACTTTGCCGAGGTGGCAAGGGCGGAATCCGTCACTCGCGAGATCGCCGACGAGGCGCTGACCCGCCTGCTGGTCGATAATGTCGGCTTCGACCAGCTCGACAAACGTTACCTCAACATGATCGCGGTCAATTTCGGCGGCGGCCCGGTCGGGATCGAAACCATCGCCGCCGGACTTTCCGAGCCGCGCGACGCGATCGAGGACATCATCGAGCCCTATATGATCCAGCAGGGTTTCATTCAGCGCACGCCACGCGGCCGTGTTCTGACCGCAATCGCGTGGAAACATCTGGGAATGCAACCGCCCAAGGATATGGAGGCTGCGCAGTTCCGGCTGTTCCAGGAGGACAACTGAGTGATCACCCGCCGCGGATTTTTCAAGGTTCTCGGCGGCAGTGTCGCAGGCGTCATGTCGCTCGGTGGTTACGCCTTCGCCTATGAACCGCTCGCGCGGCTCGCCATCACCCGCTATCGGCTGACGCCGCCGGGATGGACCCCGGGGCTCAAGCTCCGCGTCATTGCGCTCGCCGATCTCCATGCCTGCGAACCTTGGATGTCGACAAGCCGCATTGCCGCGATCTGCCACAGAGCGAATGAACTCGAAGGCGACGTCACCGTCCTGCTCGGCGATTACGCCGCCGGCATGAACATGGTGACGCAGTACGTGCATTCGAGCCAATGGTCGAAGGCGCTCTCTACCTTGCAGGCCCCTCTCGGCGTCCATGCGGTCATGGGCAACCATGATTGGTGGGAGGACAGGACCGCCCAGAAGAACGGCGGGATGGAAACATTCGGACACCGAGCCCTCGCCGACGTCGGCATCCCGGTCTATGGCAACCGCGCTGTTCGGCTCGAAAAGGATGGCCGCGGCTTTTGGCTCGCAGGCCTCGAAGATCAGCTGGCGCTGCTGCCCGGCAGGAAATGGGGCCGCACGCAGATGCTCGGCCTCGACGATCTCGAGGGAACGATGGCTCAGGTTACGGACGATGCGCCGGTCATCCTGCTTCCCCATGAGCCCGATGTCTTTCCGCGCGTGCCCGAGCGTGTCTCGCTGACGCTATCGGGCCACACGCATGGCGGACAGATCCGCCTCCTCGGCCGTTCGCCGATCGTTCCCTCGCGCTACGGCAACCGCTACGCCTATGGCCATATGATCGAGGAGGGGCGTAATATCATCGTTTCCGGTGGCCTCGGCTGCTCCATCGCACCGGTGCGCTTCGGCGTGCCGCCGGAAATTGTCGTCATCGATCTTGGATAAGAATGGCATGGCCAAGCGCACTCTTATCCGCCTGAATGCGGGCGCTGAGCGTTTCAACTATCGCATCGCCGGCCTCGGCTTTCGCGACGGCCACGTGCTCGTCCATCGCGCCGTGCATGAGCCCTTCTGGACCTTTCCAGGCGGCAGGGCGGAAATCGGCGAGACGTCGGAGGAAACGCTGAAACGGGAGATGGTGGAGGAACTGGGCGTTGAGGTGACCGTCCATCGCCTGCTGTGGATCGTCGAGAACTTTTTCCGCTACGAACAGCGCGACTGGCATGAACTCGGCCTCTATTATCTGATGGAGATCCCGCCGGAATTCCCCTTCCGGCCGGGCGAGATCATCCATCGGGTCGAGGACGGCGACAACCATCTCGAATTCAAATGGGTGCCGGCAACGCGTAGTGCCCTGACCGCACTCGACATCCCGCCCTATTTCATCGCCGATGAAATCGAGAGCCTGCCCGTTGCGCCACGTCATCTCGTCTGGCGGGACGGCGATCTCGACGGGAAAGACTGACGCAAGCAATTCAAGGTGTTACAGCGCCCCTTGCGCGCCTCAAAAGGCGCCCGGTGCTGTCGCCAAAAGCGCTTAAAGAGGAGATGCGCCGATGCCGACCTTCGATCCTATCAGGCCATTCCGCAAACTTGCCTATAACAACGCCCTTGCCAACCGCCGCCTGCTTCAGGCCTGCGCGACATTGGAGCCCGGCGAATTCGAAGCGCCGCGCACGAGCTTCTTCCCCTCGATCAAGGAAACCTTGAACCACATCATCACGGTCGACTGGTTCTATGTCGACGGCCTGGAAAGCGGCACGCTCGGGCTCAAGGCCTTCGAGGTCGACGAACCATTCGATGACGTTTCCTCGCTGGCAGAAGCGCAGGCGAAGGTCGACCAGCGCTTGGTGGCACTTTGCGACGCCCTGACGCCGGAGAGGCTCACCTCGACCATCAGCCTCCATCGCGGCGACCGCATACAAGAGGAGCGGATGGAGGACGTGCTCGGCCACCTCTTCCAGCATCAGACCCATCATCGCGGACAGGTGCATGCGATGCTCTCCAGCACCAGCGTCGCTCCGCCGCAACTCGACGAATTCATCGTTGCCGACGATGCGCGGTTTCGTGGTACAGAACTCACCGCGCTCGGCTGGAGTGAAGAAACGCTAATGCATTAATTCTGCAGCCGTCTCTTCAGCCCGTCGATGATCGTCTTGGTCAGAAGGTCGTAATTCTCGTCGAAATGATGGTCGCCGGGCAGTTCGATGACCTCGGCGCCGCTATCCTTCAGCGCCGGACAGGCGACATCGTCATCGTCGTCCTTGCCGTAGATGCATTGCACGAGCTTCGGATCGATGTTCTTCAGATCGCCGACAGGATCGCCTCCCGCCCCTTCCGTCTTCTGGCCGAGCCAGCCGAGAACAGAGATGACGTAGTCGACTTGGTGCGAAAGCGACAGCAGCGACAATTGCGCCACCGCCGACTTTTCGGCTGGCTTGAGGAGCTGGTAGGTGGCGGGCACGACATCGGCGCCGAAGGAATAACCGACGAGCAGCACGTGCTTCACCTTCCACTGTTTGCGGTAGAAATCGATGATCTTCGAAAGATCGGCGGCAGTCTCCTCCGGCTTGCGCTCCGACCAGAAATAGTGGAGCGAATCGACGCCGACGACCGGAATACCTTCCTTCTGCAGCGTGCCGCCGACCTCCTTGTCGATGTCGCGCCAGCCGCCGTCGCCGGAATAGATTACCGCCATCGTGTCGAGGGCGGGCGTCGCCTCGAGCACCGCCAGCGGCAGGCCAAGCGGGTTGCCGAAGGCGCCGGAGGCGGTGACGAGATCGTCGAGCGTATCGGCAAACGCCGTCTGCGCATCGTCGGTGGAATCGCGGATCTCGATCTCGTCATGGGCCTTCTTCAGCGCCTCGGCATGCGCCCGGCCATCCTTGTTGGCATCAGGCGTGAAGACAGTAATGATCGGGTCCGGCAGGACGCCGTCGCTGAGGCCATAGACGGTGCGTTCGCCAACCACCTGCTTGGACGCCGGCGTGCAAAGCTCCTTGGCAAGCGGAATGCCGGCCTTCGGATCGACAGCAAGCGTCTGGCCAATCGTCGCATCCGGCGTCTGCGCGGCGATCGCCAGCGCTAAGGCCCCGCCCTCGCCGATGCCGGCGACGATCGGCAGATGATAGGCGCTGTTGCCGGTCGCGCGCTGCACCTGCTGGCTCAGCGACTCGATGTCCGAGACCATGTAGACGCAACCGTCGTTGAGGCTGACGTCGTATCGGCTGAGCGCCTGGATATAGGAGGGGAAGTCGACTCCGATGACGACGGCGCCTTCGGCAACCAGCCTGTCGGCTTCGGCCTTCTCATAGTCGCCCCAGCCAGCGGCATCGGATATCAGCATCACCGTACCCTTCACCTCCCCTTCCGGCAGGAAGATGTGCGGCGACGGGATGAGCCCGGCTTCGAAGCTCTGTGTGGTCTCTTCGGCGGCATCAGCCGGTGCGGCCGCGAGCATGCAGGCGCATGCCGTGGCAAGAAGGATTGTCCTGATCATTTTCTCACTACCCCTTTCAACCCGCCCCCGATCAGAAATGTCGCGTCCATCAACGCGATCATCGGATTGCCCCCTCCGGAGACCGCAAGATAGCGCGGTTGCCAGTGCGGATGAAACTTGGATTTGAATGCCCGAAGGCCTTTGAAGTTATAGAAGCGCTCGCCGTGTTCGAAGACGGTGCTGCCGATGCGGTCCCAGACGGGCGCCGCCTCGCGTTTCGACATGCCGGAGAGGGGAGCCATGCCGAGATTGAAGTGGGTGAAACCCTGGCCGCGCAGATATTCCATGATCTGCACGAAGAGAAAGTCCATCGAGCCTTTCGGCGCATCCGGCGAGAAGCGCATGAGATCGATCGTGCCCTCCTGTCTGGATTCGGTCACGAGGATATTGGCGAAGGCGACGATCCTGCCGTCCTTTTTCAGGATGCCGACAGGCTGCGAGGAGACATAATCGGAATCGAAGGCGCCGAGCGAGAAGCCCTTTTCCTTGGCATTGTGATGCTCGAGCCAAGCCGTCGAAACGGCGGCAAGGTCATCAATGACCGAAGACACGTCCTGCGGTTCGACGACGGAAAATTCCAACCCGTCGCGCTGGGCGCGGCTTGCCGTCTGGCGAAGGTTCGCCCATTTGCCGCCCTTCATCTCGAAGGTCCTGAGATCGGCCACCGCCAGTTCGCCGAGCTTGAAGGCGCGCAGGCCAGCATCGGCGCAATGCGACAGCAGCGCCGGCGATATCTGGTAGAACACGGCCCGGCAGCCGGCGGCGCGCGCCGCTTCGACGAAACGCCAGACGAGTTCCTGCACGGCGCGATGGTCGCCGACCGGATCAAACAGCGCGATCCAGGAGCGGCCCTGCCGGCCATACATGATGAAAGCGTCGCCGTTTTCCGAGAACATGATGCTCTTGTCGCCCATGCGCACCAGATTGGCGTCGGCATTGCCCTGCTTCATGACGATCTCGACGGCACGCGCCAGCGCCTCGTCCGTCGCCTGCTCAGGCCGGAAGCTTGCCGGCCGGAGCAGGCTGAAGACGGCGATCGCCGAGGAGATGATGGTGATGCCGAGAACGGCGCGTAAGCCCCGCGGCGCCTCGGCCGTGAATTCGAACTGCCACCAGAGCTGGTTGCTATATTCAACGTCGCGATAGACGAAGAGCAGGATGACGACGGCACCGACGACGATCACGGCGATCGCCATCAGCCAGGATGCCGTCAGCGCCTGGTTAAGCAGCGAGGCCTGGCGGGTAAAGAGCCGACGACTGACGAAGAGCCCGAAGATGAGGAAGGCAAGAAACGCGGCTTCGACGAGCGCGATCGCCTTCAACAGTGATAAAGTCAAGGCGGCAAGCGCCGAGAACACGGCCACCCACCAGGCGCCGTCGAGCCGCTGGCCGAGGCCGCGGGCGGCGACGACGAGTGCCAGCCCCAGCAGGCTGGAGAGGAAATGCGCCCCTTCGACCATCGGCAGCGGCAGATAGTTGGAGAGGAATTCGAGGTTCTGGTCCGGCGTCGGCGTGACGCTCGAAAACACCAGCATGACGCCGAGCAGCAGTGCGAGAGCCGACAGCAGCTGCGGCATCAGCCTTCCGCCGATGCGCCGCATGCTGGAGGCGGCCGGATGGTCGACGAAACGACGCAGCTCCGCCGCCGAGACCGCGAGCACCGCGATCAGCAGCGGCAGCACATGGTAGACCAGCCGGTAGAGCACCAGTGATCCGAGCACGGCATCGATGTTCACTGCGCTGCCGAGCGAGGCGATGATCACGGTCTCGAACACGCCGAGCCCGGCGGGAACATGGCTGAGCACGCCGAGACCGACGGCGATCGCATAGACGGCGAGGAAGACCGGCCAGCCGATGGCCGTCTGCGGCAGCAGCACATAGAGTACCGACGCCGAGGCGGCGATATCGAAGGCGGTGACGAGGAACTGCCGCGACCAGGTACGCGAATCCGGCAGGCGGATTGCCACAGGGCCAAGATCGAGCACGCGCCCGTCACGGCCGATGATCATCACCGCGCCCAAAATGGCGACGATCGAACCGGCGATCAGCCGCAGAAGGAAGGGGCTGACGCCGACGAGCGGGCCGATCTCGTCGGCGATGACGATGAGGGCGATTGCCGCGACGCCCGCAAGCCCCAATCCGAAGGACAGCGTGACGAAGGCGATGATGCGGCCGATATCCTCCGGCGAGAGCCCGAGGCGCGTATAGGCGCGGTAGCGGATCGCACCGCCAGAAAGGGCGCCGAAACCGGCGGTATTGCCGACGGCATAGGCGCTGAACGCCGTCAGCGCGACATGCGGAAAGGGCAGCTTCTTGCCGATATATTCGATGGCGTTGAGATCGTAGAAGATCAGTGCGAGGAAACTGAGCGCCGTGAAGAACAACGCAAGCAGGATCGAGCTCGGCCTGGTGGCGGCGAGCGCACCGACGACGTCGTCATAGCGCACCTCGTTGGTGAGCTGCATAATCGCGTAACCGACGAGGCAGAAAACCACCAGTGATGCGGCCGCCAGCAGCGGCGTTCTGTACCGTCTGAATAGCCCGCCAAAGGAAAACCCGTCCGTTTCTTCAATCTCTTCCAAATTGCCGTGCCCCGACATTCTCGTACCCTGCTGCAACTGCCAGCTTGGCGGGAATCATTTCAGATGACGTAACATGAAAGGCATATAAGCTCTATGAAGCCATGCCGCCGCTACCCCAGCCCCGCCGCCTGCGCCTCAATCATCCTCAATTGGGGCGAATTTGCGCAGGCGGGCGGCGCAGCACATTGCATTTTCGTAAGCTTCGGCAGAGCCTTGCGCTCGATGGAGAGTTGAGACGCGGGAGAAAGGTTCGATATGCAGGATGGTTCGGCCTTCGTGATGCTTGCTCTCGGCCGCCTGCTGCTCGGCGGCCTCTATGTCGCTGGCGGCGTTCAACATTTTTTCGTCATCGTGCCGCTGACCGAGGCGATCGAAGCCCGCGGCGTTCCTTTTGCGAAATGGGTGCTGGTCTTGGGCAGCGTGTTCCAGATTGTCGCCGGCATCCTGCTGATGCTCGGCCTGTTCGTCGCGGCAGCGGCATTCGGTCTCATCGTCTTCACGCTGGCGGCCACCGTCATGCTGCTGAATTTCTGGGACATGCAGGCAACGGCGCGTGACAGCGCCATCAATACGTGGAAAACCAACATGGCGATCATCGGCGGCCTGCTGATCGCAGCCGCCGGCGCAATGTGAAGCGGTTCATGCGGCCGGCTCGCTGCTCGCCCGCGCATGCGCGGCGTAGCGCGCGACGGCAGCATCCACCTCCGCGTCGCGATCGCCCGCCACCTGCACCGTCGGCACGGCGAATTCGATACCGTTTTCCTGGAAGGCATTGCGGATCATCGCCAGCGCATTGCGGCGGATGACGAATTGCTCGCCGGGCTTCGTCATCATCGACAGCCGGATTTCGATCGCGAATTCGCCGAACTGCTCGACACCCTTCATCTTCAGCGTCTCGATGATATGAGGGCCGAATTCCGGATTTTCGAGCAGCGTCTGGCCGATCTGCTTGATCACCTTCTTCGCCTTGACGAGATCGGTGTCGTATTTGACGTTGAGGCTGATCTTGTCGATCGTCCAGTCGCGATTGAGGTTCTTCACCGCCCCGAGTTCGCCGAACGGCACCGTCGTCAGCGGCCCGCGATGATGCCTGAGCTTCACCGAGCGCAAGCTGAACGCCTCGACCACACCCTTGTGGCTGCCGCTTTCGATATATTCGCCGATGCGGAAGGCATCGTCCCAGAGATAGAACATACCGCTGATGACGTCTTTGACGATCGTCTGCGCGCCGAAACCGACCGCGACGCCGACAACACCGGCGCCGGCGATCAGCGGCCCGATCTCGATACCGAGGCCGGAGAGCACCATCAGAACGGCAATGACGGCGATCACCACGGCGAGAATATTGCGGAAGATCGGCAGCAGCGTCTGTATCCGCGCGCGTTTGGCCTTTTCCTCATCCGTTGTCCCGCCATCCACGGATGAATCGAGCAGCTTGCCGTCGATATAGGCCTTGATGACGTGCCAGAGCAGATCGGCGGCAAGCAAGATGACGATGCCGCCGATCACGCCGCGCGCGATCTTGTCGACCATCGTTTCGCCGGCGGCCATCGTGTCGGCGCCGACGCCGAGCATATGCCCGAGCCAGATGGCGGCAACAGCAATGATCAGCGCCCGCACGCCGCGGTCGAGCAGCACGGCTGCAATACGGCGTGTGGCAAGGAAGCTCGCTTCGGTCTGCTGCAGCGATTTTACCGCAATCGTCGAGACGGCAAGCACGCGCGGCAGCAGCAGCACGTAAATGCCGAGCCAGAGCAGCCAGTTGAAGCCTGCGACCCAGAGGCTCCAGAGCAAGAGGAAATAGACGGTGAGCGCCCAGGAGGTCCCGTGACCACGCTTCTCGTCCTTGTGCGGCCGCGACCAGACCGCCTCGATCGCGATCAGCAGCAGGCCGATGCCCAGGATATAGCCGACGAGGATCCGCACGCTCGCAGAATAGCCGAGCGGCTCCATCGACTGGATCACCGCCCATCCAAAAATGAAATAGATGACGAAGGTCGCACAGCGCCGATACCAGAAGAATGCAACCGCGCGCGCCGGCATGATTGCCGCGGTGATCTCCTGCCGTTCTTCCTCGGCTCGCGCCAGCCCGATGAGATCGACCAGCACGCCTCCGAGGCAAATCGTGAAGCGCTGGACTACGAGCGCGACAACGCAAACGATCGCGATGCTCTGGCTGACCGGCGGCCAGCTGACGCTGAGAAGAGCAAGCGCCGTCGCCATCGCGAAGATCAGCGCCGGGATGACGCGCGGGGCGAGATGCATGCCCGCCATCTGCGCCGCCTGGCGGCGGCGGCGAAAGGCATAGCGGGCAATGCGCTCGACGATTGTGCCGAGCAGGAAAATCGCCAGAAACTGCGCCACCATGCGCGGCCAGCCGGCGGCGGCGATCTCGCCGAAGAACAGCGAAGAAGCATGGCCGACCTGCGAGGGCAGCGTCATCGCCGCATCGGAGACCATCGAGACGTGCCGGCGGGCATGCTGGAGCAGACCTGAGAGCACCGACATCTGGTCGCCAGCCGCCGCATCGCTCGCGGGCGCCGTCGCCATCTGCGTCGACATCCATTGCTTGACCTGAGGCGTCTGCATCAGCTCCATCATCTGACGCACTTCGGCCGGCGGGGCGGCCGCGGTCGGCACTTGCGCTGGCGGCGTCTGGGAAAAGCCAGGCGAAACCGCCGAAAAAAGCGCAAGCAATACCAGCATGCCGAATATGACGGCCTTCAAGCTTCCTGCCATGCCACGCTCCATGACCGCCTCCAATGAAATGTCGGTCGCTTGTAGAAGGCAGCGCTGACATTTTGCAATGGATACTCGCGACCGCTGCCGCCAGCAAGCAGTAGGGAAACCATACCGATGGCTAGCAAAGGCAAACCTCGCCGCCTCCTCGAAACGAAGCACTGCGCTCGCTATTTCAGGATGACGGCTTTGTCGGAACGGTGAGTGAAGTCGCTTGCCTTCAGGATTTCGGGACCGGCTTTTCCACGTGACCGCCGAAGCCCGCGCGCATCGCCGACAGCACCTTGTTGGCGAATTCGTCATTGTCGCGCGAGGAGAAGCGACCGTAGAGCGCAGCGCTCAGCACCGGCGTCGGCACGCTTTCGTCGATTGCCGCCATGATCGTCCAGCGGCCTTCGCCGCTGTCCGAGACGCGGCCGGCATATTTCGAAAGTGCGGGATCGGCATGCAGCGCATCGGCCGTGAGATCGAGCAGCCAGGAGGTGATGACGCTGCCGCGGCGCCAGACTTCGGCGACATCCTGCAGGTTGAAATCATACTGGAAATGTTCCGGATGGGCGAGTGGCGCGGTTTCCGCATCCGCCTCGTGCGAGGCGGCGCCGATATTGGCATGTTTCAGAATATTGATACCTTCGGCATAGGCGGCCATCAGGCCGTATTCGATGCCGTTATGCACCATCTTGACGAAATGACCGGCGCCATGCGGGCCGCAATGCAGATAACCCTGTTCCGCAGTGCTGACCGCAGCCGCTTCGGCGCTCCGGTTCGGTGAGGCTTCGGTCTTGCCGACGCCGGGCGCCAGCGTCGCGAAGATCGGGGAAAGGTGTTCGACGATGCCCTTCTCGCCGCCGATCATCAGGCAATAACCGCGCTCGAGGCCGAAAACGCCGCCGCTTGTGCCGACATCGACATAGTGGATGCCCTTGGTGATGAGGTCGGCGCCGCGGCGGATGTCGTCATGATAATAAGAATTTCCGCCGTCGATGACGATATCGCCATTCTCAAGCAGCGGCACTAGGCTCGCCAGCACCTTGTCGACGATCGCCGCCGGCAGCATCAGCCAGATCGCGCGCGGGTGGGCGAGCTTCGAGACGAACTCCGCGAGCGAGGCACTGCCGGTCGCACCGAGGCCTGCGAGCTCGGCAACGCTTTCCGGCCTGGCGTCGTAGACGACGCATTCGTGACCGCCTCGCATCAAGCGCTGGACCATATAGTTGCCCATGCGGCCCAAACCAACCATGCCAAGCTGCATAATGAATCTCCTGGAAACCGAAATGAAGTATCGAATCCGGAAATTAGCACCCGCAGTGTGACAGGCAAGCAAAGTCTCGGTGATATTGGCAAATGCGACGATTGCGCCGCCGATCGTCTTGATGCCGACTCACTCGTTCAAACATCAGGCGCGCTGGCCGGCTCACCCTTCATCTCGCTGAGGAACATGCCCTCGCGCAGATTGATGCCGTATTCGACGAAGGCCTTCATGCAGCAGAGCATCTGCGTCCAGCCTTCGCAGTTGAGATAGGTGCCGCGCCGGCCGGCATCGTCTTCACGCCAGCCGGTCTCGGCGATGGTCACCAGCGTGCCACCGTCTTCCAGCGGCTTGAAGTTCATCTCCACCAGCGTCTTATAGGTCGTCTTGTCTTCGCCGGTGCCGCCATCCCAGCGCAGCACGATGCGGCTTTCCGGCACGAGTTCGACGACCTCGACCGGCGCATCCTTCCACCAGGTCACCGTCGTGCCCTTCACGAGCGGTGCGCTCGCTCCGCCGATCGTGGTGAAATAACTGCTGAGCTTCTTCGGGTTGACGACGGCATCGAACACCTCTGCAACGGGGCGGCCGACACGGCCGGAAATGCGGATTCTGAGAGACATGACACTTCTCCTCTTCTCCAGTGTGTCTATTCCATTGTCCTCGTCGCCATTATGTTATAAAAATATAACATGTCAAGCGAATCAACCGACGATCCCGTTTTCAAGGCGCTGGCGCATCATCGCCGCCGCGAAATCCTCGATCTGCTCAAGGATGGCCCCCGAACCACAGGGACCCTTTGCGAGATGTTTCCGGAGATGGACCGCTGTACGGTGATGCAGCATCTGAAAGTGCTGGAGGAGGCAGACCTGGTCATCGCCAGGAAGGAAGGCCGCGAGCGCTGGAACCACCTGAACAGCCTGCCGATCAAACACATCTATGACCGCTGGATCAGCACCTATGCCGGCCATTCCCTGTCGATTCTCGACCGGCTGAAAGGCGACCTCGAGGGCCAGCCCGAATAATGATCCAGTCGCCCAACAGCTTGCTTGCCGGCCAGCCGAAGCCTTATGCTGGCCAAAACGGCACGGGATCAGGCAGATGACGATATCGGGCGCCGGCATACGCCGCATGCGGCTGCTGCGCAGCATGAAGCAGGAACATCTTGCCGAACTCCTCCGCGTCAACCAGGCGACGGTCTCACGCTGGGAGCGCGATCAGCTCGCCCTGTCGGCCGAACAGGCGGCCAAGCTGGAACGGATTTTCAGCTCACCGCAACATGCAGCAGTCGATGCGGCGCTGAAGCGGCTGGTCGAGGATTCCGTCCGGCCGGTGCATCTGATCTGCGACCGCACCCACCGGCTGCTCTCCGCCTCTCGCCCGCGGCAGGCGGAGTGGCGGGCGCCGCTCGGCGCCTTTCTCGGCCGCTCCATATTCTCTTATGCATCCGCCGAAATCGCCGCCGCCGAGCAGTCGCTGGAGGAGCGCGGCTGGCATGAGGGCAGGCTCTCGTCGTTGACCCTCGATACCGGCGCCAACGGCAATGCGCTGCTGCCAATCGCCGCCGGCCGTGTGACCTGGGAACGGATCATGCTTTCCGACGGTAGCGCCGGCCGCCTCGTCACGACCATCGGCTGAGCCTCAAGCTTTCCTGCATTCCCCTGCATAATTTATGCGTTGTCCGGAAACGCCAGTCTTTATAGCGTCCGCGGCCGAGCGGTCAGGAGACGATGTGATGACGATACTGGTAACGGGAAGTGCCGGCCATCTCGGCGAGGCGCTGATGCGAACCTTGAGGGCGGAAAGCCGGTGGGTGCGCGGCATCGATATCAAGCCCTCGGCTTTTACCGACATGGTCGGCTCGATCAGTGATCGCGCCTTCGTCCGCCAGGCGATGTCTGGCATCAGCCACGTCATCCATGCCGCGACGCTGCACAAACCGCATGTGGCAACCCACGACAATCGCGATTTCCTCGACACCAATATCGCCGGCACCCTTAACCTGCTCGAAGAAGCAGTGGCCGCCGCAGGCGTTGCAAGCTTCGTCTTCACCAGCACCACCAGTACCTTCGGCGCAGCATTGACTCCGGCTGCCGGCGAACCGGCGGCATGGGTGACCGAGGACGTGCTTCCCGTCGCGAAAAACATCTACGGCGTGACGAAACTCGCTGCCGAAGGTCTATGCGAACTCTTCGCCCACAAATCCGGTCTGCCGGTGGTCATTCTCAGGACTTCGCGTTTCTTTCCCGAAAACGACGACGATCCTGACATTCGCAACGGCTATTCGGCTGAAAACGCCCAGGCCAACGAGCTTCTTCACCGCCGCGTCGATATCACCGACGTGGTCGGCGCTCATCTGCAGGCGCTCGAAAAGGCGCCGGCAATCGGCTTTGGCCGCTACATCATCTCCGCCACGACGCCGTTTTCGGCAAGGGATCTTGCCGAGATCAGGCGCGACGCGCCTCCCGTCGTCGAACGACTGCTCCCGGGTGCAGCTTCTCTCTACGCATCACGGGGTTGGAAAATGTTTCCTTCGCTCGACCGTGTCTATGTCAACGAACGCGCAAGGCGGGAACTCGGCTGGCAGCCGCGATATGATTTCCGTTTCGTGCTCGATTGCCTGCGCGACAACAGGGAGTGGCGAAGCCCCTTGGCGTTGGATGTCGGCTCCAAAGGCTACCACGACGAGGTCTTTGCCGAGGGGCCTTACCCGGTCGGATAGAGCAGCGAGCTGAAATGCGGATATGCAAAAGCCTCACACCTTTTGGCATGGGCTTTTCACTGAAAAGCGTCATCCAGATATCATGATCCCGTCATAGACCGTCTGCCGGGGATATGGGGCGACGAAATCCAGGGCGTGTTGTGCCATCGGGAAATCGAATCCAGGCCGGGGGTGTCATTTGAAGCGGTGTCCAGCCTGCGGGCGGAAGCCGTTTCGAGAGCGCTTTTGACCGAGAGGGTATTTGCATGAAGAATGTCAGACCTTACACAGCGCGGCTGTTCGCCGCGGTTCTCGCGGCATCCGCCGCCGTGCCAGTCGTCGCAGTGGCCGAGAATTCCGCCACCGTCGGCGGCCTCACCTTCGTCAACAAGGGCCTGGTGGGCATCGGCCGCATTCCGGCCAACCAGCGTGACAAATTCGGCGAGACCTTCGGTTCCGGCTCGGGCATGGCGGTCGATCCCGCCGCCTGGAGCCGCGACGGCGCCGGGTACAAGGGCACGCTCTACCTGTTGCCCGACCGCGGTTACAACGCCGTCGGCACCGTCGACTATCGTCCTCGCCTGAACACCATCTCGATCGGGCTGACGCCGACCGCTCCGCGTGCAGCACCCGAGGCCGGCAAGGAACAGTCGGGCGTCGACGCAAAGCTCGTCGATTCCACACTCTTCGTCGACGACAAGGGCGGCGACATGACCGGCCTCGACCCGGAATCCGGCGTCCGCCCCGCTGCCGGCAATTTTCCCGCGCTACCGCAGGCGACGAACGGCAAGATCGCGCTCGACAATGAAGCCATCATCCGCATGGCCGACGGCAGCATGTTCGTCAGCGACGAATACGGGCCTTATATTTACCGCTTCTCGGCCGACGGCCACCTGCTCTCCGCCACCCAGCCGCCGAAGGCGCTTTTGCCGATGCGCAAGGGCGCGCTGAGCTTTGCCTCCAACAATCCCGGTCCCGGCGCCTCCGCTCCGGACCCGAAAGATCCGGAGACCGGCCGCCAGAACAACCAGGGTCTCGAAGGCATGGCGATGACGCCTGATGGTAAGTTCATCATCGCTGTGCTGCAATCGGCTGCCCGCCAGGACGGCGGCGATTCCGGCTCGACCCGCCAGAATACCCGCGCGCTGATCTATGACGCCGCCGATCCCGACCACCTGAAACTGGTGCACGAATATGTCGTGCCGCTGCCAGTCTTCAAGGACGCCAAGGACAAGACGACGATCGCCGCCGAGAGCGAAATCGTCGCTCTTTCCGACAAGACCTTCCTGATGCTCGCCCGCGACAGCGGCAACGGCCAGGGACTGAAAGGCGATACCTCGCTCTACCGCAAGGTCGACATCGTCGACGTTTCCGCCGCGACCGACATCGCCGGCAGCGATTTCGATGACGGCAAGCCGATCGCGCCGAAGGGCGTCGTCGATCCCTCGCTGACACAGGCGACGCTGACACCCTTCATCGACCTCAACGACAAGGCCGATCTCGCCCGCTTCGGCTTGCACAACGGCGCGCCGAACGACAAGAACAATCTGTCGGAAAAGTGGGAAGCCATGGGTCTTGCGAGCGTTCTCGACCCGAACCTGCCGGACGACTATTTCCTGATCGTCGTCAATGACAACGACTTCTTGACGCAGGACGGTTTCCAGGTGGGTGCCGCCTACAAGGCTGACGGCGGTGCCGACGTCGACACCATGTTCCAGGTCTTCCAAGTCACCCTTCCAGGTCTGAAGAAGTAACGGACGCGCAAAAGGGGTGGACGCGCAAGCTGCGCGTTCGCCCTGTCGATCCGGCGTCTTCACTGAGGGTGGAAGGAAAGGGTGCGATCCACGACCACCGATGGATGTTTACGATCCTGGGTGCCTACAAACGTAGGTGGGCGCCGTGTGTCCAGGCCCACGGGCCTGGCCAGGGACAGCTCCCTTTGGATCGAGTATGGCCCCAGGGATTGTGGTTCCTGTCGAGAGGCGCAGACCGCATGGCGATATATAAGGTCGTTTGTGCTGACGCGCCAGTGGCGACGGAAGGCCGCCCCTATTTATTTGAGATCAATTGAGTTCGGGGGCGGACCGGCCGTTCAGCTTGTCGGTGATGCCGCGGATGCGGCTCGACACTTCACTGAGCGCTGCGGCAAGATTTTCCTCGGTCCGGGCGGTGGCTGCAAGCACCGTATCGCGATTGCCGCGCAGCGTCTCGAGCTCGGACTCCAATCCGGCAACGCGGCGCGTCAGCTCGGCAATCTCGTCCGTGATCATGATGCCGGCCATAACGGTGATCCTGAGATCACCGATTTCGCCGAACTGATCCTTGAGATGGCCGACATAGCGGTCGAAACGGGTGGCGAGATCGGTCAGGTGATCCTCCTGCCCTTCCTCGCAGGCCATGCGATAGGCCTTGCCGTCGATCGTTACCGTCACCTGCGCCATGCCAAACTCTTTCTATAAGAGCATGATGCCGAAAAGTGTGAGCGGTTTTCGGACGACATCATGCTCTAACTCTTTAAATTAGAACAGGATTCAGATTTTGGGCCTGGCCTAAAATCATCCTGTTCTAGCGATCCAGAACTGCGCGGATCGTTTCCATGGCCGTCACCAGCCGCCGCGATACCTCGCGATTGACCTCTTCCAGCCGGTTGGCGCGGAATTCGGCCTGGTCGAGCTCCTGCGCCAGCCGCGAACGGTCGGCGTGCACACGCCGTACCTCGCCCTCGATCTCGCCCTGCTCGCGCTGCCGCTCGACGCGCATGTCGACGGCGTTTTCGAGGCTCGATATCGCCTGTCTCAATTCGTTGAGCGCTGCTTCCATGGTTTTGCCTGTGGGCATCATGTCTTTCCGATTCCCGCGCAGGATCCGCGAATCGGCACGCCGCGCCGATCCTGCGATTTCAAAAGGATATGCAGCTCGCCGACGGCCCGTCAATAAATCCTGTCACTTGCCCACCGGCCTATCCTGTGGATGAGCGTTTTACATAGGCTCGCCACATCAGATTCGTCATTTGTACAATCGTGCGATCAAATGTCAAAAATCGCTGCTGCGCGCCCGGATTTGGCCTGCCATTTATTGACTTGCCCGTCCCAACTGCTATGTCTCTGCCGCTTTCACTCGATGGTCTTGGAGGCTCGAGGCCATCCCCCGACACCCGGAACTTGCGGAAAAGCCATGACCTCTCCCGAACAACACGACCGGATGGCGAATGCGATCCGTTTTCTCGCCATGGACGCCGTTGAAAAGGCGAACTCCGGCCACCCGGGCATGCCGATGGGCATGGCCGACGTGGCAACGGTCCTGTTCTCCAAATATCTGAAGTTCGATCCGAAGAAGCCGCACTGGCCGAACCGCGATCGCTTCGTGCTGTCGGCCGGCCATGGCTCGATGCTGCTCTATTCGGTGCTGTATCTGACCGGCTATCCTGACATGACGATCGAGGATCTGAAGCAGTTCCGTCAGCTCGGCTCGAAGACTGCCGGCCATCCGGAATACGGTCACGCCACCGGCATCGAAACGACGACCGGTCCGCTCGGCCAGGGCATTGCCAATGCCGTCGGCATGGCGATTGCCGAACGCAAGCTGCGCGAGGAGTTCGGCTCCGATCTCCAGGATCACTATACCTATGCGATCTGCGGCGACGGCTGCCTGATGGAGGGCATCAGCCACGAAGCCATCGCGCTCGCCGGCCACCTGAAGCTCAACAAGCTCGTTCTGTTCTGGGATAACAACTCAATCACCATCGACGGCGCCGTTTCGCTGTCGGATTCCACCGACCAGATCGCCCGCTTCAAGGCGGTACATTGGAACACGATCGAGATCGACGGTCACGATCAGGCCGCTATCTCCGACGCGATCGAAGCTGCCCATAAGTCCGACCGCCCGACCTTCATCGCCTGCAAGACGATCATCGGCTTCGGCGCTCCGAACAAGCAGGGCACCCACAAGGTCCACGGCAACCCGCTCGGCGCCGAAGAAATTGCGGCCACCCGCAAGGCGCTGAACTGGGAAGCCGAAGCCTTCGTCATCCCGTCTGATGTTCTCGACAGCTGGCGTGCAGCCGGCGCCCGCTCCCTTGACCTCGTCAAGTCCTGGGAAGACGGTCTCGCCAAGGCTCCGGCCAGGGCCGAGTTCACCCGCCGCATGGCAGGCGATCTGCCGGAAGGTTTCGACGCCGCGATCAGCGCATATAAGAAGAAGCTCGCCGAGACCAAGCCGACGGTTGCGACCCGCAAGGCTTCGGAAGATGCGCTCGAGGTCATCAACGGCTTCCTGCCGGAAACGCTCGGCGGCTCCGCCGACCTGACGCCGTCGAACAACACCAAGACCAGCCAGATGCATTCGATCACGCCGACGGATTTCGCCGGTCGTTACATGCATTGGGGCATCCGCGAGCATGGCATGGCATCTGCCATGAACGGCATTGCGCTGCATGGCGGCCTCATCCCCTATAGCGGCGGCTTCCTGATCTTCTCGGATTATTGCCGCCCGCCGATCCGCCTTGCTTCGCTGATGGGTATCCGCGTCATACACGTCCTGACGCATGACTCGATCGGCGTCGGCGAAGACGGCCCGACACACCAGCCGGTCGAACAGCTCGCCGGTCTGCGCGCTATCCCGAACCTGATGGTCTTCCGTCCGGCCGACGCCACGGAAACGGCGGAATGCTGGCAGATCGCCATCAAGACGCACAACCGTCCTTCGGGCCTTGCTCTGACGCGTCAGAACCTCACGGCGGCCCGCACCGAATACAGCGAAAAGAACCTCTGCGAACAGGGTGCTTACACGCTGGCCGGCAATGCCGACGCCAAGGTGACGATCTTCGCCTCCGGCTCCGAAGTCGAAATCGCCGTTGCAGCCCGTACGGCGCTCGAAGCCAAGGGCGTCACCGTCCGCGTCGTATCGGTTCCCTGCACGGAACTCTTCTTCGAGCAGCCGGAAGCCTATCGCAAGGAAATCCTCGGCAACTCGCCGGTCAAGATCGCCGTCGAAGCCGCCGTTCGCGAAGGCTGGGATGCCTTCATCGGACCGGAAGGCACCTTCATCGGCATGAAGAGCTTCGGCGCTTCCGGCCCGGTCAAGGAAGTCTACAAGCATTTCGGCATCACCGCCGACGCCGTCGTTGCGGCCGCGGAAGCAAAGCTTTAATGAGGGCGCCGTGAGGTGCTCTCCATCTCCTCAATTCCAGGCCCTCACTATCGGGCCCTACTCTATCGGGAGTGAATGAACATGACAGTCAAGGTTGCCATCAACGGTTTCGGCCGCATCGGCCGCAACGTCCTTCGCGCCATCGTCGAATCCGGCCGCACCGACATCGAAGTCGTCGCCATCAACGATCTCGGCCCGGTTGAAACCAACGCCCACCTGCTGCGCTACGACTCGATCCACGGCCGCTTCCCGGCAACGGTGAAGGTCGAGGGTGACTCGATCATCGTCGGCAATGGCAAGCCGATCAAGGTCACGGCGATCAAGGATCCGGCAACGCTCCCGCACCGCGAACTCGGCGTCGACATCGCGATGGAATGCACCGGCATCTTCACCGCCCGCGACAAGGCTGCCGCTCACCTGACGGCTGGCGCCAAGCGCGTCATCGTTTCGGCGCCTGCCGATGGTGCCGACCTGACGGTCGTCTTCGGCGTCAACCATGACCAGCTCACCAAGGAGCACTTGGTCATCTCCAACGCGTCCTGCACCACCAACTGCCTGGTGCCGGTCGTGAAGGTTCTCGACGACGCCGTCGGCATCGACCACGGCTTCATGACGACCATCCACTCCTATACCGGCGACCAGCCGACGCTCGACACGATGCACAAGGACCTGTATCGCGCCCGCGCTGCTGCCTTGTCCATGATTCCGACCTCGACGGGTGCAGCCAAGGCAGTCGGCCTCGTTCTGCCGCATCTGAAAGGCAAGCTCGACGGCACCTCGATCCGCGTTCCGACCCCGAACGTTTCCGTCGTCGACTTCAAGTTCGTCGCCAAGAAGGCGACCAGCGTTGGTGAAATCAACGAAGCCATCATGGCTGCTGCAAACGGCAAGCTGAAGGGCATCCTCGGCTACACCGACGAGCCGCTCGTCTCCCGTGACTTCAACCACGACAGCCACTCCTCGATCCTCGCAACCGATCAGACCAAGGTCATGGAAGGCAACTTCGTGCGCGTCCTGTCCTGGTACGACAACGAGTGGGGCTTCTCCAGCCGCATGTCCGACACGGCAGTCGCTTTCGCCAAGCTCATCTGAGCGCTCTTGAGACTTCGACATGCAAGCGGCCCGGGAAACCGGGCCGCTTTTTGTTGCCGCGCCTGTGAACGACACCAGCCTTCCCTGCTCTGGTATCTTTTCGTCCATTGTCGGGATGGGATCTGTTAGGATAACTCACCTGGACATTGCAAAATGCCCAGTTTCCTCGCGCCGCATCGGCCGCCGGCCAGGCGCGGAACGCCAATACCCGTGCGGTAGCACTGATGCCCGCATGAAAATGAGAGAGATGGATGGATTATTTTACCGTTGAAATCGCCGGCCGCGCCGTTGCCAGTTTTCGTTCGGAAAATCACGAGGAAGCGACGCATTTCTTCGAGGCGGAAGACTTTCGCGACGATCTGACCGTCCTGGAATCCGAAGGCAAGCCTCTTTGGGACCGCAAAGCGGCCCTGAGCCTGCGCAAGGCGACCACCGAGGAAGCAAGCGAAGTCGAGCACGCCTATGAATTCGACGACGATCCCGAACGGACCATCGAGGACGAGTTCGTCGTGTTCCTGGTCCCGGTCGCGGATCTGACCGACGAGGGCGAGGATACAGAAGACTGACCGACGATCCGCATTTTTCCGGTTCCGAAGTCAGATCGAAGCGGCGGGTTCGAATTCGATAGACGTTCCTGCGCGAAACCATCGTCGACGAAATCCCTGGCCGCAAGGATTGATCTCGGGTTGGCAATCCGCTGGCCAAGCGTGCTAGATTGAGGAAATGCGTGCGCAGCACTGCACAATGGCTAAAATGAGCCAAGTGGAGGTGATAAATGGCAGAGGCACAAAAACGCTTGTCCCACACCACCCACAAACGGCGGCAACGGTTTCACCCCAAGCGGGACGTCAGACCTGCCGTGTTGGCAAAGGCCAATCGTCTGGTCATCTGGGTCGCCGCGTTCATTGGCCTCTCGTTTCTCGCCATCGTCATACTTCAGGAAGTATTGGGATAGCAGAGCAAGAGCCGGCCGCTTCTGGCACAAAACTGCAGCCGGCTGCTCTCGCTGGGCGGCCGGCATGTCCACCCGATATCGAAATATCTCAGCGCTCATTTTCCCCCTCTCCGCATCCGCGCCTGCAATCCAGTCTTCCCGTCATTGGACAAGGCAATCGGGCCGGGTGAAAGGAGGAGCGTGTCTTATTCTGTTGCCATTCGCAGATACCGGCAGGAAAAATCCGTGCCTGTCTTTTTTGCCCTGCTCTCGCCTGATTTTCCTATACATTCCTTATAGAGAATTTCTCCCGTAGCATTCCGTGTCGGTTGGCCGTCCGGCAGCCGTTCAGCAGCATGAAGCAGCTCACGACGAGGTTAAGCCGCAAGGCCTACCCTTCTCTGACGTTTTGCCGTTTACTGACGGATCGCCGCGCGTGACGGAGGGGTTGAATAAAAGCGGACCGGCCGGGGCGGCTGTGTTCGCGAAGCAGTCGATGGAAAGGAGTGGGCATGGAAGCGTTCTATATCGTGGTGCTGGTTTCGACGGCGCTCGTGCTTCTTGCCGCTTTTTCGAGCCTGCTCGCCTTCCGCTTCGGCGCCCCCCTGCTGCTGCTCTTCCTGATGATCGGCCTTGCCGCCGGCGTCGATGGCCTCGGCATCGAGTTCAGCAACAATTATCTCGCCTATATTCTCGGCTCCATCGCGCTGGCCGTCATCCTCTTCGACTCCGGCTTCGGCACGCCGATGCAGGCCTTCCGGCTGGCGGCCGTGCCCTCTCTGGCGCTCGCCTCGGTCGGCGTGCTGATCACCGCCTCGCTCTTTGCCTTCGCCGCCATGTGGCTTTTGAATTTCACCTGGCTGGAAGGACTGCTGCTCGGCTCGATCGTCGCGTCGACGGATGCCGCCGCCGTCTTCTTCCTGCTGCGCATCGGCGGCATCAACATCCGCGACAAGGTGCGCTCGACGCTGGAAGTTGAATCCGGCACCAACGACCCGATGGCGATCTTCCTCACCATCGCCCTCGTCGAGGTGCTGGCGAGCGGCGAGCGTTATGCCGGCATCAATATCGGCATGCTCGCCATGTTCGTGCAGCAGATGGGCCTCGGCGTCATTCTCGGCTTGCTCGGCGGCATGATGATCGTGCTGATCGTCAGTAAGCTCGATACCGATCGCGGCCTGACGCCGATTTTCGTGCTGGCGCTCGCTCTTCTCGTCTTCTCCTTCACCGGCGCGGTTGGCGGCAGCGGCTTCCTCGCCGTCTATGTCGCCGGCATCTACGCCGGAAACCGCAAGATGCAGGCGATCGGCACCATCAAGCGCTTCCAGGACGGCATGACCTGGCTGGCGCAGATCATCATGTTCCTGGTGCTCGGCCTGCTCGCCACGCCGTCGCAATTCCCTGTCATTATCGTGCCGGCCATCCTGCTCGCCCTCTTCCTGATCTTCGTCGCCCGGCCGTTGGCGATCTGGCTGTCGCTGCTTCCCTTCGATTACACGCAGCAGGAAATCGGCTTCGTTGCCTGGGTCGGCCTGCGCGGCGCCGTCTCCATCCTGCTTGCCATCATGCCGATCCTCGGCGGGCTTGAGAACGGTCAGATCTATTTCAACACGGCCTTCATCATCGTGCTGGTCTCGCTGCTCCTCCAGGGCTGGACGATCAAACCCGTCGCCAAAAAGCTCGGGCTGATCATTCCGCCGCGCATCGGCGCGGTCGACAAGGTCGAGGTCGACCTGCCGGGCGCGGCCAACCACGAACTGCTCTCCTACCGCGTCATCAAGGATAGCCCGGTGCTGCGCGGCGAGCGCATTCCGCGCTGGGCAACCCCCTCGCTCGTCATCCGCGACGGTAAGTCGATGCGCTATCAATATGCCGGGCGGCTGCGCGAGCACGATCTCGTCTACCTCTTCATCGTGCCGAGCTATTCCCGCCTGCTCGACCGGCTCTTCGCCAGCCGGGCGCCTGTCGATGACGACGATGCCGAATTCTTCGGGGCCTTCGCGCTCTCTCCTGCCCGCCCCGCCGCCGATCTCGACGCCGCCTATGGCCCCGGCCTGCTCAACGAATCCGAAAAGGGCCTGACGATCGCCGAATTGATGCGGCAGCGCCTCGGCGGCAAGGCCGATTATGCCGACCGCGTCCGCCTCGGCTCGATCATCCTCATCGTCCGCGATTTAGACGAGCACGATCATATCACCTCCGTCGGCATGTCGCTCGAAGCCGTCGAACCGGCAATTACGCTGCCGATCTTCCTCAATCTCAAGGACATCATCCAGCGCATCCGCGACCGACTGAACGGACGCCGGAACCGGGAAACCGCAGCCTCCGAAAGCACGCCGAAACCGCCGGCAGGACGCGACGAAGGCACACGCGAAAACGGCCGCTGAACGCCTTGCGTCTCGAATGATCCTTGCTATGTTCGGCGCAACTTTCGCCAACCACGACAGGATCCTCCCCATGCCTTCTTTCAAGACCCTCGACGATCTTTCCGACATCCGCGGCAAGCGCGTTCTCGTCCGCGTCGACCTCAACGTCCCGGTGAAAGACGGCAAGGTCACCGATGTGACGCGCATCGAGCGTGTGGCGCCGACGATCCTCGAATTGTCCGAAAAGGGTGCCAAGGTGATCCTGCTGGCCCATTTTGGCCGGCCGAAGGATGGCCCTTCGCCGGATCTGTCGCTGTCGCTGATTGCCCCTTCCGTCGAGGAAGTGCTTGATCATGCCGTGCTGACGGCCCCCGACTGCATCGGCGAAGCCGCCGCCTCCGCCGTTGCCGCGATGAATGACGGCGATATCCTGCTTCTGGAAAACACCCGCTTCCACAAGGGCGAGGAAAAGAACGACGCAGACTTCACCAAGGCGCTTGCCGCCAATGGCGACATCTATGTCAACGACGCCTTTTCGGCCGCCCACCGCGCCCATGCCTCGACCGAGGGTCTTGCCCACCACCTGCCGGCCTATGCCGGCCGCACCATGCAGGCCGAGCTGGAAGCGCTGGAGAAGGGCCTCGGTGATCCCGCTCGCCCTGTCGTCGCGATCGTCGGCGGCGCCAAGGTCTCCACCAAGATCGACCTGTTGATGAACCTAGTGAAGAAGGTCGATGCGCTCGTCATCGGCGGCGGCATGGCCAATACCTTCATCGCCGCCCGCGGCACCAATGTTGGCAAGTCGCTCTGCGAACATGATCTCGCCGAAACCGCCAAACAGATCATGATCGAGGCCGCGACCGCCGGCTGCGCCATCATCCTGCCGGAGGATGGCGTGATTGCCCGCGAGTTCAAGGCGGGTGCCGCCAACGAGACGGTCGATATCAACGCCATTCCCGCCGATGCCATGGTGCTCGATGTCGGCCCGAAATCCGTCGAGGCCATCAACGCCTGGATCGAACGCGCCGCAACCCTGGTCTGGAACGGCCCGCTCGGCGCCTTCGAGATCGAACCCTTCGATGCCGCAACGGTCGCTGCTGCGAAATACGCCGCTGGGCGCACGGCAGCCAGCAAGCTCACCTCCGTTGCCGGCGGTGGCGACACCGTCTCGGCGCTCAACCATGCCGGCGTTGCCGACGATTTCACCTATGTTTCGACCGCCGGCGGCGCCTTCCTCGAATGGATGGAAGGCAAAGAGCTTCCCGGCGTCGCGGTCCTCAACGCTGCAAGGTAATCCGCAAGACTGAATTTCGCAGATTTTACATGTGGATAGACCGTGGAAGAAAAACAGCTTCCGCGGTCTTTTGCTCAGAGGATGAAAAAAATCCCAACTTTCAAACGATTGAATTGAATTCAATCGTTTCAATGACTTAGCCTTCCATTTTCCTCCCTATAAACTTCTGTTATCCGCGTTCTATATTCCTGAAGTGCCGATGTTTATTGTTGTGGAGAGAACGAAATGAGCGAACGACTGGAAGACATTGCAGTGCAGATGGTTACAGGCGGCCGGGGGCTGCTCGCCGCCGATGAATCGACCTCCACCATCAAGAAACGTTTCGACACGATCAACCTCGAATCGACCGAAACGAGCCGGCGAGACTACCGGGAGATGCTCTTCCGCTCAGACGAGGCGATGAAGAAATATATCTCCGGCGTCATCCTCTTCGAAGAGACGTTGTTCCAGAAAGCCGCGGACGGCACGCCCTTCGTCGATATCATCCGCGCAGCCGGCGCCATCCCCGGCATCAAGGTCGACACCGGCGCCAAGCCGATGGCCAAATATCCCGCTGAAACCATCACTGAGGGCCTCGACGGTCTCGGCGAGCGCCTTGCCAGATATTATGAAGCCGGCGCCCGCTTCGCCAAGTGGCGCGGCGTCATCGCCATCTCGTCGACCTTGCCGACCCGCGGTTCCGTCCGCGCCAACGCTCAGGCGCTTGCTCGTTATGCCGCACTTTGCCAGGAGGCCGGGATCGTTCCGATCGTCGAGCCGGAATGCCTGATGGACGGCAAACCGGGCGATCACAATATCGACCGCTGCGCCGAAGTGACCGAATCCACGCTGCGCATCGTTTTCGAGGAACTGGCCGATGCCCGCGTCAACCTCGAAGGCATGATCCTCAAGCCGAACATGGTGATCGACGGCAAGAACGCCCGCAAGGCCTCGGTCGCGGAAGTTGCTGAGCGCACCGTCAAGGTGCTGAAGGCGACCGTTCCTCCCGCCGTTCCCGGCATCGCCTTCCTTTCCGGCGGCCAAACGACCGAAGAGGCGACAGCCCATCTTTCGGCGATCAATGCCAGCGGCGACCTGCCCTGGTTCGTCACCTTCTCCTACGGCCGCGCCCTGCAGGACAGCGCGCTCAGGGCCTGGAACGGCAAGCAGGAAAACGTCGCTGCCGGCCAGCGCGAATTCACCCACCGCGCCGAGATGAACAGCCTTGCCGCCAAGGGCAACTGGAAGAAAGACCTGGAAAAGGCAGCCTGAGTTTTGGAGCTTTGAACTAATGGGCAGGGAGCGGCGAACGCAGCTTCCTGCCCTCTCCGCCGTTTCCTGCCCTCTCATTGTCACGGCGACAAGAAACCGCTTCGTTCCGCGAAAAACCGTGATTACTCATAGCGCCCTGTCACAACAGGAGCCGCCATGAACACCCTCTCCTACGTCACCGTCGATGTCTTCACCTCCACCCGCTTCGAGGGCAATCCGCTTGCCGTCATTTCCGATGCGCGCGGTCTGAGCGATGTGGCGATGCAAAAGATCGCCACCGAGTTCAACTATTCCGAAGTCACCTTCGTCCTGCCGCCGGAAGACCCGCAAAATTCCGCCTGCGTGCGCATCTTCACCCCGACGATGGAAGTACCCTTTGCCGGCCATCCGAACGTCGGCACCGCCTATGTGCTCGGCCAGCAGGCGGAGATTTTCGGCAAGCCGGTCGGCGATACGCTGCGTTTTGAGGAAAAGGCCGGCATCGTCGAAGTCAGCCTGAAACGCAGCGGCGGAAAGGTTGCTGCTGCCGCCATCCGCGCGCCGCAGCCGCTGACGATCGGCGACACCATCGCCGCGCAAACCATCGCCGGCTGCGTCTCGCTCGACCCGGGCGTCATCGTCGACACCACCCATGCCCCGGTCTTTGCATCCGTCGGGCTGAACTTCGCCATCGCAGAAGTGAACGGGCTCGAAGCGCTGGCCGCCGCCCGTCCGAACCTTGCCGGGTTCCAGGCAGCTGCCGGCCGCCAGACGACGAGCGGCCACGACTTCTCGCTCTTCCTCTATGTGAGGACAGCCGAAAATCCATGGAATATTCGCGCCCGTATGTTCGCGCCCCTCGATAACGTGCCCGAAGATCCGGCAACGGGCAGCGCTTCAGCCGCGCTTGGCGCCTATCTCGTCTCGCTTGCGCCGGAGACCGATATGAACGCCCGCATCACCATTGAACAGGGCGTCGAAATGGGCCGCCGCAGCGCCATCACCCTTGATGTCGTGAAATCCAACGGCATCGTCACCGATGTCGTCATCTCGGGAGGCTGCGTTTCCGTCATGCGCGGAGAAATTGGCTTGCAAGACTGACGGTCGCAGCCCGGACCATACCCCTGCTTTATACGCAATCCGGGGCTACATCAGGAAATCGCGCGAAAGCAGAGCCACTGCCCAGACGGCGAAAGCGATCAGCGCGAGCTTCCAGAAATCCATCCGCCGCCTGAGGCCGGGAAGCCCGAGCGGTTTGATCACCTGTATCGCCATGGCAAGGATGAGCAGCAAGGCTATCAGCTTTGTCATGCTTTATTTTTTCCGTTTTTCGGAATGTCACAGGACGGACATTTTTCCGCGCGAACAAGAGGATCTCGACACGCCGTAAAGACATTCCGGGGCACAATCAATCATCTTGAGGCTGGGCTGACGCAGGTCCTGCCTTATGTCATTGCAAATCGCTAAGACCGAGTCTGGGGAAATGAAGAGAAATCTGCTGTCCGTCGCCGCGCTGCTCTTTGGCACGCTCTTCCTTTTCATGGGCAACGGCCTGCAGGGCATACTGCTTCCCGTGCGCGGCAATCTCGAAGGCTACGCGACGACGACGCTCGGCCTGCTCGGCACTTCGTGGGCGGGAGGCTTCGTCATCGGCTGCTTGATTGCGCCGAAGATTGTGCGCCGCGTCGGCCATGTGCGTGCCTTTTCAGGCTTCATCTCGATCATCGCCATCATTGCGCTGGTCAGCGGTATCATCATCGATCCGGTCTGGTGGGTGGTCCTGCGCGCCGTCACCGGCTTCTCCACCGCCGGCACGTCGATGATCATCGAAAGCTGGCTGAACGAGCGTGCCAGCAACGAGAGCCGCGGCATGATCTTCTCGCTTTATATCGGCATCACACTCATCGGCGTGGTCGGCGGCCAGATGATGATCCCGCTCGAGGATGTGCGCACGCCGGTTCTCTTCATGATCTGCGGCATCTTCTATTGCATCGCCATGCTGCCGACGACGCTGTCGACCGCCGCTTCGCCGCAGCCGCTGAAGGCGGTGCGCCTCGATCTGCCGGCGCTCTATCGCAACTCGCCGGTCTCCTGCCTCGGCATCCTGCTCGTCGGCATCGCCAACGGTGCCTACGGCACGCTCGGCGCCGTCTTCGGCGCCGGCGCCGGCCTCTCCGACACCAGCATCGCCGTCATGATGAGCGCCACCATCTTCGCCGGGGCGGTGATGCAGCTGCCGGCCGGCCGGCTTTCCGATCGCATCGACCGGCGTTACGTGCTCGCTGCCATGTCGGGGATCGCCGCCCTTGCCGGCCTGCTGATCTTCCTGCTCCACCCGACGTCCCCCGCCCTGCTGATCGGGCTCGTCGTCCTTTACGGCGCCGTGGCGAATACGCTCTATCCGATCGCCGTCGCCCACGCGAACGACTTCGCGTCGTCAGAGGATTTCGTCAAGGTCTCCGGCGGCTTGCTGCTGCTCTACGGCATCGGCACGGTGATCGGCCCGACGCTCAGCGGTCCCGTCATGTCGGCGATCAGTCCACACGCGCTTTTCCTGGTCACCGCCATCGCCCATGTGCTGATCACCGTTTATGCCATCATCAGGAGCCGCATCCGGGCCGCGGTCCCCGCCAGCGACCGCGACGCCTACACGACGATCCCGACCGGCACCTCGGCGATCCTGACACCGCAAAGCATGTCGCTTGCCGATCGCGGCGCCGGCAAACCTCCCGAAACCGGAAAGTCTCCCGAAAGCGACGATCCTGCTGTAAAGTTTGGTTAGGCAGCGAACGGAGGACGAACCATGAGCTTCATCGATGATGACCGGCCGCAGAAGAAAGTCGCCCATGAGATCGGCGCCGATCTCTCCATGCTTTCGGTCGATGAATTGAAGGCGCGGGTGGAATTGCTGAAGACGGAGATCGCCCGTCTTGAGGCCGAGGCCGCCCGCAAAGCCTCCGGGCGGCAGGCGGCGGAGAGCTTCTTCCGCTCGTGATCCGATAAAAACCCCGAAAAACAAGGCTATAGGCGGATAAAATAGCCCGCCTCAAGTCTTAATCCGGCACAATGTTAATAAAATATTAAGCTTTATAAGGTATTACTGTATTCATCCGGATTTCCTCTGGATCTCAGACAGTTTTCCAAGCGGTGAATTGGTCTGATTTTTCTCCCTGTTTTACCTTGAGAGCCGCGTTTGCGGCTCTTCTTTTTCCTATGGCCGGCGCACTTCCACGAAACTGTGGAGATTAACCCTTTCTTAAGAAACGGCTTGCGCATTTGGGCTAATGATACCATCTTAAAGTCATAAAGACCGGGCCTGGAAACTTTTCCGTCGGTGCCGGCGTTACCTGAATATATGTAGCTGCGTGCGAACAGGGACTATTGCGATGTCGGAAGTTGGATTGAACACGATCAGTTTTGCAGGCCGCGCCGCTGCATCCTCGCAGTTCAAGGCACTTTATGCGGAAGGCATGTCGCTGGTCGAAGAGACTGCCGCCTATCTCGACGGTCAGGGCCGCGCCGCCTCCAAGGTTCTGCCGCGGATGGCCTCGGTTCTCTACGCCGCGGAATCGATGCGTCTCACCACCCGCCTGATGCAGATGGCCTCCTGGCTGCTGTTGCAGCGCGCCGTCAACAATGGCGAAATGTCCCGTGACCAGGTGCTGGCCGAAAAGAACAAGGTTCGCCTCGACGGCTTCAACGTCGACCGCGCCGCGCCCGGCTGGGGCGACCTGCCGGAATCCTTCCGCGACCTCGTCGAACGCTCGCTGCGTTTGCAGAACCGTATCGCCCTACTCGACCGCGAGATCTACCGCCCGTCCGAAGCGGTGATCGTTCATGATAATCAGAACAGCGTCCAGGCCCAGCTTTCCCTGTTGCAGACCGCCTTCGGCAACAACTGACCAGATCTGCAAGAATTCGAATACGAACCGGCTGCGTCTTACGTGGCCGGTTTTTTGTTTGCCGCTGAAGCCCGCATCCCTACAGCGTCCTTTACGCGTCCCAAAAGACGCGCGGCACTGTAAGCCGTTGCAAACGCAAAAAAGCCCGGCGAAACCGGGCTCTCTTCGAATTCCGTCGAGCAAAAGCGATTAGAGGCCGAGACCGCCGAAGCGCTTGTTGAACTTGGAAACGCGGCCACCGCGGTCCATGAGCTGCTGGTTGCCGCCGGTCCAGGCCGGATGCGACTTGGAGTCGATTTCGAGGTTCATGACAGCGCCTTCCGAACCCCAGGTCGAGCGGGTTTCGTACTCAGTGCCATCGGTCATGACCACCTTGATCATGTGATATTCGGGATGGATGCCTGCCTTCATAACAATCTTCCTGCGATACCGGAGTTCAATTTGCCGCATGCAGTTGCGGCCAACGAACCGATTGAATAAATGAAGCCGCAGTCGGATGGCTACGGCTTCCCATTAGGATGCGGTGCCTATACATGAAGGACGCCTAGATAACAAGAGCCAACAGGCCGCATTGCGCGGGTCCTGCGGGCGATCGGAGACGATTTGGCAGAGCAGACACGGGCTGAGGAAAACAAGAAGCGATCGCTGCGACCGCTCGGCAGGCTGATGCCCTATGTCATGCGCTACCGCGGCCTGGTGGCCGGTGCGCTGATGTCGCTGGCGCTTGCCGCCATCACCTCGCTGGCGCTGCCGCTCGCCGTGCGTCGCATGATCGATCACGGCTTCACCCAGTCCGACGGCCGCTTCATCAACAGCTACTTCGCCATGCTGATGGTCATGGCCATCGTGCTCGCGGTCGCCAGCGCGCTGCGCTATTATTTCGTCATCACCATCGGCGAGCGCATCGTCGCCGATCTTCGCCGCGATGTCTTTTCCCATGTGACAAGGCTGTCGCCCTCCTTCTTCGACGTCAATCAATCGGGTGAGATCGTCTCGCGGCTGACCGCCGATACGACACAGATCAAGTCCGCCGTCGGCGCCACCGCCTCGGTGGCGCTCAGGAACTTCATCCTCTGTATCGGCGCCATGGGCATGATGATCGTCACCTCGCCGAAGCTTTCGAGCCTCGTCATCGGAGCGATCCCGCTGATTGTCTTCCCGCTCGTCGCCTTCGGCCGCTCGGTGCGCAAGCGCTCACGCGCCGCCCAGGATACGCTCGCCGATGCCTCCGCCTTCGCCAACGAGACGATCGCCGCGACCCGCACCGTCCAGGCCTTCAACGGCGAGGATGCCGCAGCGACGCGTTACGGCACCGCCGTCGAATCCGCCTATGAGGCCGCCCGCGCCGCCATCCGCTCGCGCGCGCTGCTGACCGGGATCGCCATCACGCTGATCTTCGGCAGCGTCGTCGCCGTTCTTTGGGTCGGCGCCCACAGCGTGCTTGCCGGCACGCTTTCGGCCGGCACGCTCGGCCAGTTCCTGCTCTATGCCGTCATCTCCGCCGGTTCGCTGGGCGCGCTGTCAGAGGTCTGGGGTGAACTCTCGCAGGCAGCCGGTGCCGCAGACCGGCTGACCGAGCTTCTCGACGAGGTCTCGCCGATCGCAGCACCCGCCAGCCCTGAGCCGCTTCCCTCGCCCAGCCGCGGCCGCGTCGAATTTTCCGGCGTGCATTTTGCCTATCCCTCGCGCCCCGGCAAATCGGCGCTGCATGGTTTAAGCTTCGCGGTCACGCCAGGTGAGACCGTCGCCATCGTCGGCCCTTCCGGTGCCGGCAAGAGCACCGTCTTTTCGCTGCTGCTGCGCTTCTACGATCCGCAGCAGGGCAGCGTGAAGATCGACGGTGTCGATGCGCAGCTGACGACGCCCGACGAGCTGCGCCAGCGCATCGCCATCGTGCCGCAGGACGTCACCATCTTTGCCGCCTCGATCCATGACAACATCGCCTTCGGCCGTCCCGGCGCCTCGCGTGACGAGGTCCGCGCCGCAGCTCTTGCCGCGCAGGCCGACGAATTCATCGCCCGGCTGGACCAGGGTTATGAGACCGAGGTCGGCGAACGCGGCATCACGCTCTCCGGCGGCCAGCGACAGCGCATCGCCATTGCCCGCGCCATCCTGAAGAACGCGCCCGTGCTGCTGCTCGACGAGGCAACCTCCGCGCTTGACGCCGAAAGCGAAACGCTGGTGCAGAAGGCGCTTGACGGCCTGGTGGACGGCCGCACGACGCTCGTCATCGCCCATCGCCTGGCAACCGTGCTGAAGGCCGACCGTATTCTCGTCATGGATCAGGGCCGGGTCGTCGAAGAGGGCACGCATCAGAGCCTGATCCGTCACGGCGGCATCTATGCGCGGCTGGCGCGGCTGCAATTCGACGCCGCCAATGAGGATGTGCTCGCCGCCGCGAAATAGCCGGCGCGCACTTCTCCCGCCAACAGCGACTAAAGTCTGAACCCGCCGCGCTTCTCTGCGGTTGTCTTTCGCGCGTCCTGCCCTAACCTCTTCATTCCCCGGGGTGGGGATATTGCTGCTGAAATCCTTGGGAGGAGATAGGAATGGCGCTTTTCGATATGACGCGACGTACGGGCCTTGCGCTCGGTTTCGGTGCGCTTGCGGCCCTTGCCGTCGGCGCGTCTGCCGCTGCTGCGGATTTTCCCGATCGCGCGATCACTATGGTCGTGCCCTTCGCGGCCGGCGGCTCGACCGATGTCGTCGCCCGCATCGTCGCGCAGAAGATGTCGGAGGATCTCGGCCAACAGGTAATCGTCCAGAACGTCGCCGGCGCCGGCGGCAATCTCGGCGCCGGTAACGTCGCCCGCGCCGAACCGGACGGCTACACCATCCTGATGGGCACGGTCGCGACCCACGCCCTCAATCCGCTGATCCTGAAATCGACGCCCTATGACGCCGAAAAGGATTTCGCGCCGATCTCGCTGCTCGTCGTCGTGCCGAATGTGCTGGTCGTCAACCCGGAACTGCCGGCAAAGACCGTGCAGGAACTGGTCGCCCTGCTGAAGGCCGAGCCCGACAAATACAGCTACGCCTCATCGGGCAACGGCACGCCGTTGCATCTTTCCGGTGAACTCTTCAAGTCCATGGCCGGCGTCAGCATGCAGCACATCCCCTATAAGGGTGCCGGTCCGGCATTGAACGACGTCATCGGCAACCAGGTGCCGATCATGTTCGACAACCTGCCCTCCTCGTCGAGCCACATCAAGGCCGGCACTCTGCGGGCGCTGGCGGTGACCACGGCCGAGCGCGCGCCCTCCTTCCCCGACGTACCGACCGTCGCCGAGTCAGGCATTCCAGGTTACGAGACCTACACCTGGAACGCGCTTTTCGCCCCGGCCAAGACGCCGAGCGAGGTCGTGACGCGCCTTAACGCCTCGGCCAAGAAAGCGCTCGCCGACCCTGCCGTTGCGGAACGGATGAAGGAATTCAGCGCCACCATCGTCGGCTCGACGCCGGAGGAACTCGCCGCCCATGTGAAGGCCGAACTCGCCAAATGGGAACCGGTCGTCAAGGGCGCGAACATCCAGATGGAGTGATGCCGAGCATGATCCGCAAAGTGTGAGCGGTTTTCGGATGACGTCATGCTCTATTCTTTAAATGAGAACAGGATTCAGATTTTAGGCCGATCCGGCCTGAGATCATCCTGTTCTCGGGCATAGGCGCTGCCGCCCTCATTCGCTTGCGTCCAATAGAAACGGTGACAATTGGACGCTAAGCAACCCAATCCTGATTAAGGCAGTGGAAAAGCTCGCCATTTTGATCTAGCCTCCACTAAGCTGATGGTTGCAATTCAGCGTTTTGGGATTTCGGGAGACATCTATGTATAAATTCGAAGTCTATAAGGATAAGGCCGGCGAGTTCCGCTTCCGCTTCAAGGCATCGAACGGGGAAACCATGTTCCTGTCCGAAGGCTACAAGGCGAAGGCGTCCGCCGTGAGTGCCATCGAATCCATCAAGAAGAACACGCCAAGCGCCGAGGTCGTCGACCAGACGAAGGCCGAGTCCTGAGCAGACCGGCGGCGGCGGCGTGATTGCCGCCCTGCCCTTTCGCGCCCGTAAGCAGCGCCGGCGCCCTTGAGCCTGGCCCGCTTGCGATTTTCGGCGCCATTTTTCTTTTTCGCATATTTTTTTGAAAACCATGTCGAAACGACCGGTGGCCGCGCCTCATTGTTTCGGAACGGCCCCACCGCTCCGCCGGGCTTCACGGTTTTCGGGATCTGGATCCCCGCTATCGGCATGCCCGGATCAACGTCAGCAACGAGATCAGGAGTTTTCCATGCAATATGCTCTCATCATTCGCGAAGCCGCCGAGGATTTCGCCCGCCGTAGCGATCCCGCCTATCGCGACGGCTGGGTCGCCTACAGCCAGGCGCTCGCCCAGGCAGGGATCATGACTGGCGGCGCCGGGCTGACAGGCCCGGAAACCGGCACGATCGTGCGCCGCAAAGGCGAGGACCATGATGTCCAGGACGGCCCCTATCCGGACGGCAAGGAACAGCTCGGCGGCTTCTATCTGATCGACGTCCCTGACATGGACACCGCACTCGAATGGGCAATCCGCGTTCCGATCTCCGACAAGGGTTCGGTCGAGGTGCGCCCGCGCCTGCAGATGTGAGGTGGTCATGCCGCCCGATGCCGGACGCGCTGCCGAAAAGGTGGCGCGTCAGTCCTACGGCAAGCTGATCGCCTTTCTCGCCGCCCGCTCGCGCGACGTGCCGGCGGCAGAAGATGCATTGTCGGAAGCGCTGGCTTCGGCGCTTCGCGTCTGGCCGGAGCGCGGCATTCCTGGCAATCCGGAAGCCTGGCTGCTGGTGGCTGCCCGCCGCAACCTCATGCAGGCTGCCCGCCACCGCACTGTCGAGGCCAATGCGCAAACGACGATATCGGTCGCTTTCGAGGAGGCGGAGGAACGCATGAATGCGGCCGGCAGCGCCGTCTTTCCCGATGAGCGGCTGAAGCTGCTGTTTGCCTGCACCCATCCCGCCATCGACAGCTCCGTGCATACGGCGCTGATGCTGCAGACCGTTCCTGGCATCGAAGCAAAGATCATCGCCCGATCGTTCGTCGTCTCACCGGAGGCGATGAGCCAGCGGCTGGTGCGGGCCAAGGTGAAGATCCGCGATGCCGGCATTCCCTTCGCCGTTCCGCCTCGCCCCGCGTTGCCGGGGCGGTTGGCGGCGGTGCTTTCGGCGATCTACGCGGCTTACGGTCTCGGCTGGGACGGTCTTGACGGAGAGAACGAACGCCATTCGCTCGCCGGCGAAGCGATCTGGCTCGGCCGTGCGCTTCTGGCGGTGCTGCCGGACGAACCGGAAGCTGTTGGCCTGCTCTCGCTGATGCTTCACTGCGAAGCCCGCCGCAGCGCCCGGCGCGGCGGCGATGGCCGATATGTGCCGTTGGATGAGCAGGATACGACTGCGTGGAACGCGATCATGATTGCCGAGGCGGATGCGCTGCTGCGCAAGGCCGGCAGCTTCGACCGTTTCGGCCCCTTCCAGTGCCAGGCGGCGATCCAGTCCGTGCATGCGGCGCGCCGGCTATCGGGAACGACCGACTGGCAGGCGCTGACGACACTCTACGCAGCGCTGGTGATGATGAAGCCGACGCTGGGTGCGCGCGTCAGCCAGGCTGCGGTGATCGGCAGGGCCTCGAGCGCCGCTGCCGGGCTGGAGCAGCTCGACAAGCTCGATCCGCGCGACATCGCAAGCTACCAGCCCTACTGGGCGGTGCGTGCCTTTCTCCTGACCCAGGTCGGCGATCATACCGCGGCAGCCGATGCCTATATGACAGCAATCGGCCTCAGCGACAGCCCCGCCGTGCGCGATTTCCTCGCCGGCCGGCTAAAGGACGCGCGGCAGGCGATATGATGTTAATCACTTCTCGGTCAGCTTCAGCTCGATGCGGCGGTTGGTAGAGCGCGCATCCGGTGTATCGCCAGGCGCGATCGGCTGGAACTCGCCGAAGCCGGCGGCAACCAGCCGGTCGGCCGGCACGCCTTGTGCAATCAGGAATTTGACGACCGAAATCGCGCGCGCCGAGGAGAGTTCCCAATTGTCGCGATAGCGGCCAGTTCCGCCAAGCGGCACATTGTCGGTATGGCCATCGACGCGCAGCACCCAGTTGATCTCGGGCGGAATTTCTTTGGCGAGATCGAGAAGGGCGCTAGCAAGCTTCGCCATCTCGGTCTGCCCCTCCGGGTTGAGATCGGCGCCGCCCGAGGGAAACAGCACTTCCGATTGGAAGACGAACCGGTCGCCGACGATGCGGATATTCTCGCGGTCCGAGAGGATCTCGCGCAGACGGCCGAAGAAGTCGGAACGGTAGCGGTTCAGCTCCTGAACGCGTGCGGCGAGCGCCACGTTGAGGCGGCTGCCGAGGTCGGCGATCTTGGTCTGCGAGACCCGGTCTTTCTCCTCCGACGCCTGAAGGGCTGCTTCGACGGCGGCAATCTGGCTGCGAAGCGCTGCGATCTGCTGGTTCAGCAATTCGACCTGGCTGAGCGCCCGCTCGCTCACCTGCTTCTGCTCGTCGAGCTCCTGCGTCATCGAGCCGATCCGCTTCTGTGCCGCATCCTGACCGCCCGAACCGGCATTCAGCAGCGCCTGCAGCCGCGACCGGTCACCTTCGGCGCTGGCAAGCGAGGCCTGCAGATTGGCGACCGAATCCTGGAGATCCTGGTTGCTGCCCTTTTCGAGCGCGAGAAGCTGCGTCAATTCGTTGATCTGGCTGTTGAGACGATTGAGCACCTCATCGCGTCCAGTGATCTCGCGGCTGAGGATGAACTGCCCGACGACGAAGACCGTCAGCAGGAACATGATGGAAATGAGCAGCGTCGACAGCGCGTCGACGAAACCCGGCCAGTAATCCACCGTGCGTTCGCGGCGCCGGTTGCGGGCAAGAGCCATGGCTTACTTGCCCTCGCTCTTTTCTGCCTGGCTGGCACGGTCGCGCAAACGCTCGCCCCTCTCACCTGCGCGCTCCTGCACGCCGATGCGTTCGGCAAGCCGGTCGAGCGTGCGTCGCATTGCCTTGGCCTCGTCCTGCTGTGCCTCGATCCAGTCGCGCAGCATCTGCTGCTCGTTGCGCATGTTCTTGACGAGACCCTGAATGCCTTCGGCAAGGCTCGCCATGGCAGCGACGGAGCGCTGGCTGCCGGCGCCGCCCTCTTCCGAGACCTTGCGCAGATAATCGGAGAGCGCGCGCATGTCGTCCGACGAAGCGCCGGAAACGGCGTCGAGAGCTGGGGCAAGATGATCGGAGCCGACATCCGTGACCGAGGAGAGCCAGTTTTCCAGCTCCATATAGAAGCGGTTTTGCGCGCGGCCGGCCTGCAGGTCGAGGAAGCCGAGAATGAGCGAACCGGAAAGGCCGAGCAGCGAGGAGGAGAAGGCCTGGCCCATGCCCGAAAGCGGCGTGGAAAGCCCTTCCTTCAGCGCCGAGAGCACGTCCCCGGTGCCGTTCGAGCCGGCATCGAGCGACTGGATGACAATGCTGATCGAACCGATCGTGCCGATGAGGCCCCAGAATGTGCCGAGCAGGCCGAGGAAGACCAAGAGGCCGATCAGGTAGCGCGAAACGTCGCGCGATTCGTCGAGGCGGCTGGCAATCGAATCGAGGATCGAGCGTAGCGCCGTCGTCGACAGCGACACTGCGGACTTGCGGCTGCCGAGCAGCGCCCGCATTGGCGCAAGCAGCCGCGGATTGCGGTTGACCTTGTCGACGCTGCCGGCGGCGCGGAACGAATTGAACCAGCGCACCTCGGGGCGAAGCGCCAGTACATGGTTGAAAACAAGGATGATTCCGACCGCGAGAACGCCGACGATCAGGCCGTTGAGGCCCGGATTGTGCATGAAGGCGGTCTGCGTCTGGCGGAAGAGGATGGCGGCGATAAAACCGACGATGACGAGGAAAAGCAGCATCGTCCAGAGGAAGGGCATGGGGCTCGAAAGCCTGTTGGCATAAATGCCCGCCGTCTTTTCGGTGGAGCCGATCTCCGCCACATTCACATTTTCCATAGGTTACGCAGCCTCCGGATTCCCTGCTGGCGGAGACTAGAACAACATTGTGCCGAATTGAAGTATGCCGGGGAGAAAACCGTGACTTTACAACAGCCAGATTTTCGTTCGGTCACTTGGCGGGAACCGGCCGCTTGACGACTTCGATCAGCGCCTTGTGGATAATCTCGTTGCCGGCGACGATCGTGCCGCTCTCCAGCATCGTCGCGCCACCGTCCCAGTCGGTGGCGAAACCGCCAGCTTCGCGGATGAGCAGGATGCCAGCCGCCATATCCCAGGGCGCAAGCTCCGCTTCCCAGAAACCGTCGAAACGCCCGGCCGCGACATAGGCAAGATCAAGCGTCGGCGAGCCCAGGCGCCGGATGCCTGCCACTTCGCCCATCACGTGGCGAAGCTCGACCAGGAACTTGCCGTGATTGCGCTTGCCGAGCGCCGGCACGCCACAGCCGATGACGCAATCCGACAGTGCCCGGCGCGCAGCGACGCGCAGGCGCCGGTCGTTGAGAAAGGCGCCGCCGCCACGCTCGGCGGTATAGAGTTCGTCGGTCGCCGGATTGAAGACGACGGCGGCAACGATCTCGCCATTGCGTTCGAGCGCGATCGAGACAGCGAAGGCTGGGATGCCGTGCAAAAAGTTCGTCGTGCCGTCGAGCGGGTCGACGATCCAGCGATGCGCGCCGTCGGTGCCCCTGATTTCCTCGCTTTCCTCGCCGAGGAAGCCATAGGTCGGACGCGCCTTGAGCAGCTCTTCCCTGACGATCTTTTCGGCCTTGCGGTCGGCGGTGGAAACGAAATCGCCCGGTCCCTTCACGGAAACCTGCAGGTTCTGCACTTCGCCGAAATCACGTCCCAGCGACTTTCCTGCCTTGAGGGCAGCCTGAACCATGACATTGAGAAGAGCTGAACGGGCCATCGGCGCATTTTTCCTTGGGACTGATACGGGGCGCGCGCGCTGCCAGGGGCGGGAAGTGTCCCTGAACATGCATGACAGGCAGCGCTGCGAAGATTGGCGGCCTCAAGACCACAAAATCAGGGAAATTTCAAGGGGAGGCGCGCATGGCTGCCCTGCGGTGCCAGAAACCATTAATTTTATTCTGGACAGATCAGTCCAATAAGAGTAGAAGCCTCGTCATGGCACGACACAAGGAATTCGATCGCGACACCGCCCTTCATGCCGCCATCGGCGTATTTTCCGAGCACGGCTATGAAGGCACCTCGACCGAGGAATTGCTGACGGCGATGAAGATCAGCCGGCAAAGCATGTACGACACCTTCGGCGACAAGCGCGGCCTCTATCTGGAAGCGCTGAAGCGCTACAATGTGGAGAGCATCGACAACATCATCGCCGATCTTCGCCGCGAAGGCCGGCCGATCGAGGCGCTGGAAGGCGCTCTTGTCGCCTTCGCCTCGCGTCCCGCTGCCGAAGCGCGGCGCGGCTGCCTCGGTGTCAGCGCCATCTGTGAATTCGGCCGCACCGATGCCGAGGTCGCAGCTCTTACCGACAGCGCCGGCCACGCGCTTCACGCGGCGATCGAGAGCCTTCTCGCGGAGGCTCGCAGGACCGGAGATCTCGCAACAGATATCGATATCGCCGACGCCATTCCGTTTCTCGGCGCTGCCCTGTCGGGCATGAAAGTCAGCGCCCGAAACGGCGCCCCACCCGCGACGCTACGCGGTATCGCACGCATGGCAATCAGAAGCCTCCGCTGACGAAGGGACAACTCCGAACCGGCCTTTCCATGCACAATTCTAGACTGATCTATCCAAAAACAAAGGAAACCTGCATGTCTCAACCCCTTTCCACCAAGATCGCCCTCGTTACCGGCGGCTCACGCGGCATCGGTGCCGCCATCGTCCGAAGGCTCGCCGCCGACGGCGCCGCCGTCGCCTTCACCTATTCCAGCTCGGAGCACAAGGCGAAGGCGATCGTCGCCGAATTGGAGGCTGCCGGCGGCAGGGCGCTAGCGATCCGGGCCGACAGTGCCGACGCGAAAGCCGTGCAGGATGCTGTCGCGCTGACAGCCGAGACCTTTGGCGGTCTCGACATTCTCGTCAGCAATGCCGGGATTCTCATCCTCAACCCGCTCGACGACTATTCGCTCGAAGATTTCGACCGGATGTTCGCCATTAATGTCCGCGCTGCCTTCGTCGGCATCCAGGCAGCGGCAAGACATATGAAGGAAGGCGGCCGCATCATCACCATCGGCAGCGTCACCGCCGATCGCAGCGGCTTTCCGACCTCCGCAGTCTACAGCATGACGAAGGGCGCGATCGCCTCGATGACCCGCGGCCTCGCCCGCGATCTCGGCCCACGCGGCATCACCGTCAACAACATCCAGCCCGGCCCGACGGCGACCGACATGAACCCCAATGAGGACGATCATGAGCGCCTCAAGCCGCTGATGGCGCTTGGCCGCCTGGGTGAGGACCGCGAGATCGCCGGTCTCGCCGCCTATCTCGTCAGTGCCGAGGCCGCCTTCGTCACCGGCACCAGCCTGACGATCGACGGCGGTTATCTCGCCTGAATACAGAACTTGACGGCTATGATCAAAAGCCGGCGGCATCGTGCGATACCGCCGGCTTCAGCCGGTTCCCTTGAAACCGACTTAAAACTTCTGTTGTGTCATCAGCACTTCGCGAGCGATCTGATCGAGCGGCAGAATACGGTCGACGCCGCCTTTGGCGATCGCCTCCTTCGGCATGCCGAAAACAACGGAACTCGCCTCGTCCTGCGCCACTGTGTAGGCGCCGGCCTGATGCATTTCCAGCATGCCGCGCGCGCCGTCGTCGCCCATGCCGGTCATGATGATCCCCATGGCGTTCGAGCCGGCCGAGCGCGCCGCCGAGCGGAAGAGCACGTCGACGGAAGGCCGGTGTCGCGACACCAGCGGCCCGGTCTTGACGCTCACATAGTAGCGCGCACCCTGGCGTTCGAGCAGCATGTGTTTGTCGCCTGGCGCGATCAGCACATGGCCGCGCAGCACCGGATCGCCATCGACGGCTTCCTTGACCTCGACCTCGCAGAGCCCGTTCAGCCGCTTGGCGAAGGCGGCAGTAAATTTTTCCGGCATATGCTGGACGATCACCATGCCAGGTGCATTGGCCGGCAGTTCCTCCAGGAACTCGCGCAGCGCTTCGGTGCCGCCGGTGGAGGCGCCGACGCAGACGACCATCTCCGTCGTCTTAGCCATGGCCCGCCCCGTCGGTGGCGGCAGCATCACATCCGCGGTCAGCTTCTTGGCCGGCCCCTCCGCCGAAGCCGGGCGAATGGTTCCGGCGGCGCGGCGCACGTTGGAAAGCCGTGCATGCGAGGCGCTCTTGACGACTTCGCGAATACGCATCGCATCGTCGGCAAGGCTGTCGGCCGCTCCGATCTTCGATTTCAAAATGACGTCGACGGCGCCGGCCTCCAGCGCCTGGAGCAGCGTTTCCGAACCCGCTTCCGTCAGCGACGAGCACATCACGACGGGGATCGGCCGTTGCGACATCAGCTTGCGCAGGAAGGTGATGCCATCCATGCGCGGCATCTCGACGTCGAGCGTGATGACATCGGGGATCTCCTCCTGGAGCTTCCGCGCCGCCATGAAAGGGTCGGATGCGACCGCCATGATCTCGATATCGGGATCCTGCTCCAGCACATGGGTCAGCGTCTGGCGGATGCTGGCGGAATCGTCGATGATGAGAACGCGGATTTTCTTAGCCATGAATGCCCCTAATGCATGCCGTCCAGAAGTGCGCAGCGGTTTTGGGATGACGCGATGCGCTTTAGATACGCTGAAACACCGTATTCGAGACCTGCTTCAACGGCAGATCGAAGCCGGTGATCGATTCGGAGTGACCGATGAACATATAGCCGCCCTTCGCCAGGCAGGCGCAGAGGCGGTTGAGCACGCCGGCCTGAGTCTGTTTGTCGAAGTAGATTAGCACGTTGCGGCAGAAGATGACGTGCATCGGTTCGCCGATCGCGTATTTCTCGTCCATCAGGTTCATACGGGCAAAACCGATCTTGCTGCGCAGTTTCGGCGTGATGCGCACCTCCCGCCGACCTGGCTGCTTGGCTGTCAGCACGTATTTGCGCTGCAGATCGCGCGGCACAGGCGCGATCAAATCTTCCGGGTAGATGCCCCGGCGCGCCGTCTGCAGCACGTCGGTGGAAAGGTCGGTCGCCAGCACGCTGCAGGAGACGTCATTGCGGCCTTCGGCGAACTCCGCCAGCACCATCGCCATCGTGTAGGGTTCCGCCCCCGTCGAGCAGGCCGAACTCCAGGTGCGGATGGTCCGCACGCCGCTATTGGCGATCGCCGGCAACGCCACGCTCTGCAGATAGTCGAAATGCTTGGCTTCGCGGAAGAAGTCGGTCTTATTCGTCGTCACCACGTCGATCAGGTAGACGGTTTCCTGGGCGAGGCCATCCTCATTGAACAGGAAGTCGCAATAATCGTCGAAGGTCGCGTGGTTGGTTGCGCGAAGGCGGCGCCTCAGCCGCCCTTCGAGCATCGTCAGCTTGGTCGGCGGCATCTTGATGCCGCTATAGTCGTAGATGAACCGGGCAAGCTTGTCGAAATTGCGCTTGCTGATCCGGTCACCCGGCAATTGGGTTTCCACCGCTGCTGCCATACTCATAGAATGCAGTACTCCGAGTTGATGCGCGGGTCAGGCCGCCGATTGCAGTGCCGAGGCGTCCTCGCGCGACAGCAAGCGTGCAAGATCGATGATGACGACGAAGCCGTTTTCACGGCGAACGACGCCGGCGATATAGTCCGAGCGCCACCGCACGCCGATATCGGGCGCTGCCTCGATCTGCTCGCGCCGGAACGGCGTGACCTCGAAGACGCGGTCGGCGACGAGGCCGAGCGTCAGCAGCCGGCTTTCCATCGGAACGTCGAGGACGAGCACCCGCGTGTGCGGTGTCGGCACGGTCTTCGTCATGCCGAGCTTCAATCGAAGGTCGATCGTCGGCACGCCCTGCCCGCGCACATCGCGCAGGCCGAGCAGATAGTCAGGACCATTCGGAATCTTGAAAGCTTCCGCATAGTCGAGGATTTCCCGTACGACCTCAACCGGCACGGCGAAAATCTCCTCGCCGAGGCTGAAGGTCACAAATTGCGCTTCCAGAGATGTCGTGGCCATGATCATGCGCTTTCCTTGAACTCGGCGTCCCCACTATCGGGACCACCCATCGAGAGATCGAGAGCGAAGCCTTTCGCCCGAGCCTGCTGGCCGGCAACGCTGTTGGCAGCCGGCTTCTTGGACATGGGCTTGCGGCCGGCGGCGGAAGCCAGGCTGCGGACCGTGACCTTGGCGGCCGGCACGCGATGCTGGCGATTGCTTGCCGTATCGACTTTAAAGAAGGCGATCGACGTCTGCAGTTCTTCCGCTTGGGTCGCGAGCTCTTCCGATGTCGCAGACATCTGCTCGGAAGCACCGGCATTCTGCTGCGTCACCTTGTCGAGCTGCTGGATCGCTTCATTGATCTGCGAGGCGCCGATATCCTGCTCGCGGCAGGCGGCACTGATCTCGGAAACCAGTTCCGCCGTCTTGCGGATATCGGGCACCAGCCGGCCGAGCATGTCGCCGGCTTCCTGAGCGGCCTTGACCGTATCGCCCGACATAGAGCTGATTTCGGCGGCGGCCGACTGGCTGCGTTCGGCAAGCTTGCGCACTTCCGAGGCGACGACCGCAAAACCCTTGCCGTGTTCCCCCGCACGCGCGGCTTCGACGGCAGCGTTCAAAGCCAGCAGATCGGTCTGGCGGGCGATTTCCTGGACGATGCCGATCTTCTGGGCAATCGTGCGCATGGCGTCGACAGCACGCGTCACCGCTTCACCGCTCATCTCCGCGTCCTTGGCCGACTGGCGGGCGATCTTTTCGGTCTGGGCGGCGTTATCGGCGTTCTGCTTGATGTTGGCGGCCATCTCTTCCATCGAGGCAGAAGCCTCTTCGGCCGACGCGGCCTGTTCAGTTGCGCCCTGCGACACCTGCTCGGAGCTCGAGGAGAGTTCCTGGCTGCCGGCCGAGACATTTTCTGCGGCAGCGGCCGCGTCGGAGACAACCCCGCGCAGGCGCTCGACCATCTGCTCGAGCGCAATGCCCAACGCATCCTTGTCGGAGAGCGGCTTCGGAGACACCGTCAGGTCGCCGTTTGCGATCTGATTGGCGATCTCCGCGGTGTTGCGAAGATTTTCCGTCATAACGTTGATCGTGTTCACGAGATCCTTGATCTCGTCGTTGCTCCTGATCTCGACCTTCTGGTTCAGGTCACCGATGGCGACGGCGCTGGCAACGTTCATGATCTTGCGCAGGCCGCTGTTGACGCCGAGCGCGATCCATAGCGCAGCAGCGAACGCGATGACGGAAGCGCCGACAGCAATACCGATGAGCATGTTCTTCGTCGAACTATAAAGAATGTCGGTGTCGTCATCGGCTTGCGTCATCGACTTCTGCTGAAGTGCGACGAGCGTCTCGAAAACCTCTTCCAATTCCACGACGAGGACGCGGACCTCTCCCGACGAAAGCGCCGCGGCCCCTGCCCTGTCGCCGCTTTCCTGGATGGAGGCGACCTTGTTGGAGCTCTCATTGAAGCGTTTGGCAAGCTCAACCAGCCTGTCCCAAGTGGGTTTGCCCTCGGTGGTTGCGAGCTGTTGGCCGCCCGTGGCGAAGGCCACCATTTCATCCAGGCTCTTCGCCGAGTTCTGGTAGTCCTTCCTGGCCACTTCGGGATCCATTTCCAGAAGGGCATTCTTCTGCCAGCGAACGGCATTAAGCTCGGCAGTCTTTGCCTCCAGAGCCAGTTCCAGCCTTTTTGCAGGACCTGAAACAAGGTTGCCGACAGCATCGTTCAGGGAACTGAGGCTGATGATTCCATAGACCGCGCTGCCTACCAGCAACAGTATGACAAAGCCGAATGCGGCTGCGAGCTTAAGTTTGATCGTAATACGCATCTCAATATACCTCTCCGAGAGCGAAGCAATAAAATGGGGTCCAGGGGCGCGCGGCATCATGCAGCAAAGAAATTCGAGTAGGCAAAGACATGCCACGGAAGGAAATTGGCGGACTTCCGTGCCGGCACGCGAGCGCCGGAGTGCGCGTCGTGGGCCAGGCTGGCTGGCCCACGACAGTTGCGAACGGGGGAGCGCTATGCGCTCTCCCTAAACTCGTCATCGGCCGTGTCGGGACCGCCCATCGACATATCGAGGGCAAACCCCTTGGCGCGGGCCTGCTGGCCGGCGACCGTATTGGCCGGCGCCTTGCTGGCCGGCTTGCGCGGTGTGGCCGGAGCCCGGCTGCGGACGGTGAGTTTTGCAGCCGGCGTGCGATCGCGGCGCCCGCCCGCCATGTCAACCCTGAAGAAGGCGATCGAGGTCTGCAGTTCCTCGGCCTGGGAAGCGAGCTCCTCGGAGGTCGCCGACATCTGCTCGGAGGCACCGGCATTCTGCTGCGTCACCTTGTCGAGCTGCTGGATTGCCTCGTTGATCTGGGCAGCCCCGATATCCTGTTCGCGGCAGGCAGCACTGATCTCGGAGACCAGTTCCGCCGTCTTGCGGATGTCGGGCACCAGACGGCCGAGCATATCGCCGGCTTCCTGGGCGGCCGTCACGGTATCGCTCGACATGGCGCTGATTTCGGCGGCAGCCGACTGGCTGCGTTCGGCAAGCTTGCGCACCTCCGAGGCGACGACCGCAAAACCTTTGCCGTGTTCGCCGGCGCGTGCTGCTTCCACAGCGGCATTCAGAGCCAGCAGATCGGTCTGGCGGGCGATCTCCTGGACAATGCCGATCTTCTGGGCGATCGTGCGCATGGCATCGACGGCACGGGAGACGGCCTCGCCGCTGGCTTCAGCATCCTTGGCCGACTGACGGGCGATCTTTTCCGTTTGCGCCGCGTTGTCAGCGTTCTGCTTGATATTGGAAGCCATCTCTTCCATCGAGGCGGAAGCCTCTTCGGCCGAAGCCGCCTGTTCGGTGGCGCCCTGCGAGACCTGCTCGGAGCTTGCCGAGAGTTCCTGGCTGCCGGAAGAGACGTTCTCGGCGGCGGAGATCGCGTCGGCGACGACGCCGCGCAGACGTTCGACCATCTGCTCCAGGGCGAGGCCCAGCGCATCCTTGTCGGAGAGCGGCTTCGGAGACACCGTCAGGTCGCCGTTTGCGATCTGATCGGCGATGCCGGCGGTGGTCCGCAGGTTGGAGATCATGCTCTGCATCGCGATGCCGAGCGTATCCTTGTCCGAAAGCGGCTTGGCATCGGTACTGAGGTCGCCCATAGCGAT